>DDKG01000019.1 GCA_002339265.1 Massilia sp. UBA2604 | reverse complement strand
GAGATCGGCATGATCTGGTAGATGCCGACCCGGCCCTTGTAGCCCGAACCCAGGCAACGGTCGCAGCCGACCGGGCCATAGGGCCGCCAGTCGCCGTCCAGGTCGCTGTCGCGGTAGCCGGCCGACAGCAGGGCCTCGCGGCTGATCTCGAGCGGCTGCTTGCAGCTGCACAGGCGCCGCGCCAGGCGCTGGGCCGTGATCAGGATCACCGACGAAGCGATATTAAAGGGCGCCACACCCATGTTCATCAGGCGCGTCAGGGTCGACGGCGCATCGTTGGTGTGCAGGGTCGAGAACACCATGTGGCCGGTCTGGGCGGCCTTGACCGCGATGTCGGCGGTTTCCAGGTCGCGGATCTCGCCGACCATGATGATGTCGGGATCCTGGCGCAGGAAGGATTTGAGCGCCACCGGGAAGGTCAGGCCGGCCTTGTCGTTGACGTTGACCTGGTTCACGCCCGGGAGGTTGATCTCGGCCGGATCTTCCGCGGTCGAGATATTGATGCCCGGCTTGTTCAGCAGGTTCAGGCAGCTGTACAGCGACACGGTCTTGCCGGAACCAGTCGGGCCCGTCACCAGCACCATGCCGTAGGGGCGGGTGATCGCTTCGAGCAGCAGGGCCTTCTGGTCCGGGTCGTAGCCGAGCGCGTCGATGCCCATCTGCGCCTGGGTCGCGTCCAGGATACGCATCACCGTCTTTTCGCCGAACAGCGTCGGCAAGGTGCTGACCCGGAAATCGATGGTGCGCGTGGCCGACATGATCAGCCGCATGCGGCCGTCCTGCGGCACCCGCTTTTCGGCGATGTCCAGGCGCGCCAGCACCTTGATGCGCGAGACCAGCTTTTCGCGGATCGACAGCGGCGGCGACGCGTGGTCGCGCAGCACGCCGTCGACCCGCAGGCGGATCCGGTAATACTTTTCGTAGGGCTCGAAGTGGATGTCCGAGGCGCCCATCTGCACCGCGTCCATCAGGATCTTGTTCAGGAAGCGCACGATCGGCGCATCCTCGACGTCGCTGGCGGCCTCGGTCGGCGTTGCCGACTGCTGGTCTTCCTCGGCGAATTCGATCTCGGCATCGTCGCCGGCCAGCTCGCTCAAATCCTGTTCGGCGCCCTTGGCGATCGCGGCCAGCAGGTTCAGCAGCGCGTCGTGCGGCACGATCACCGGCTCGACCGTCGCCTCGCTCTGGAACTTGATCTGGTCCAGGGCCTGGGTATTGGTCGGGTCGGACAGCGCGACCGACAGCTTGTTGCCGCGCTTGGCCAGCGCGATCACGCGCTGGGCCTGCATCAGCCTGGCGTCGATGGCGCTGGTGGGCAGGAATTCCGGCGCGAACGCGGACAGGTCGAACAGCGGATAGCCGAAGGTCTCGGAACAGAAAGCGGCCAGCGCGCGCGGCTCGATCGCGCCGCTGGCGAGCACGGCGTCGATGAAGGCGGTCTTTTCCTGGATGGCCTTTTTGTGCAGCATGTCCGCCTGCGCGGCGCTCAGGCGATTGGCCTGCACCAGCGCGCGCGCGAGGCCCGACAGCGCTGTGCCGGTGGTCGTGTTGGGAAGGACTGCTGCCATATGCGCCGTGTGTGGGAACCTCAAAAGGAAGCGACAAGGGCGCCGGCAAGCCGGCGGACCGGAGGAATCATGCCTACAGGCACTAAGTTTGTAAAGGATTTGGTGCTGCCGAGATGCGTCCGTACCACGTGGACGAATTGGCATTCCGGGCAGGATCGCCCGGAATGGATGAGCGTGTATTGCGGTGCTTCGAGTGCGGGGTGTTAAGCGCGATGAAACAGTCTTGGCAAAGATTTCACGGCCGTGGTCGGTTCGATCAGAGCGCCCGAACAGCCTGCTGTTACGGCGCTTCCGCGTAGGCCTGGTCGGCCGCGCGGACGATGGCCATCGGACGCTGGAGCGTATTGGCGTCGCCCGGATTGCGGTGGCTCGTCGCCATGAATGCCGACAGGCCGACGCGGCCGGCGCGCGCGTTCATGTCGTCCGAAATACGGAACTGTGCGCAGGTCCCGTTCGGCTCGGCGCTGCGTTGTTCTTTTGCGTCTTGACGCGCCACGTCGCGGGCGGTCAGCGACTGCCAGTTGTTGACGGTGTAGTCGGCGCGTGGATCGGGCCTGGTGTCGATACCGTCCTGGGCGTAAACCGCAGGCGCGAGCAGGGAGAGCGCCAACAGGGCGGCGCGGATGTTCTTCTTCATGTGAGGTACTGCGAATGTGTCGTGGGCTGCTGGATAAGAGGGCGCTGGCAAGGGCAGCAGCAGGGGCGCCCGTCAGTGACGGCAGTGATTCTATCCAGCAGCTAATTTGCTCAGCAACAGTTTTATTACAATTGACGAGATTTATCGTCAAATTGCCAACAGATGTGGCTGGAGTGACACACTCAGTTCCACCAGTGGCAGGTCGGTCCCGCCGTCGGCAACCTGGCCTGCACCGCTTCATGGACGATGCCGGCGCCGACCGCCTCCTCGGCGGTATAGATGCGCGCATGCCCCGTCAGATGCTGGCGGATGTCGGTTTCATGGCCGGCTTCGCGGGTGGTCTCGCGGAAGATGCTGGCATAGCGGTCGGCGTCGAAATCCAGGCACTCGCGCCACTCCGACACGCGCGCATGATCGGCCGCCACCAGGTTGCCGAAACCCCAGTGCAGCGGGTGGATCAAAAAGCGCGTGCCGGGACAGGCATAGCGCTTCTGGCCCGCCAAAAAGATCACCACGCCGACCGATTCGACGCTGCCGATATTGTGGGTGGTGAGCGGGATCGGCAGGGACTTCAGGAAAAAGTAGAGCGCGAAGCCGGCCGTCATATTGCCGCCTTCCGTCGACATATGCAGCGCGATCTCGGTCGCGCCTTTCTGCAACGCCTCCAGGCAGCAGTTGCGCACCGTGCAGGCGGAGTTGTGGTTGATCGGGCCGATGAAATGGACGATGTGCAATGCCATCCTGCTCGCTCCAAGAATGTCTTATGGACATCCAAGCATAGCGATTTTCCTCAGCGCGGCGCGTCCTCTTCGCCTGGCGCGGGCGTCGCCCTACACCTGAACTGCTCGAAGCGGGGGCTGACCGCAATGCGTTGGCCGTCGATCTCGAGGTCGGCAATGGGCGGCGCGGCCGCCCGCAGCTTGCCGGCGCGCATGGCCTGGATCACGGGGGCGCAGTCGGCAAGGTCAGGCGGCAGGCGGCCGGCGTATTCCCAGGCGCCGCCGTCGCCCTGGCGCAGCACGGCGCTGCCGTGGCTGGCGGCGCCGACCAGCACCACCTCCGGCCGCGCATCGCCGCCGAGGTCGATCACGAAGGCGTCGCAGATGGCGCCCTGGCGCTTCAGGCAGTAGGGCAGGGAAGGCTGGCTCTTGCTCTTCGACCAGTCGAACTCGGCGAAGCCGGCGGGCAGCGGCGTGCCGGCCGGCCACACGCGCAGATTGTCGGCCAGCTTCACGGACTGGACCGGCGTGCCGGGCTCCTGCGACTGGCGCAGGCGCTCCAGTTCCACCCGCAGCCAGCCCGCGTCGGCGCCGGTGGCGGATCGTTCAAGCTGCACGATCGCGGCGCGGCCGTAGCGCGCGCCGTGGTGGTACAGGTAGACGACGTCCAGTTGCGGCAGCTTGATCTGGCCGGCGGCCAGGCGCGCCATCTGGCTGTCGACCGAGACCCGGCCCGGATCGGCCACCGGCGAGAGCAGCAGCAGCAACACGCCCAGCACCACGAAGGCGGCGGCGATATTCACCCCGGCCAGGGTGCGCAGCCAGCCGCGCCGCAGCGCCGCGGCCGCGTAGCCGCCGGCGTAGCAGGCCGCGACCAGCAGGCAGGCGGCGGCGATCACGCGGTCGCTTGACCAGCCGTGGTCCATCACGCGCAGCGCCAGGGCATAGGCCGCGAGCAGGGTCAGCGGCACCAGCAGCAGGCTGGCGATGCGGGCCGACAGCGCGACCACGCGCGCGGGCCGCTCGGCGCCGTCCTGGTAGGCGGCATTGATCAGCACCACGAAGGCCGCCGCCGCGCTGAGCAGCATGCCGGCGGCGCTGCGGGTGGCCCACAGCGGATCGAGACCGGTAAAGGGCAGGCTGGCCAGGAAGCCGCCCACCAGCAGGGTCAGCACAGGCAAGATCCACGACAGCAGCACGTGCAGCAGATTGCGGATGCCGCGCACGATGGCGGGCTTGACGTCGGTCAGGTGCATCGCCACCGAGAATGCGAAGGCGGTCACCGGAATGAAGAACCAGGGTTCGCCGATGGTCTCCTGCAGGAAATCGAGCTTGACCAGGTTGAACAGGGCCGCGCCCAGTTGCAGCACCAGCCAGGTGGCGCCCACGAACAGCAGGCAGAACAGGATCTGCAGGTTGAGTTTCCAGGCGACTTCGAAATAGGTGGCGTACGAGGCGATGCGGCGCCGTTCGCGGCTGCCCGCCAGCACCAGCGCATGGGCGATGAAGAAGCCGGCCGCCAGGCACACGGCCAGCACGCCGGATGGCTTGCCACTGTCCCAGCCTGGCACGCCGGTGCGACGCCAGAGGTCGTAGCCGGCCAGCAGCGCGATCAGCGCGGCCGCGCCCGCCGCCCAGGGCAGCAGTTGGCGCCGCGTCATCTGGCCCAGGGCGCTGATCAGGATCACCGGCAGCAGCACGCCGAGCATGACCAGCGGCGCGAACAGCAGGGGCATGGTGGCCGGCCAGGATTTGTCCTGCGCCGCCGTGTACAGCAGGTAGAGCAGCAGGCCCTGGGCCAGGCCGATCCCGATGCGCACGGGGCCGAGCCAGCTCGGGGCGATCTCGTCGTCGGGGGCGGGCGTGGGCTGGTGCATGGCGGGGGTATCCTCGGAATCGCTTGTCTTGTTCGCTATCTTACTTCCGATCAACGAGGAATGACGCCCGAAAGTTTTAGCTTAGCTGCCGCGATAGGTGGAATAGGACCATGGCGTCATCACCAGCGGCACGTGGTAGTTCTGGCTGGCGTCGGCGATGCCGAAGCCGAGCGCGATGCGGTCCAGGAAGCGCGGCGAGGGCAGGTCGACGCCGCGCGCGGCGTAGTAGTCGCCGGCGTGGAAGACCAGCTCGTACTGGCCGGCCTGGAGCGTAGACGCTTCCAGCAGCGGACTGTCACAGCGGCCGTCGTCATTGGTATGCGCGCTCGTGAGCAGCGTGCGACCGTCGGCGCCGATCGCATACAGCTCGACCCGGACGCCGGCGCCAGGGCAGCCGTGGGCGGTGTCGAGTACGTGGGTGGTCAGTTTTCCCATCTTGCCTCCTGCATTTGCTGTGTCGACGATGAATGATAGCCCGTGCGATTGACTGCTATAAGGAAAAATGCAAGAATGAGAATCATTCTCAAGTAGGGGCTGCGTCATTCGCCAGCCAACTTGACCATTTTTCGCATGCACTTCCGGAGCCCGCTGTGCGCGTTTCCAGTCCCACCGATCCCATTACCGCGCTGTACAGCGAACACAATGGCTGGCTGCACGGCTGGCTGCGCAAGAAGCTCGGCTGCGCGCACAATGCGGCGGACCTGGCGCAGGACACCTTCATCCGCATCGTCACGGCGTTCAAGGGGAAAGACGACGCGGCGGCGCAACTGCGTGAGCCGCGCGCCTACCTGACCACGGTCGCGACGCGCGTCCTCAGCAACCATTACCGGCGCCAGTCGCTGGAGCAGGCCTATGCCGACGCCTTGCGCCAGCTGCCCGAAAGCGTGGCGCCGGCGCCGGAGCAGCGGCTCATCATTCTCGAGACGCTCAACGAAATCGACGCGCTGCTCGACAGCTTGCCGCACAAGGCGCGCACCGTTTTCCTGGCGGCGCAGCTGGACGGCCTGACGTATAACGAGATCGCGCTGCAGTACGGGATCGCGGCGCGCAGCGTGCGCCGCTACATGGCGCTGGCCTACGAACGATGCCTGGCGCCGCACGCGTGACGCCGGCCGCGCAGGATGAGCCGCTCGACCCGAGGGTTGCGCGCGAAGCCGCGCACTGGCTGATGCGCCTGCATCCTGCGGCCGAACCGGATGACGCCGAGCGGCGCGCCTGCCTGGCATGGCGCGCCAGCCATGCCCAGCACGAGCTGGCCTGGCAGCGCGCACAGCAATTCAACAAGAAATTCACCGTCATGCCGGCCGAACTGGGCAAGGCCGCCCTGGGCCGGCCGGCAGCGCGCCAGCGCCGCCAGGCCGTCAAGACGCTCGCCGTGCTGCTGACGGCCGCGCCGGCAGGCATCCTGGCGTACCAGCACTTGCCGGTCGCCGCATGGGGAGCGGCGTACCGCACCGCGACCGGCGAACGCCGCAGCGTGCAACTGGCCGACGGCAGCCGGGTGCAGATGAATACCGGCACCGCGTTCGATGTCGTGGTCGACGACACACAGCGCCTGGTGCTGCTGCACGAAGGTGAACTGGTGATCCAGACGGCGCCTGACGCCAGGGCGGCCCCACGACCGTTCCGCGTGCGGACGGCCGATGGGCTGATCCGCGCCATCGGCACGCGCTTTTGCGTCCGATGCGGTTCGGACTGGAGCGAAGTCGGCGTCTTCGAGGGCGCGGTCGAGGTGACGGTCGGCGCAGCAGGCCAGCGCGTCGTGGCCGCCAACGAACAGCTGCGTTTTTCTCCCCGCGGCCGGCCGGCACCGAAGCGCTGGCAGCGCACCGTGCCGATTGGGTGGACGGCATCCTGCACGCCGACAACCAGACGCTGGCGGCCTTCGCGGCCGAGCTGGGGCGTCACCGGCGCGGCTGGCTGCGCTGCGATCCGGCCGTGGCCGGGCTGCGCATTTCCGGCAGCTTCCAGCTCGACGACACCGACCAGGTCCTGCGCGCCGTGGCCGCCACGCTGCCCGTCAGGATTGTCTATCACACGGGTTACCTGGCGACGATCGTTTCCGCCTGAATTTTTTTAAAAAGATTGGCCGCTTTTCGCCGATGGCGTGTCATTGCCTGTATCGACACCGTCATCAAGGACCTTCATGTTTTTCCGTACTTCCCCGTCGCCGCGCACCAAGCGCACAACCCTCGCTCGCGCCGTCGGCCAGGCTTGCCTGGCATTGGCCTGCATGGCTGCGCCCCTGCCGCAGGCGCTTGCCGCCGCGCCAGGCCAGGAGCATGCCCAGGCCCGCGCCTACAGCGTCGCCGCCGGCCCCCTGCAGCCTGCGCTGTCGCGTTTCGCCGCCGAGGCGAAGGTGACCGTGTCCTTCGTACCCGAGCTGGTGGCCGGCAAGCACACCGGCGGCCTGCAAGGCAGCTATCCCGCAGCGGCAGGCTTGCGCGAGCTGCTGGCCGGCACCGGCCTGGAAGCGGTCGAGCGGGCCAGCGGCATCTTCGTCTTGCGGGCGGCGGCGGCAACGCCGGCCAGCCCGGCCACTGCGGTGAATGCAGCCAGCCCGGCGCCCGCCATGACGCCGCAGGAAGTGACGATCGTCGGCGCCGCCATGCGCGACGGCACCACCGAAATGTCGGGGTCCTACCAGGCCCGCTACAACAACACTGCGACCAGGCTCACGCTGTCCGCGCGCGAAACGCCGCAGACCATCACCACCATCACGCGCCAGCAACTGGACGATGCGGGACTGACCTCGCTGGACGACGCGCTCAAGACGGTCAGCGGGATCTTCTCGCAAGAGCAGGGCACGGCCGGCGGCACCTATTACAGCCGCGGGTTCACCCTGCAGGCGCAAGTCGACGGCCTGGCCACGCCGGCCGGCATCAACAGCGGTAACCGCTCGCCGAAGTTCGACAATGCCTTCGTGGACCGGATCGAAGTGCTGCAGGGCGCGGCCGGCCTGCTGAGCGGCGCCGGCACCCCCGGCGGCACCGTGAACACGGTGCGCAAGCGGCCCACCGACGGCTTCCAGGCCCAGGCCGAGGTGCAACTGGGGTCGTGGAATGCACGCCGCGTGGTGGGCGACGTGTCCACGCCGCTGACGGCGTCGGGCAAGGTGCGCGGCCGCGCGGTGGCCCTGCACGACGAAACCGATTCGTTCACCGATTACGTGAACCGCGACCGCAACGCGGTCTACGCCATCGTCGAAGCCGACCTGGCGCCGGGCACGACCTTGAGCGCCAGCGTCCAGTACCAGGAAGACGATAGCCTCAACCATTACGGCGCGCCCTACGCGGCCGACGGCAGCGACCTGGGCCTGCCCCGCTCGAAGTTCTGGGGCGACGTCAACTATCGGCTGGTCCGCGACTACACGATCTACAGTGCCTTCCTGACGCAGCGGCTCGGGAACGAGTGGCAGCTCAAGGCCAGCTATTCCTGGCAGAAGATGCTGAACAATATCGCCAACTTCAACAGCTTCGCCGGCAGCCTGAACGCGGCGACCGGCGCCGGCCTGTCGATCAGCCGCATCCGCGAGAGCACCTCGGTCATGCACGTCGATACGGCGGACGTGTATGCGTCCGGCCCGTTCGCCGTCCTGGGCCGCAAGCACGAGCTGGTGCTGGGCGTGAACGGCGCCGTCTATCGCGACGAAGCCACGGGCACCGGCTCCACCGCGGGCATCCCCATCAATATCTACAGCTTCGACCCCACCGGTTTCGGCCCGGTGGGAAATGGCGTTTCTACCCGCTCGAAATCGAAAACGACCAATCTCGGCCTGTACGGCGTGGCGCGCTGGAACCTGGCCGATTCGCTCAAGCTGATCACGGGCGTGCGCAGCAGCGACTACAAGGCGGAAAACTACGTGACGGGCAGGGTGGCGCCGAAGGAGTCGGGAGAAATCACACCGTATGCGGGGCTGGTCTATGACCTGGACGCGCAGTATTCCGCGTACATGAGCTACTCGGATATCTTCAATCCGCAGACCAACCGCAGCATCGACGGCAGCGTGCTCGATCCGGTGGTCGGCGCCAACTACGAGCTGGGCATCAAGGGCGAACTGCTGGACAAGCGCCTGAACGTGTCGGCCGCCGTGTTCCGCCTGGAGCAGTCGAACCTGTCGGTGCGCGACGATTCGATCCCGAACGATCCGGGCAATGCGTGTGGCGGCGTCTGCTACACCGCCGCCGGCGAAGTGGTCAGCCAGGGCGTCGACCTGGGCGCCAACGGCAAGATCGGCAAGCACCTGAACGTCGCCGCCGGCTACACCTATGTCGATGCCGAATACAGGGCCGGTCCCCAGCGCGGCCAGCGCTTCGGCCCCGAGCAGCCGCAGCACAACGTGCGCCTGGCCGCCAACTACCAGGTTCCCGACAGCGCTTGGTCGTTCGGCGGCAACCTGGCGGGCAGCAGCAAGATCCGCCGCACCGGCGGCACCGGCGCCGCTGCGTGGACGATACGCCAGGGCACCCTGGTACTGCTGGGAATCAATGCCAAATACCAGATCTCGCGCCAGACGCAGGCCCTGCTGGCCGTCAGCAACCTGACCGACCGCAGCTATCGCAGCCTGTATCTGTTGAACCACTCGCCGTATGGCGAACCGCGCAGGGTGTCGGTCAATCTGAAGCATACGTTCTGATCCAGAGCGCGTGCGAGAACGCCCGCGTGATTTCGTGATGCGGCGGCTCGCTTCATACTCACGAAATATTGCGTCTTTAGGCTGTCGGCTTGCCAACTTCCGCACCAGAGGTAGCGGAAGTGAGCAGCCTTTTCATCCAACCTGAAGACCGCAATGATCATCAAACGACACCAGATCGCCAGCGCCGCCGCGCTGTGCGTCACCCATGCACTGGTTGGTGTGCATGCCCAGAATTCCTCCACCTCTCCGGCGCCGGAGCTCTCCATCGCCGCCGCCCAGCCGCAAGCGGTGATCGTCACCGGCACCCGCGCCAGCAACCGCACCCAGTTCGATACCCTGGCGCCGGTCGACGTCTTCAGCCGCGAAGAGATCGCGGCCGTCGAGTCGGACGACCTGAACGACGTGCTGGCCCAGCTGGTGCCGTCCTATGTGGTGCAGCGCCTGCCGATGGCCGATGGCCAGGTCTTCGTGCGGCCCGCCACCCTGCGCGGCCTGTCGCCGGACCAGACCCTGGTGCTGGTCAATGGCAAACGCTTCCACCGCAGCGCCTTCCTCGGCGCGCGCGGCTCGCAGGCGGCCGACATGGCGCAGATCCCGACCAGCGCCATCAAGCGCATCGAGGTGCTGCGCGACGGCGCCTCGGCCCAGTATGGTTCCGACGCGATCGCCGGCGTGATCAACATCATCCTCGACGATACGGCAGGCGGCGAGATCAATGCCCAGCATTCGCAGTACGGCGAAAACGACGGCAAGACGAATACCGTGCGCGCCAGGTATGGCTTCAGGTTCGGCGAATCCGGCCGCATCATTCTGTTCGCCGAAGCGGCGGACGCCGACCCGACCTCGCGCACCCGCCAGCGCCAGGACGCGATCGACTTCCAGGCGGCCCACCCCGAGCTGCAGGTACCGAACCCGGTCCAGCGCTGGGGCCAGCCCGAGCTGGAAAGCCAGCGCATCGGCTACAACGCCAGCGTGGGCCTTGGCGGCGAGCTTGAAGCCTACAGCTACGGCCTGTTCGGCCGCAGCGAAGGCGTGTCCGACTTCAACTGGCGCAATCCCGATACCAGCGGCAGCGTGTACAACAAGACCCAGGCCTTCCCCGGCTGGGACGTGCGCAGCATCTACCCGACCGGCTTCAGTCCGCAATACACGAACGAGCAGGACGACCTGCAGGTGCTGGCCGGCGTGCGCGGCCGCTTCACCGAGGCGCTGGGCTGGGACCTGAGCGCCTCGTACGGCCGCAACCGCATCGACTACGGCCTGCACAACTCGATCAACGCCTCGCTCGGGCCGACCAGTCCGACCGCCTTCGACCTGGGCCGCCTGACCCAGGAAGAAAAGCTGGTCAACGCCAACTTCAACTACGAGTGGAGCGTGGCCGCGCTGGCGCGGCCGGTCAACGTCGGCTTCGGCCTCGAGTACCGCAACGAACGCTATGGCGTGCGCGCCGGCGAGGCGGCCTCGTATGCGGTCGGTCCCGGCGCGGCCTTCGGACTCGACCCGAGCGCCAACGGCGCGCCGGGCTTTTCTGACCGCCAGGCCGGCCGCTGGGACCAGGACAGCTACGCTGCCTACGTCGACGTCGAGGCGCCGCTGAGCGAGCGCTTCTCGGTCGGCGCCGCGCTGCGCTACGAAGACTTTTCGGAATTCGGCGACAGCGTCAACGGCAAGCTGTCGGCGCGCTACGAAGTCACGCCCGACGTCGCCGTGCGTGGCTCGTTCTCGACGGGCTTCCGCGCGCCGACCCCGGGCCAGCTGAACACCAGCAGTACCAGCCAGGGCCTGGACACCCGCACCCTGCTGGTGTTCACCAGCGGTCGTCTGTCGACGAGCGACCCGATCGCCGTGGCGCTCGGCGCCAAGCCGCTGACGCCCGAGGAATCGGACAACCTGTCGCTGGGCCTGACCTGGAAGGGCGCCATGGGCCTGTCGGGATCGGTCGACCTGTACCGGATCAAGCTGCGCGACCGCTTCAGCACGTCCGCCTCGTTCGCGGTGCCGTCCGGGATGCCCAACCCGCTGCGCTATACCTCGGTCAACTACTTCACCAACGACTTCGACACCACCACCCAGGGCATCGATGTCGTCGCCAATCACCTGAGCCGCGTCGCCGACGGCCGGCTGAACCTGACCCTGGCCTACAACTACAACAAGACCAAGGTCGACGACGGCAGCACCGCAGTCGCTTCCAACCTGACCCAGCGCACGATCTTCGAAGACCGCCTGCCGCGCCAGAAAGCCACCGTCAGCGCGGCCTACGAGCGCGGCGCCTGGAGCGCGCTCGGACGCATGCGCCACTACGGCGCCTGGACCGACAGCACCGGCAATGCGACGGGCGACATCTTCCAGCGCTTCGGCGCCATGCGCTTCTTCGACGCGGCGCTGAGCTACAAGGTGACGCCGAAGCAGACCTTGCGCTTCGGCGTCGACAACGTGTTCGACAAGTATCCCGACGAAGCGGTGTTCCAGGCCAGCCGCGGCCTGATCTACTCGCGCAACGCGCCGTACGACACCGATGGCCGCAACCTGTACGTCGACTACACGGTGAAGTTTTGAGCCGGCCCGACCTGCAGCGGCGGGCCTGGCTGCGGGCTGGCCTGGCGACGTCGCTGGCGCCGGCCGGAGGAGCGGCAGCGGCGGCGGCCTTGCCCGACCTGGCTCCGCCGGCGCTGGCCCCATCGGCGCTGGCGCGCGACAACGCCTACTGGCGCCGCGTCGCCGCGCATTACGACGTCACCGACGAGGTGGCGATGCTCGACAACGGCTACTGGGGCTCGATGGCGCGGCCCGTGGTCGCGGCCTACCAGCGTCACGTGGCCGAGGTCAACCGCGGCAATGCGTATTACGGCCGCCTGCGCTTTCCGCCCGAGTACGAGGCGGCGCGCGCCGCGGTCGCCCGGGCGCTGGGCGTGGAGCGCGACGAGATCGTGCTGACGCGCGGCGCCACCGAGGCGCTGCAGGCGCTGATCGGCGGCTATAACCGGCTACGGCCGGGCGACACCGTGCTGTGCGCCGACGTCGACTACGACAATATGATCACGACCATGGGCTGGCTCAGGCAACGGCGCGGCGTCGAGGTGGTGCAGATCGCGGCGCCGGACGCCGCCAGCGCGACCGTCGGGTCGCTGATCGACTGCTATGCGCAGGCGATGGAGCGCCATCCGAAGCTCAGGCTGATGCTGCTCACCCACGTCAACCACCGCAACGGCATGGTGATGCCGGTGGCCGAGATCACGCGCATGGCGCGCGAGCGCGGCATCGGCGTCATTGTCGACACGGCGCACGGCTTCGGCCAGCTCGACATGCGCATCCCTGACCTGGATTGCGACTACGCCGGCATCAATCTGCACAAGTGGATCGGGGCGCCGGTGGGCGTCGGCGCGATCTACATCCGGCGCGGCCGGGTGGCCGACATCGATCCCTATATGGGCGAGAAGGAGGGCGATGACATCCGCACCCGGGTGCATACCGGCACCGTCAATTTCGCTGCCTACCTGGCCTTGCCGCTGGCCCTGGATATCCACGCGCGGATCGGCGTGGCCAACAAGGAGGCGCGCCTGCACTACCTGCGCAACCGCTGGGTGGAGGCGGCGCGCGGGATCGCCGGCGTCGAGGTGCTGGCCTCACCGGACCAGCGCCTGACCAGCGCCATCGCGTCGTTCCGCCTGCGCGGCAAGACTTCGGTGGCCGACAATGTCGCGCTGTCGAAACGGCTGCTGCAGGAGCATGGCGTGTTCGCCGTCATGCGCGATGGGTTGGCGTCGGGCGCCTGCGTGCGGGTGACGCCGGCGATCTTCACGCAAGAGGAACAGGTCGATCGCCTGGTCGCGGCCTTGCGCGCCTGAGGCCTATATCTGCGCAATGAGCCGGCGTATGCGTCCGGTCATATACTGTTGTGGTCGTTGCAATATATGATCGGACGTATTCTTCCTTGTCGAGGGACGCCATGGCTGATTCCTATCCGCGCGACCTGGCCGGCTACGGCCGCCATCCCCCGCATGCGCGCTGGCCCGGCGGTGCGCGCATCGCCCTGCAGTTCGTCCTGAACTACGAGGAGGGCGCCGAGAACTGCGTGCTGCATGGCGACCCGGCCTCGGAGACCTTCCTGTCCGAGATCGTCGGCGCCAGCGCCTTCCCGGCGCGCCACATGAGCATGGAGTCGCTCTACGAATACGGTTCGCGCGCCGGCCTGTGGCGACTGCTGCGCCTGTTCGAGGAGCGCCGCCTGCCCCTGACGGTGTTCGGCGTGGCGCAGGCGCTCGAGCGCCATCCCGAAGCCGTCGCAGCCTTCCGCGAACTGGGGCACGAGATCGCCTGCCACGGCCTGCGCTGGATCTCGTACCAGGGCGTCGACGAGGAGACGGAGCGCGCGCACGTGAAACAGGCCGTCGAGATCATCCGGTCCCTGACCGGCGCCGCGCCGCTGGGCTGGTACACGGGACGCGACTCGCCCAATACGCGCCGGCTGGTGGTCGAGCATGGCGGGTTCGTCTACGACGCCGACCACTATGGCGACGACCTGCCGTTCTGGCAGCGGGTCGGCGGCACGCCGCACCTGGTGGTGCCGTACACGCTCGACACCAACGACATGCGTTTCGCCACCGCCCAGGGCTTCAATACCGGAACCCAGTTCTTCGACCACCTGAAGGATGCCTTCGACGTGCTCTACGCCGAAGGCGACCCCGCCGGCCTGGACCGGCCCAAGATGCTGTCGGTCGGCCTGCACTGCCGCCTGGCCGGGCGGCCTGGGCGGACGGCGGCGCTGGCGCGCTTCCTCGACTACGTGATGCGGCATGAGCGCGTGTGGGTGACGCGCCGCATCGATATCGCCAACCACTGGAAAACGGTGCATCCTTACGTGGAATGACGTGCGAACGCGCGCGCCCGTGATATGCGTAATTGATGATAATGGATATCAGAATGTGAGGATATGAGGGCGGCCGCTGGATGGTAGCCTTCCGCCCTTGGCGAACAGTAAAGTTTCACTCCGAGACAGGCATGTCAGAACCGATCCGATTCCTCTTCCGTGGCGAAGTGCGCGAACTGCGCGAGGCGCCGCCGATGCAAACCATCCTGCAGCAGCTGCGGGAGGACTTGCGCTGCACGGGCACCAAGGAAGGCTGCGCCGAAGGCGACTGCGGCGCCTGCACGGTGGTGGTCGGTTCCCTGGAAAACGGCGAGGTGGCGCTCAAGGCCGTCAATGCCTGTATCCAGTTCACGCCCACGCTGGACGGCAAGGCCTTGTTCACGGTCGAAGACCTGGTCGGGGCCGACGGCGCGCTGCATCCAGTGCAGCAGGCGCTGGTCGAGTGCCACGGTTCCCAGTGCGGCTTCTGCACGCCGGGCTTCGCCATGTCGCTGTGGGGCATGTACCTCAAGCAGGAAGGCCGCGCGCCGGCGCGCTGCGAGATCGACGATGCGCTGTCCGGCAACCTGTGCCGCTGCACCGGCTACCGCCCGATCATCGACGCCGCGCGCCGCATGGTCGAACTTCCGCCGGTCGCCTTCGACAAGGCGGCGTTGGCGGAGCGCCTGCGTGGCCTGCAGCGCAGCCGGGCTTTCAGCTACACGGCCCACGGCCAGCGCTTCCACGTGCCGCGCACGCTGGACGAGCTGGTGGCCTTGCGCGCCGAGCATCCGGAGGCCGTGCTGCTGGCCGGTTCGACCGACGTCGGCCTGTGGGTCACCAAGCAGCTGCGCACGCTGGACGACGTCATCTACCTGGGCCAGGTCGAGGCGCTCAAGACCGTGCGTATGGATGCCGGCATGCTGGAAATCGGCGCCGGCGTATCGCTGCAGGGCGCCTATGCGGCGCTGTGCGAACGCTATCCGGCCGAACTGTCCGAACTGTGGCAGCGCTTTGCATCGCTCCCGATCCGCAACGCCGGCACCTTGGGCGGCAACGTCGCCAATGGTTCGCCGATCGGCGATTCGATGCCGTGGCTGATCGCGCTGGGCAGCCAGGTGGTCTTGCGGGGTAGCGAGGGCACGCGTGTGCTGGCGCTGGAAGATTTTTATCTGGGCTACCAGCAGAAAGACCTGCGCGCGGGCGAGTTCGTGCAGGCCGTGCGGGTGCCGCTGCCGGCCGGCGGGCTGCGCTTCCGTACCTATAAACTGGCCAAGCGCGTCGATCAGGACATTTCGGCCGTGTGCGCCGCCTTTGCCGTGACGCTCGACGGCGACACGATCGCCGACGCGCGCATCGCCTTCGGCGGCATGGCCGCCACGCCGAAGCGCGCGGCGCAGGCAGAGACGGCATTGCTGGGCAAGCCCTGGAACGAGGCCACGCTGCGTGCGGCGATGGCGGCGCTGGCCAGCGACTACGCGCCGCTGAGCGACGCGCGCGCTTCCAGCAGCTACCGGATGCGTACCGCGCAAAACCTGCTGCACCGCTTCTGGCTGGAGACGCGCCTGGACAATCCGCTGCCGGCCAGCGCCGTCAACGCCTTTGCGAGCCTGTAAGGAGGCCGGAATGAAACAGATGGACGCCTGGGCCGAAGTCGGCCGCGCACGCAAGCACGAATCCGCCGAGCTGCACGTGCGCGGCATGGCCACTTATACCGACGACATCCTTGAGCTGGCCGGCACCCTGCACGCCGCCCTCGGCCTGTCGGCGCGCGCGCATGCGCGCATCACCGCGATCGACCTGGCGCCGGTCCGCGCCAGCCGCGGCGTGGTCGCCGTGCTCACCGCCAGCGATATCCCCGGCCTGAACGACTGCGGACCGATCGTCCACGACGATCCGATCCTGGCCGATGGCCTGGTCCAGTACGTGGGCCAGCCGATCTTCATCGTGGTCGCCGACAGCCATGACAACGCACGCCGCGCGGCGCGCCTGGCCGTGGTCGACTACGACGACCTGCCGGCCATCCTGACGCCGCAGGCGGCGCGCGCCGCACAATCGTATGTGCTGCCGCCGATGCGCCTGGCTCGCGGCGATGCGGCGCAGGCGTTCGCGCGCGCACCGCACACCGCGAAGGGCGAGCTGTACGTGGGCGGCCAGGAACAGTTCTATCTCGAAGGGCAGATCGCGTATGCGATTCCCGGCGAAGACCGCGCCATGCACGTGCATTGCTCGACCCAGCACCCGAGCGAGATGCAGCACGTGGTGGCGCATGCGCTGGGCCTGCACTCGCACCACGTAACGGTCGAGTGCCGCCGCATGGGCGGCGGCTTTGGCGGCAAGGAATCGCAGTCGGCGCTGTGGGCCGCGGCGGCGTCCATCGCCGCCGTGCGCACGGGCCGCCCGGTCAAGCTGCGCGCCGACCGCGACGACGACATGCTGGTCACGGGCAAGCGCCACTGCTTCCACTACGAATACGAAGTCGGCTACGATGAGGAAGGCCGCATCCTGGCGGCGAAGGTCGACATGGTCACGCGCGCCGGCTACTCGGCCGACCTGTCGGGTCCCGTGGCAACGCGCGCGGTCTGCCACTTCGACAACGCCTATTACCTGTCCGACGTCGAGATCCGCGCCGCCTGCGGCAAGACCAATACCCAGTCGAACACGGCTTTCCGCGGCTTCGGCGGACCGCAGGGCGCGATCGCCATCGAGTACGTGATCGACGAGATCGCGCGCAATCTCGGCCGCGATGCGCTCGACATTCGGCGCCTGAACTTCTATGGCAAGGCAGAGCGCAACGTCACGCCGTTCGGCCAGGAGATCGTCGACAACGTGATCCACGAGCTGGTGGCCGAGCTCGAAGCCGACAGCGACTACCGCGCCCGGCGCGCCGCGATCGGCGAGTACAACCGTGCCAGCCCGGTATTGAAAAAAGGCCTGGCGCTTACGCCGCTCAAGTTCGGCATCGCCTTCAACGTCACCCACCTGAACCAGGCCGGCGCGCTGGTGCACGTCTACGTCGACGGTTCCATCCTGGTCAACCATGGCGGCACCGAGATGGGGCAGGGCATCAACACCAAGGTGATGCAGGTGGTGGCGCACGAGCTGGGCGTGGAACTGGGCCGGGTGCGCGCCACCGCCACCAATACGTCCAAGGTGTCCAACACCTCGGCCACGGCGGCGTCCACCGGCGCCGACCTGAACGGCAAGGCGGCCCAGGATGCGGCGCGCAAGATCCGCGCGCGCCTGGCCGACTTCGCGGCGGCGCAATACGGCGGCGACGCCAGCGAGGTGCGCTTCGCCGCCGGCACCGTGTTCGTCGCCGGCATGGCGCTGCCGTTCGAGGAACTGGTGGCGAAAGCCTACCTGGCGCGGGTGCAGCTGTGGTCCGACGGCTTCTATGCCACGCCTGGCCTGCACTGGGACCCGAAGACGATGACCGGCCGCCCGTTCTCCTACTTCGCCTATGGCGCGGCGGTGTCCGAAGTGGTGGTCGACACGCTCACCGGCGAATGGAAGCTGCTGCGCGTGGATGCGCTGTACGACGCCGGCCGCTCGCTCAATCCGGCGATCGACATCGGCCAGGTGGAAGGCGCCTTCATCCAGGGCATGGGCTGGCTGACGACCGAAGAATTGTGGTGGAACCCGGCCGGCAAGCTGATGACGCATGCGCCGTCGACCTACAAGATTCCCGCCGTCTCGGATTGTCCCGAAGACTTCCGCGTGCGCCTGTTCGACAACGCCAACGTCGAGGACAGCATCCACCGCTCGAAGGCGGTCGGCGAGCCGCCGCTGCTGCTGCCGTTCTCGGTCTTCTTCGCGATCCGCGACGCCATCTCGAGCGTGGGCGGGCACCAGGTCAATCCACCTTTGAACGCGCCGGCGACGTCCGAGGCCATCCTGGACGCGATTGCCTTCGTCGAGGCGGCGCGCGCATGAACGACTGGCTCGACGCGCAGGGCGGCACGGCCGCAGTGCTGGTCACGGTGGCGGCCGTGAAAGGCTCGGCGCCGCGTGAACCGGGCGCCAGGATGCTGGTGCGCGCCGGGGATTTCGACGGCACCATCGGCGGCGGCCACCTCGAGCACCGCGCCCTGGACATTGCACGCGCCATGCTGCAGCTGGGCGAGGCGCGCCGCTTCGAGCGCTTCGCGCTGGGGCCGCGCCTGGGCCAGTGCTGCGGCGGCGTGGCCTGGCTCGCGTTCGAACGCGCGGAACCCGGGCAGATCGACATCCTGCGTGCGCGCCGCAAGCTCGATACCTGGCGCCTGCTGGCACTCGACGGCCCCTGCGAATGGACCTTGCTCGACGAAGCAGGTCGCCATCTTGCCGGCGCAGTCGGCACGCCGACTGTCGCATGCGAGGGCGACACACGCGTGGTGGAAGGCGAGGGAGGCCGCCGCTGGCTGCTGGACGCCGTCCTCGCCCCGCGCGACCACCTGCTTCTGTTCGGCGCCGGCCACGTCGGCGCCGCCATCGTGAATGCGCTGGCGGCGCTGCCCTGCCGCGTCACCTGGGTCGACGAACGCGACGACCTGTTCCCGGCCGTCATTCCCGCCAATGTGACGGTGGAAGCGACCGACACCCCGGAAGCACTGGTCGAACGAGCCGCCCCCGGCGCCAGCTTCCTGGTCATGACCCACAGCCACGCGCTCGACCTGCGCCTGTGCCACGCAATCCTGTCGCGTCCAGGCAGGGATTGGTTCGGTCTGATAGGATCGAGTACGAAGCGCAGCCAGTTCGAGGCGCGCCTGCAAGAGCGCGGCGTCGACGCCGCGCGCATCAACGACATGGTGTGTCCGATCGGCCTGCCCGGCATCGAGGGCAAGGCCCCGGCCGTGATTGCCGCATCGGTCGCGGCCCAGCTGCTCATCCAATGGCAGGCAGTCCACCACCCTGAAGATCAACTGGAATCCACGTAATGTCCACCGCATCACCTTCCGTGCAAGCCTACCGTGCGAGCTTGCTGCACTTTCGCGCCGACCCGGCCTTCGACGATCAGGCCGCGCTGTGGCATGAAGACGGCCTGCTGGTCGTCGAAGATGGCCGCGTCAAAGCCGCGGGCGACTACGCCGCGCTGGCGCCGACCTTGCCGCTCGGCCTGGAGCCGGTCGACTACCGCGGCAAGGTGATCGCCCCCGGCTTCATCGACACCCACCTGCATTACCCGCAGACCGACATGATCGCCTCGCCGTCGCCCGGCCTGCTGCCATGGCTGGAGACCTACACCTTCCCGAGCGAGCGCCGCTTCGAGGATCCGGCGCATGCGCGCGCGACCGCCGAGTTCTTCCTGGACGAGCTGCTGCGCTGCGGCACGACCACCGCCGTGGTGTACTGCACCGTGCATCCGCAATCGGTCGACGCCTTCTTCGAAGCGAGCGAGGCGCGCAACCTGCGCATGGTGGCCGGCAAGGTGCTGATGGACCGCAACTGCCCGGACTTCCTGCGCGACCTCGAGGGCGACCTGGGACAAAGCGAAGAGCTGATCCAGAAATGGCACAAGCGCGGACGTGCGCTGTACGCGATCACGCCGCGCTTTGCCCCGACCTCGACCGACGTCCAGCTGCGCCTGACCGGCGAGCTGGCGGCGCGCCATCCGGACACCTTCATCCAGACCCACGTCTCGGAAAACAGGGACGAGTGCGCGTGGGTGCACGAGCTGTTCCCGCAGGCGCGCAGCTACCTCGACGTGTATGAGCGCTTCGGCCTGATGCGTCCGCGCGCATTGTTCGGCCACTGCATCTGGCTCGACGACGAAGACTTCGCGCGCATGGCGGCCACCGGTTCGGCGGCCGCCGTGTGCCCGACCTCGAATCTGTTCCTGGGCAGCGGCCTGTTCGACTTCGAGCGCGCCGACAGCGCCCGTGCGCTGCTGTCGCTGGGCACCGACGTCGGCGCCGGCACCTCGTTCTCGATGCTGCAGACCATGAACGAAGCCTACAAGGTGGCGCGCCTGAAGGGCAGCTACCTGCCGGCGCTGCGCATGTTCTACCTCGCGACCCTGGGCGCGGCGCGCAGCATGCGCCTGGAAGACACGATCGGCAGCTTCCAGCCTGGCCTGGAAGCCGACTTCGTGGTGCTCGACCCGCAGGCAACGCCGCTGCTGGCGCGCAGGACCAGCCACTGCGACTCGCTGGAAGAACTGCTGTTCGCGCTGGCGCTGCTGGGCGATGACCGCACGATCGCCGCGACGTATTCGGGCGGACAAAAGGTGCATCAACGCGCATTTGGCAAATGAGTCTGGCAATATTGCCAATGGTGAACGAAGCAGTTAGAGTTGCGCGATTCAAACTCCATCCAGAAAGCACATCATGCACAAGACATTGACCGGCAGCGCGCTGCTGGCGCTGGCCGTGGCCAGCGCCCCGGCCTGGGCCAGGGAGCCCGCCGCCAACGCCAATGAAGCGGCCACCGCCCGCCACTATGCGGGCCTGATCGCGGGCGAGCAGCCGAAGCTGTCCGAGCTGACGATGTTCTTCACGCAGATGCCGAAGGGCGGCGACCTGCACCACCATTATTCGGGTTCGGTGTATGCCGAGACCTATACCGAGTTCGTCGACAAGCAGGGCTTCTGCATCAACACGCAGACCTACCGCATCGAAACCGACAAGGCCGTGGTGGAGCGCGAGCTCGCGCGGCCGGCGGCGCAGCGCACTTGCCGCTCCGGCGCCGAAGTGCGGGCCGACGAAGACACCTGGCGCGAAGTTGCCAAGCGCTGGTCGAACAAGGATTTCCATAACCACACCAACCTGCAGCCGGCGCCGGACCAGCGTTTCTTCCAGACCTTCGGCTACTTCGGACCGGTGGCCAACGACAACCTGCGCGAGGGCCTCCAAGAGATCAAGCAGCGCGCGATCGCCGAGAACGTGGGCTACATCGAAACGATGTTCCTGCTGTCGCCGTTCATCGCCAATGCGGATTTCGACAGCCAGGCCTGGCGCGATGTGAGCGACGACAAGGCGCTGGACAAGGTGCTGCGCGCCAAGCTGGCCGCCCTGGACAAGGATGCCGCCTTCAACAAGTCCATCGACGACTTCGTCGCCCAGATCAATGCGGCATCCGAAGGCATCGACGACGAGCGCTTCACCATGCGCTACCAGAACTACACGCTGCGCCTGCTGAACCCGTCGCAGGTGTTTTCGGCCATGGTGTCGAGCTTCAAGGCCGCGGACAAGGGCGGGCGCATCGTCGGCCTGAACATCGTCGGTCAGGAAAGCACCCACGTCTCGATGCGCGACTACACCCTGCACATGAAGATGTTCCGCTTCCTGAAGTCGGTCTATCCGAAGGTGAACGTGGCGATGCACGCGGGCGAACTGGCGCTGGGCGACGTGCCGCCGGAAGGCCTGAAGTTCCACATCGACCAGGCGCTGGCGGTGGCGGGCGCCCAGCGCATCGGCCACGGCCTGGACCTGGCGCACGAGGCGAACGCCATCGGCATCATGAAGACCATGCGCGAGAAGGACATTCCGGTCGAGATCAACCTGACCTCGAATTCCTTCATCAACGGCGTGTCGACCGCGAATCACCCGCTCAACCTGTACCGCAAGTACGGCGTGCCCTATGTGATCTCGACCGACGATACCGGCGTGACCCGCCACACGCTGTCGCACGAATACATGCAGTTCGCCAGCCAGTTCAAGCCGAGCTACGCGGAGGTGAAGAAGGCCTCGTACAACAGCATCCGCTACGCATTCTTGCCCGTGGCGGAAAAGCAACGACTGACCCGTCAACTGGATCAACGTTACACGGAATTTGAAGCGAAGATCGCGGCGCTGGACGCTGCAGCCGTCCGCGTCAAATAAAGTGTGACATCCGCGGCCCGGCGCCCGCCGGGCCGCCACCTTGTCATAATTGGTTGGTGACTTTCTGGTAATAAGTTAATTCAAAATTAACTTATGTCGCCTTCTCGCTACAAAAATCTTCGTTCCCTACGCACTTCCACTGAATTTTTATCAAAAAAATTCCGTGGGAGAACGCCGCACATATAATCCCGCCTTGTCATATTTCGGCCGGAAGCGCTCCGATTATGTCGCGTACAGACAACACTTGCGCGGTGATTTATACGCAAAAGCTCTAAATAACTAAGCTAAAACGAATTTGTCGGCTTGTTCAAAGCTCATGCATATTGGCGGCATTCCGCTGTATTACATCACTCCACCGCGTCACGTTGTTGAAACATTGTAACGATACAATCGCAGCCGCTTGTCGGCTGAAGCGCCGGCGCATCAAGCAAAAATTTCAAGCTGTAAAACGTAGGGGAGGGCGTCCGCCCGGGCGTCCAACAATAAATTGAAGTTCTTTTTGGGGTAATCAATGATCACTCAACAACAGATCCGGCTCACCAAGTTGGCGCTGGCTTTGTCGGTTGCACTGGCGGCGTCGCCGTCGTTCGCACAGAACACCACTTCGGCCATCGGTGGCCGTATCTCGAACGCTGCGGGCGCACCGGCCGCTGGCGCGCAAGTGCAGATCCTGCACGTCGAGTCGGGTTCTGTCAGCAATGTCGTCACTGACGCTGAAGGCCGCTACACCGCGCGCGGCCTGCGCGTGGGTGGTCCCTACACGATTACCATCACCAAGGATGGCGTCACCGAGACCCGTAGCAACGTCTTCGTCGAACTGGCCCAGACCGCGACCGTCGACGCCACCGTCGGCATCCAGACCGTGACCGTGGCCGGGTCGGCTGTCCGTTCGGAGATCTTCTCGAGCAACAACATGGGCGCGGGTACGTCGATCAGCAACACCCAGCTGCAGACCCAGGCGTCGATCAACCGCAACCTGCAGGATTACGCCCGTGCCGATCCACGGGTGTCGCAGACCGACAAGGACCGCGGTGAAATCTCGGTCGCCGGCCAGAACTCGCGCTACAACTCGATGACCATCGACGGCGTCGCGATCAACGACACCTTCGGCCTGGAATCGAACGGCAGCCCGACCGCGCGCCAGCCGATCTCGATCGAAGCGATCCAGTCGGTGCAGGTCAACGTCGCCAACTACGACGTCACCCAGAAAGGCTACACCGGCGCCAACATCAACGCCGTGACCAAGTCGGGTACCAATACCTACAAGGGCGGCGTGTACTACGTCTTCCGCAACGACACCATGGCGGGCGACCGCTATGACGTGGTCACCGACACCTACAGCGAACCGCCAAAGTCGAAGGAAACCACCAAGGGTATCTGGGCATCGGGTCCGCTGATCCAGGACAAGCTGTTCATCTTCGCCCTGGCCGAGAACTTCGAGAGCTCGCGTTCGAGCCCTGACTTCGGACCGATCGGCTCCGGCGCCGGCACCACCGTCGGCATCACCCAGTCGTCCATCGCCGGCGCGCAGCAGATCGCCCAGGGCTATGGCCTCGACATCGGCACCCCGGCCGTCCCGACCGGCGCCATGCTGACCTCGAAAGAGCGCATGGTGAAGTTCGACTGGAACATCACCGACGACCACCGCGCCAACCTGCGCTACGCCAAGACCACCCAGGGCGAGCCGTTCTTCCCGGGCTTCTCGAACACCGGCGTCGGCCTGTCGTCGAGCTTCTACAACCAGGGCAAGGAAATCGAGACCGTCGTCGCCCAGGTGTTCTCGGACTGGACCCCGAACTTCTCGACCGAGTTCAAGTATTCGACCCGCGATTACGATTCGGCCCCGGTCAATGCGACCCGCACCCCGTCGATGGCCCTGCAGTTCTCCGGCGCGCTGCCGGCAGACGCACCGGCCGGCCTGGCCAGCGGCAACCGCTTCCTGAACTTCGGTACCGAGCGTAGCCGTCACAACAACGTGCTGGGCAACAAGACCACCGACCTGTATGCCGGCGCCAACTGGATCAAGGGCGACCACGAACTGAAATTCGGCGTCGACCACACCAAGACCGAGATCTACAACGCCTTCCTGCAAGGCGTGTTCGGCGAATACACCTTCGCCTGCCTGGATTCGGCCGATCCTACCTTCTACAGCTTCGGCGCCCTGCCGAGCTGCGCCCGCGCCACCAATGCGCAGGTCGAAGCCGCCGTGCTCGAGAACTTCCGTCGCGGCCGTCCGCTGAGCTACAGCGTGCAGCGCGCGCTGCCTGGCCAGTCGCTCCAGGACGCGATTGCCCAGTTCGAGACCAAGAACACCGGTCTGTTCCTGCAAGACACCTGGGCCGTCAACGACCAGCTGACCCTGACCTACGGCGTGCGTTACGACCGGAACGATATCGGCAACCGTCCGCTGTACAACGCCGCCGCGGCCCAGCCGATGGTGGCCGGCAATCCTGCGACCGGCGCGCGCCAGTCGGGCGGCTTCGGTCTGGACAACACCCAGACCATCGACGGCACCGATCTGGTCCAGCCACGCGTGGGCTTCAACTACCGCTTCGACAAGTCGCCGCGCCCAACCCAGCTGCGCGGTGGTTTCGGCCTGTTCCAGGGTGCGGCCGCTGCCGTCTGGATGTCGAACCCGTTCTCGAACCCGGGCGTCGCTGCCGCCACCATCAGCTGCTCGGGCGTCGGCGCAACCCGCTGCCCGACCACCGGTGGCCTGATCAGCACGGATCCGGACAACCAGCCGAACGTGTCGGGCGCCGTGCCTGCCGCCAACGTCGACTTCCTGGCTCCGAACTTCCGCCAGCCTGCAATCTGGAAGACCAACCTGGCCTTCGACACCGAACTGCCTTGGGGCGGCCTGGTGTTCGGTGGTGAGCTGCTGTACACCAAGAACAAGCATGGCATCTACTACGAGCACCTGAACCTGGGCGCTCCGACCGCGATCGGCGCCGCCGATGGCCGCCAGCTGTTCTGGAATGCAGCCGGCCTGGCCCAGTCCAGCTACGGTGTGTCGAACAACGCCGCCACCCTGATCAGCAACAGCGGCGCGACCAATCGTGCGCTGAGCAACCGCAGCTACAACAACGTGCTGGTGGCGCGCGATACCGACAAGGGCGACGCGAAAGTGATCACCATGTCGCTGTCGCAGCCAATGCAGAAGGGCCTCGGCTGGTCGGTGTCGTACACCTACACCGATGCGACCGAAGTTTCGCCGCTGACCTCGTCGGTGTCGAACTCGAACTTCAACGGCCGTTCGGTGTTCAACCCGAACGAAGAAGTCGCCGCGACCTCGAGCTACGCCATCAAGAACCGTGTGAACGCGTTGCTGAACTTCCAGAAGAAGTTCTTCGACAACTACAACACCCGTTTCGGCATCTTCTACGAAGGTCGTGAAGGCCGTCCGTACAGCTGGACGTTCAACAACGACATGAACGGCGACAACCTGGCCGGCAATGACCTGATGTACATCCCGACCGCGTTCGGTTCCGGCGAAGTCGTGTTCTACGGCGACACCGCGACCAACCACTCGAACGAGCAGCGCTTCTGGGACGTCGTCAACGCCAACAAGGGCCTGCATGGCGCCGCTGGTGGTGTCGTCAAGCGTAACAACAGCACTTCGGAATGGGTCAACACCTTCGACCTGCGCATCAGCCAGGAAATTCCTGGCCTGTTCAAGCGCAACAAGGCGACCTTCACTCTCGACTTCATGAACTTCGGCAATCTGCTGAACAAGAAGTGGGGCCGTACCGAAGAAGTCGCGTTCCAGTCGGCTGGTGGCCAGGCACGCAGCTTCGTCGACTTCGCTGGTACCGATGCGCAAGGCCGTTACGTCTACGTCGTGCGTAACGACGTCGAGCGTCAAGACCTGAAGCAGTCGAAGGGCGAGTCGCAGTGGGCGATCCAGGCGACCCTCAAGTACGAATTCTAAGCAGGTCGAATTCGTAGCATGAGCTAGTCAAGAACGGCCGGTGGCAACACCGGCCGTTTTTCTTTAAAAAACGAGAAACCCAGCCGCAGTAAGGATTTCCTGCACACAAGCCGCGTGGGATAATGTCAGCTGTCGAGTTTGCTCGAACTCCGTTTTTCCGGACCCGCCGTTCGCGCCGGTCCGCATCCAGTAAAGGTGTCTCCATGATCGTTTCGCGCCGCGCATGCGCCAGTCTTTCCACCCTCACCATGGCGCTGCTGCTGGCCGGCTGCGTCAGCGCGCCCCAGGGGCCGGTGACCCTCAATCTCGTGTCGCTGAACGACTTCCACGGCAACCTCGAGCCGAGCCGCTATGTCCTGAAGCATGCGGACGGCAAGGAAGAGGTCATGCGCGCCGGCGGCGCCGAAGCGGTGGCGGCGGCCCTGCAGGCCTGGCGCAAGGAAGACAAGGACCTGCTGCTGGTCTCGACCGGCGACATCGTCGGCGCCAGCCCGGCGCTGTCTTCGCTGTGGGCCGACGAGCCGACCATCGAAGTGATGAATATGCTGAACCTGCGCGCCAGCGCGGTCGGCAACCATGAATTCGACGGCGGCCGCAAGGAACTGCTGCGCCAGCAGAACGGCGGCTGCGATTCGCCGCATCCAACCCGCGCCTGCAAGTTCAGCCCGAACTTCGGCGGCGCCAAGTTCACCTACCTCGGCGCCAACGTGATCGACTCGGCCACCGGCAAGCCGGTGATCCCGGGCTTCAGGATCGAAGACGTGAAAGGCATCAAGGTCGGCCTGGTCGGCGTGGTGCTGAAGGACACGCCGAATATGGTGGTGGCGTCCGGCATCGCCGGCCTGCGCTTCGGCGACGAGGCGGAGGCGATCAATGCCGCACTGCCGGCGATGCGCGCCGCCGGCGCACAGGTCATCGTGGCCCTGGTGCACCAGGGCGGCCGCACGGTGGAGTCGCCGCTGCAAGCGGGCTGCTCGCAGTTGAAGGGCGACATCGTCGACGTGGTGAAAAAGATCGACCCGGCCGTCAAGCTGGTGCTGACCGGTCACTCGCACCAGGGTTACCTGTGCGACGTCGATGGCCGCACCGTGACCCAGGCCGACACCGCCGGCCACCTGCTCACCCGCGTGTCGATGCAGGTCGAGCCGAAGACGGGGGCCGTGAGCAACCTGGTCGTGAAGAACGTGGTGATGAAGCCGAGCGAGTACCCGCTTGACGCGAAGATGACGGCCTTCGTGGCGCAGGTGAAGGAGCGCAGCAAGGAAGCGCTGACCCGCCCGATCGCCAGGGTGGCCGGTGCCCCCGTGCTGCGCAAGACCAATGACGCCGGCGAGTCGGTGCTGGGCAATATGATCGCCGATGCGGCGCTGGATTCGGTGCGCGACATGGGCGCGCAGCTGGCCTTCATGAACAATGGCGGCATCCGCCGCGACCTCGAAGCCGGCCCTGACGGCACGGTCGCTTTTGGCCAGGCGCAGGTGGTGCTCCCGTTCGGCAACACGACGGTCGTGATGGACCTGACCGGCGCCCAGATCCGCGCGCTGCTCGAACGCCAGTGGGCCGACGGCGTCGATTCGAATTCGTCGGTGCTGCAGATTTCGGAAGGCTTCAGCTATGCCTGGGACCCGAAGCGTCCTGCCGGCAGCCGCCTGGTGCCGGGTAGCCTCAAGCTGAACGGCAAGGAGATGCAGGACAACGCCACCTACCGCATCGCCACCAATAACTTCCTGGCCGAAGGCAGCGACGGTTATCCGGAGTTCGGCAAGGGCACGGCGCGCGTCGACACCGGCATGCGCGACCTGGACGGCTTCATCGCCTACCTGAAGAAGATCGAAGGGCGGGGCGCGATGGCGCCGGCAGCGCCACGCATCCAGAAGGTCAAGTAATCCCGCAGCATAGAATCAGACAAGGAATCACCATGAAAAAACTCGCATGCGTGCTGGCGCTGACCGGCGTCTTCGCATCGGTGGCCGCGCCCGACGCCGCCGCCTGGGGCCGCGACGGCCACCGCGCCATCGGCGCTATCGCCGACCGCCTGCTCAAGGGCAGCAACGCGCAGAAGGAAATCGCGCAACTGCTGCAGCCCGGCGAATCGCTGGCCTCGATGGCCAGCTGGGCCGACTGCGTCAAGGGCACCTTCTGCGGCCCGCAGACACAAGAGATGGTCGACTATGTGGCCGGCAATCCACGCCACAGCGAATACCACTACACCAACGTGCCGTTCCAGCTGGACCACTACCATGAGCATGGCGTGGGCACGAGTGACGTCGACATCGTGCAGACGCTGGAGCAGTGCATCGCCGTCCTGCAGGGCAAGACCGACCCCGCGCTGAACCCGCACAAGTTCACCAAGCGCCAGGCCCTGATCCTGCTGACGCACTTCGCCGGCGACATCCACCAGCCGCTGCACGTTGGTTCGGCTTTTGTGTCCAAGGACGGCAAGTTCGTGGTGCCGAAAAACCGCGCCGAGATCGACGAGACCCTGGTTTTCGATTCGCGCGGCGGCAACAACCTGCTGCTGGATAACGAGCGCCTGTCGGCTCTGTCGGCCGGCGTGATTCCGGCCGGCGAACCGGTCGTCGTCAAGGAAGGCGTGCCGGCGGCGTTGACCAAGCCGTTCCACTCGTACTGGGACAGCACCACGGTCGATTACGCGTTCCGCCGCATCAAGACCCGCACGCCGGAGCAGTTCGCCGACGTGGCGGTCGCCAGCCGGCCGCAGCTGAAGAAGGCGCAGGGCGACGTGTCGACCTGGCCGGTGCAGTGGGTCGAGGACGGTCTGGTCTCGGCCAAGCTGGCCTACAAGGACGTAGTGCCGGGTAAGATCACCCCGCAAACCAGCAAGAAGGGCGAGACCTATTACACCTTCGCGCTGGAAGTGCCGCAGAACTATCCGGTGCCGAGCTCCGAAATCGCCAAGACCCAGCTGATCAAGGGCGGCTACAACCTGGCGGCGATGCTGCAGGCGATCTGGCCGTAAGGTTCTACCTTGCGCCGCGCCGATCCCTGGTCGCGCGCGGCGCATTTTTTTCCTGGCCTCGGCTAGAATCGCGTCATCCCCGACACCGATTCCGAGGCCACATGCATCCCACCCTCAAAGCCGCCATCGCGGCTGCATGCCTGATTCCTTCGCTGCACGCCAGTGCGCAATCGCCGGATCTGGCGCCCGCCTCGGCCGGCTTGCCGCTATGGGAATTCGGCGTGGGCGCCTTTGGCCTCACGGCGCCGGCCTATCCCGGCGCCGACGACCGCAACAATCGCGTCCTGCCGCTGCCTTACCTGCTGTATCGCGGCGAAGTGCTGCGCGCCGACCAGTCGGGCATTGGCGCGCGCCTGTTCCGCTCCGACCGTCTCGAATTCGACGTCGGCCTGGCCGGCGCGCTGCCGTCCGACTCGGACGACGTCGATATCCGTGCCGGCATGCCCGACCTGGGCGCCCTGTTCGAATTCGGCCCGCGCCTGAAGATCCGGGTGGCCAACATCGATCGGTATAGTCGATTGCGTGCAGAACTGCCGCTGCGCGCCGTGATCGAGGCCAGGGGAGGGCTGCGGCGCCAGGGCTGGACCTTCGAGCCCAAGCTGGCGTATGAAACGCGCGGCGAGCGCGGCTTGTGGAGCGTCGAGGGGAATGTGTCGATGGTGTTCGGCGACGAGCGCATCAACCGTTACTTCTACGAGGTGCAGCCGCAGTATGCGAACGCGTCGCGCGCCGCCTATGGCGCCGACGCCGGCCTCATGCTGACGCGCGTCGGCCTGTTCGCCACGCGCCAGCTCAATCCCGATGTGCGCCTGTTCGGCTTCGTGCGCTTCGAATCGTATGCCGGCAGCGCCAACCGCGACAGCCCGCTGCACCTCAAGAACACGGGCACCTCGGCCGGCATCGGCTTTGCGTGGACCCTGGCGCGCTCCAGCCGGCGCGCGGTCGGCTACGAGCCGGTCGATCCGGTCACGCCATAAAAAAACGCCGGGACCAGCCCGGCGTTAAAGAGGAGACAACGGGTTCGCGTCAGGCCGCCTGGCGCATCGCCAGGGCCGGACGACTTGCATTCTTGAGCGACGGACGACCTGCTTGCGCGCTCTCTTCAAAACGGAAAGTCGACACCAGCTGCGACAGCAACTGCGCCTGTTCGCGCATCGAGGTCGACGCGGCGGCCGCTTCTTCCACCAGCGCCGCGTTCTGCTGCGTCACCTGGTCCATCTGCGCGATCGCCTGGTTCACCTGCTCGATGCCGGCCGACTGCTCCTGGCTGGCCATGGCGATGCCCGACATGATCGCAGTGACGCGGCCGATGCTGTCGACGATTTCCTGCATGGTCGCGCCGGCGTCCGACACCAGGCGGCTGCCTTCCTCGACCTTGGCGCTCGAGTCGCCGATCAGGGTCTTGATTTCCTTGGCTGCCGCGGCCGAGCGCTGGGCCAGGTTGCGCACTTCGCTCGCCACGACCGCGAAGCCGCGGCCCTGTTCACCGGCGCGCGCCGCTTCCACGGCCGCGTTCAGCGCCAGGATATTGGTCTGGAAGGCGATGCCGTCGATGACCGAGATGATGTCGACGATCTTCTTCGACGAATCGTTGATCGCGTCCATGGTCTGCACCACGCGGCCGACGGTCTCGCCGCCGCGGCCCGCCACCTGCGAGGCGGTCTGCGCCAGCGCGTTGGCTTCGCGCGCATTGTCGGCGTTCTGCTTCACGGTCGAGGTCAGTTCTTCCATCGACGACGCGGTTTCTTCCAGCGCGCCGGCCTGCTGCTCGGTGCGCGACGACAGTTCGAGGTTGCCGGCCGAAATCTGGTCGGCCGCTTCGACGATGGTTTCGGTGCCGCTGCGCACCTGGCCGACAATGCCCACCAGGTTGTCGTTCATGTCCTTCAGGGCGCCCATCAGCACGCCGGTTTCGTTGCTGCCCTGGGCAACGATGCGGCTGCTCAGGTCACCGGTGGCGACGGTCTGGGCAACGGCGACGGCTTGTTCCAGCGGCGCGGTGATGCGGCGGCCGATCCACCAGGCGAAGGCGGCGCCGGCCGCCAGGGCGATCGCGGCCAGGGACAGCTGCAGGTTCAGGCTGGTTTTGAAGCCGTCGTCGATCGACTGCGCATCGGCTTCGACCACGTTCTTCTGGTAGTCGACGATCGCACGCAGGCTTTCCACATAGGCCTTCACACGCGGCAGCATATCGGTCGCCAGGAACTGGCGCACCGCCTCGTCGTCGCCGGCGGCCTTTTTCTGCAGCACGCTCTTGCGCGCGGCGCGGTAGCCTTCGCGCTGTTCGTCGACCTTGTCGAACAGGGCCATCGCCGCAGCGTCGTCCTTCAGGCTCTCGATCAGGCCCTTGTGCAGCACGTCCGAGCGCTTCGACGAAGAGGCAATATCGTCCAGGAAGTATTTTTCGTCGGCGGGATCGGCCATCTTGATGGCGGCGATGGTGCGCGCGGCATTGGTTTCGATGATGGCCTGCCACTCCTGCAGCATGGCCAGACGCTCCATGCTCTGGGTGGTCAGCTTGTCGGTCAAGTCTTCCGCCTTCTTGGTCTGAATCAGGCCGATGCCGACCAGGATCAGCATTGCCGCAAGCAGGGTAGCGAAGCCGCCGAACAGGAGGCTGCGCAACTTGATGTTCTCGATTGCCATAAGTGTCCTATAGAGAAATTTTTGTACGGCGACGATCACACCCTGACCGTTGCCGTACGGAAAGTCGATATTTTCTCAGAATCGCCGGCAATTGCCGACGGAGATTGCATTTTGTATGCCAGATTTCTTGATATGTGTGGCAATGCAGTCACGTTCACTTATCATCACAACAAGTGATAGCTGATCGACGTCGGGGAAACGGGAGCGAAGTGGAAATGCCTGCCCGCGAACGCGGGCAGGCGAGGGTATTGCTCAGCGCGACTTGACGAAGGGCTTGCCCAGCGCTTTCGGCGCCACCGACTTGGCCATCAGGCCGGCCAGCACGACCACGGTGACGATGTACGGGATCATCTGGATCAGCGAACCCGGGATACGGCCCACCACCGGCAGGTCGACGCCCTCGATCTGGATCTGCACCGCCGAGAAGAAGCCGAACATCATGCAGCCCAGCACCGTGTAGACCGGACGCCAGTTGCCGAACACCAGGGCGGTCAGCGCCAGGTAGCCGGCGCCGGCCGACATGTCGCGCAAGAAGAAGCCGCTCTGGACGATCGACAGATAGGCGCCCGAGAACGAGCACAGCACGCCGGCGATGAGCATCGCCGTGTAGCGGGTGCGCTGGACCGAGATGCCGGCGGCGTCGGCGGCGTGCGGGTTCTCTCCGCAGGCGCGCAGGCGCAGGCCGAAGCGGCTGTGGAACAGCACCCAGTGCACGATCGGCAGCAGGGCGAAGGCGAAGTACACCAGCGGCGAGTGGCCGCCGATCAGGCGCGTCCAGACCCAGCCCAGGCCGGGAATGTCGGCCACCAGTTCCGAGCCGGGCAGCACCACGGTCGACAGACGCGCCTCGCCCAGGTCCGGCGTGCGGCCGCCCTGCTGGAAGAAGTACTGGGCCACCACGAAGGTCAGGCCGCTCATCGCGATATTGATGGCGATGCCGGCCACCAGCTGGTTGCCCTTCTGGGTGATCGAGACGAAGGCCTGCACCAGCGCCAATGCGCACGAGGCGAGGATGCCGGCCGCGATGCCGAGCCACGGGTCCTGGTAGGTGTAGGCGACGGCGGCGGAAACGAAGGCCGAGGCCAGGATCTTACCCTCGAGGCCGATGTCCACCACGCCGCTGCGTTCGGCGAACAGGCCGGCCATGGCCGCGAAGATCAGCACCGGCGCATTGCGGATGGTGGAGACGACGATGCTGGCGAACTGGAAGTCTTCCATGGCTTATCCCTTGCGACGAGTTGCGTTGATCAGCTTCAGGACTGCCGGCGCATACATGTTTTCCATGGCGCCGCAGAACAGGATGATCAGGCCCTGGATGAAAATAAAGGTCTCTTGCGGGATGTTCGGCTTTTCCAAGGACAGGTCGAAGCCGCCCTGGATCAGCGCGCCGAACAGCACCGCCGACAACAGGATGCCCACCGGATGCTGGCGGCCCATCAGCGCGATCGCGATGCCGATGAAGCCGGCGCCGGCCGGGAAGTTCAGGCTCAGGTAGTGGGTCGAGCCGAGGATCGAGTTCACCGCGGCCAGGCCGGCCAGGCCGCCCGAAATCAGCATCGTAACGATGATGGTGCGGCTGATGCGCACGCCGGCGTAGTGGGCGGCGTGGGCGTTCAGGCCGGTCGCCTGCAGTTTATAGCCCCAGCTCGAGCGCGATACCGCGACCCAGTACACCACCAGCGCGATCAGCGCCAGCAGGAAGGCGAGATTGAGCGGGGTGTTCTCGCCGAAGAACGGCAGCCAGGTCGACAGCTGCGGGATCATGGCGGCGTCCGAGAACACGCGGCTGGCCGGGTTCTGGTCGCCTTCCGGCACCATCTTGAGGATCAGGAAGTTCATCAAGCCGGCGGCGATGAAGTTGAACATGATGGTCGTGACCACCACGTGGCTGCCGCGCTTGGCCTGCAGGTAGCCGGGAATGAAGGCCCAGCCGGCGCCGAACAGCGCGCTGGCGACGATCGCCAGCGGGATCAGCAGCCAGGCCGACAGGGTCATGTCGAAGCTCAGCATGGCCAGCGTCAGGCCCAGGCCGCCCAGGTACATCTGGCCTTCGGCGCCGATGTTGAACAGGCCGGCCTTCATCGCGATCGACACGGCCAGGCCGGTGAAGACGAAGGTCGAGGCGTAGAACAGCGTGTAGCTCAGCCCTTCCGGATTGACGACGGCGCTGTTGAACAGGATCTGCAGCGATTCGACCGGGCTTTCGCCCAGCAGGTGGATGACCAGCGCCGAGACGAGCAGCGCGGACAGCAGGTTCAGGACCGGCAGGACGAAGCCCGAGGCCCAGCGTGGAAGTTCAGTGGTTTTCATGATTTGTGCATCCCGCCCATCAGGAGGCCGATGCGGGTGGTGTCGAATTCGTCGATATGCAGTTCGCCGGTGACGCGGCCGCCCGACATCACGACGATGCGGTCGGAGAGCGCGCGCACTTCTTCCAGCTCGGTCGAGACCAGCAGGATGGCCACGCCTTCGTCGCGCAGGCGCAGCAGCTGGGTGTGGATGCTCTCGATGGTGCCGATGTCGACGCCGCGGGTCGGCTGGCCGACCAGCATCAGTTTCGGCGCGGCCGAGACTTCGCGCGCGATCACGACCTTCTGCTGGTTGCCGCCGGAGAGCAGGCCGATGCGCACATTGGGGTCTTTCGGGCGCACGTCAAATTGCTCAAGCAGATGCGCGCAGCGCTTGGCGATGGCGTCGAAGTCGAACAGGCCGCGCTTGGTGACGCGGTCCTGGTAGCCGAACACGGTGTTCTGCATCACCGTGAAATCCTTGATCACGCCGTCGCGCAGGCGGTCTTCGGGCACGTGGCCGATGCCCAGGTCGCGGAAGGTGGCGGGCAGGCCGTCGGCGTTCGAGCGGCCGGCGAAGGGCAGGGGCGTGCCCTGCATCGTTACATTGCCGGACGTCGGCAGGCGCATGCCGGACAGGATTTCCATCAACTCGCTCTGGCCATTGCCCGAGACGCCGGCGATGGCGACGATTTCGCCGGCGCGCACGGTGAGGGCGATGTCGGCCAGCAGCTGGACGCCGTTGGCGTCCTTCAGCTGAAGGTTCTCGACCTGCAGCACCGGCGCGCCGGGGGCGTAGGGTTTGCGCGGCAGGTTGCCCTCGATCGGGCGGCCCACCATCATGTTCGCCAGTTGTTCCTTTGAGGTGTCGCGGGTGGCGACGGCGCCGGCCACGCGGCCCGCGCGCATCACCGTCACCTGGTCGGTGATCTCCATGATCTCGCCCAGCTTGTGGGTGATCAGGATGATGGTCTTGCCCTGTTCCTTGAACAGCCGCAGGATGTCGAACAGCGCGGCGATTTCCTGCGTGGTCAGCACCGCGGTCGGCTCGTCCAGGATCAGGATCTCGGCGCTGCGGTAGATCTGCTTGAGGATCTCGACGCGCTGCTGGGCGCCGACCGACAGGGTCGAGATGACCGCCAGCGGATCGACGTCGAGCTGGTAGCGGGCGCAGATCTCGCGCAGCTTCGCTTCCGTCTCGTTGCGCTTCTTCGACAGCTTGAAGCCGCCCTCGGCGCCGAGCATCACGTTGTCGAGCACGGTCATGTTCTCGACCAGCATGAAGTGCTGGTGCACCATGCCGATGCCCAGGTCGATCGCTTCCTGGCTGGAGCGGATCTTCTGCTCGGCGCCGTTGATGACGAGCTGCCCGCTATCGGCATGGTAGTAGCCGTACAGGATGCTCATCAGGGTGGATTTGCCGGCGCCATTTTCGCCGATCACGCCATGGATCGAGCCCTTGGCGATCGAGAAGCTGACGTCGGCGTTCGCCTGCACCGGCCCGAAGGCCTTGCTGATGTTGCGAAATTCTACGGCTGGCTGCATTGCGATCTGTCGTAAATATTGAGTGTGCTTATCATTCAAAAGCGCGCCGGGCCGGTTCTAGCCGGCGCGGCGCGCTTCGAATGAGGATGAAAAGATCAGACCGGGCAGCTGCTCGCCGCGCGGTAATCGATGACCTTGATCTTGCCGTTGATGATGTCCTGGCGCACGGCGTTGACGCGCTTTTCGATCTCTGGCGTGACGACCTTGCGGTTGTCCTTGTCCAGAACCCAGTCCACGCCGCCTTCCTTCAGGCCCTTGTAGTGCACGCCGGCTTTCCAGGTGCCGTTCTTGACGCCCATGAAAGAGTCGTACACGGCCACGTCGACGCGCTTGACCATGGAGGTCAGCATGGTGCCCGGATGCAGGTAGTTCTGGTTCGAGTCGACGCCGATCGCCAGCTTGCCTTGTTCCTTGGCTGCCTGCAGGGTGCCCATGCCGCTGCCGCCGGCGACCGCGAACACGACGTCGACGCCGCGTGCGAACTGCGCGCGCGCCAACTCGCCGCCCTTGGCCGGGTCGTTCCAGGCGGCGGCGGTGGTGCCGACCATGTTCTGGACGATCTCGACCTTCGGCGCTTGCGCCTTGGCGCCCTGGCCGTAGCCGCAGGCGAAGGCGCGGATCAGCGGAATGTCCATGCCGCCCACGAAGCCGAGCTTCTTGGACTTGGAGGCCATGGCGGCGGCGACGCCGACCAGGTAGGAGCCTTCCTGTTCCTTGAACATCACCGATTCGATGTTGGCGCCTTGCGCCACGCTGTCGATCAGCACGAAACGCACGTTCGGGAATTCACGGGCGACTTTTTGCACGGCCTGGGTTTGCGAGAAACCGATGGCGGCAATCATGTCGACCTTCTTGCGCGCCAGGCCGCGCATGACTTGCTCGGCCTGGGTATCGCTATTGGCCTGGACTTCGAACACCTTGACGCCGGTCTCTTTCGAGAAGCGCTGCAGGCCCTCGAAGGCCGACTGGTTGAACGATTTGTCGAATTTGCCGCCCGCATCGTAGACCATGCCGAGCTTTGGCTTCGCGATCGGACCTGCTGCCGGCGCGGCCAGTGCACTGCCTGCGACGCACAGCGCCGCAATGGTCATGCTGAGTTGCTTAAATTTCATCAATGGGCTCCTGGAATAGCGATATTGTACCCGCCGCACTGGGTGCGATGGGCATCGACTGCGCATTTGCGACCCCCAGCGACATACGGGTGGAAGACACTTCGCGCTGCGCGATTGTGTCAGCCCGGCTATCCGCGGGTGGTTACGATTTGTATCTGGCGACTATTTTCTCAGCAGATGGGTACGCGTGTAGCACGTCCACAACAGGCTGAGCCGGCAAAACGGGTGAAGTCGGGCGAATGTGTGAGCAAACTCACGCCATCTCAGCGCAAGCTGTCAAATATGCATCAACTTACAAGTTGAAGACAAATACGATTTTACTAGCCAATTTATTCGTTGGAAATATAACTGCTGACAACTTTTAGCAATTATTTTGCCGCGACGGCGAAATCGGCGGGGGTAGGAACTGCCTCGGCAGGCGGTTCGGCGCTCGCCACGGCGTCGGCGACGGCAGCCGCCGCGGCCGGCGTCACCGGCTGGCTGAACTGGCGCGTGAGGAAGCCGGCGATCAGGGCTTGGGTGGATTCCAGGTAGGGGATGTTCATGTGGTCGGAGTCGGGCACGACGTCGTCCGCCACCAGCTGGCCCAGCTTGGCCACCAGCAGGTCGGTATGCGTGTGCGGCACCACGTCGTCGCTGGCCGCGCGCAGCACATAGGTCGGCGCCTTGAGCGAGGGCGCGTACTTGATCGACTCGAAGCGGTGCTGCAGCATGTACTCGATCGGCATCACGCGGAAGCGCCGCTTGGCGATCGCCAGGATCGAATCGTAGGGCGTTATCAGCACCACGGAATGGGCCGGACGTTCCTTGGCCACCTGCACCGCGACGCCCGAACCCAGGCTGCGGCCGATCACGGCGATGCGGTGCGGATCGACCTGGCCGCGCGTGGCGAGCCAGTCGTACAGCAGGCAGCCGTCTTCGATCATGTGGATCTCGGCCGGCACGCCCTGCGATTCGCCATAGCCGCGGTAGTTCATCGCCAGCACGGTCATATTGGGGAACAGCTTGCCCGCATCGCGCACGACCCACGACACTTCTTCGGAACGGCCGCCGAAATACAGCACCGCGGGGCGCGGGCCGGGAATGGTCGGGGTCATCAGCCAGCCGGACAGGCGGGTGCCGTCGTTGGCGCGCAAGACCACGGGACGGGTGCGGTGGCCGCTGCTGCGCGGGCTTTTCACTTCGCGTTCGAGCGTCGGATTGAAGACCAGGCGGCGCTGGTTGGCGGCAACGGCCGCCGTCAGCCCCAGCCACAGCATGCTGGCAAAGCCCGTAATCCCCGCCGCCATCTTCTTCGACATATCCATGACTGACAGTCTACGCCAGCCGCTGAGTTTTGTTCTGTGTGACACCTCTCACTGTTGGGTAGCCATGCAAATAGGGTTGGAAAGTTGTTTTAAACCAACATCGAGCGCTGCCGTTATGCTGATGTGCCCGCGGTGTCCCGATTATCCGAATGCGGTTACGATGTACGTTCACATTCACCCCATGCCTTCCTGGAGACGCCGTGCACTACCTGCTCACGTATGACCTCGCCCCCGACTACCTCGAACGCCGCGGCGAATTCCGCGACGAACACCTGAAGCTGGCCTGGGAGGCGCAGGAACGCGGTGAGCTGGTCCTGGCCGGCGCGCTGACCGAACCGGCCGATCACGCGGTGCTGGTGTTCGATTGCGAGAGCGCCGAACCGGTCCAGCTGTTCGCGGCGCAAGACCCGTACGTCACGCATGGCCTGGTGCGCGCCTTCCACGTGCGGCAGTGGAATACGGTCGTCGGCGACCTGGCGAGCAATCCGGTGCGACCGGCCTGAATCTTCGCAAGACGCTTGGCGGATTGACACACGAGATCGGGTAAGATCCCGGGCTTGTCGAATATTGCCGGGGAATCCATGCAATCTGCTGTCAATCTGTGGCCACTGCTCGGCGTGGTGGTCGTCGTCGCCGGCTTCCTGCTGCGCGCCAACCCGGTGCTGGTCGCCGTCGCCGCCTGCGGCGTGACCGGCGTCGCGGCCGCCATGCCCGTCATGGCGCTGCTCGAGTCGCTCGGCACCGCCTTCGTCAAGACGCGCAACCTTCCCCTGATCCTGCTGCTGCCGCTGGCCGCGATCGGCCTGCTGGAACGCTTCGGCCTGCGCGAACAGGCGCAATCGGTGATCGCCAAGGTGCGCTCGGCCACCGCTGGACGCCTGTTGATCGTCTACCTGTTCGCGCGCGAAAGCACCGCCGCAATGGGCCTGACCAGCCTGGGCGGCCATCCGACCATGGTGCGGCCGCTGGTCGCGCCGATGGCCGAGGCGGCGGCGGAAACCCAGCATGGCAGCCTGCCGGCGCGCGTGCGCCACCGCATCCGCGCCATGTCGGCCGCCACCGACAATATCGGCCTGTTCTTCGGCGAAGACATCTTCGTCGCCTTCGGCGCCATCGTCCTGATGCACACGATCCTGCAGGCCGAGGGCATCGAGGTCAATCCGCTGCACATCGCGCTGTGGGGCATCCCGACCGCGATCAC
>DDKG01000286.1 GCA_002339265.1 Massilia sp. UBA2604 | reverse complement strand
TCTTGTCGAGGCGCTTGAGCTGTTCCATTACCAGCTCGCCCACATACACGCTGTCGACTTCGCGCCGGCCGCTGGTGAGCAGCTTTTCCTCGATCGAGGCGACCGCGCCGTCGATCGCCTCGGCCGAGACCGGGCGCTTGCGCAGCGCCAGCATCAGGCTGCCGCGCAGCTTGGATGAGGCGAATTCGGTGCGGCTGCCATTCTTCTTGACGATGATCGGCATCGACAGCTCGATGCGCTCGTAGGTCGTGAAGCGCTTGTCGCACTTGCCGCAGCGGCGCCGGCGCCGGATGGCATCCCCTTCCTCCGATACGCGGGTATCGAGGACTTGTGTTTCTTCATGCTGGCAAAAGGGACATTTCATGGCGCCGGGGCTGCAGGTACTACATGGAAGCTAACGGGCCAGCGAACCGGCCCGGGGAAACAATATCAGCGAGCGTAAACCGGGTACTTGTCGGTCAGCTTCTTGACTTCGCCCTTCACGCGCTCGATGGTCGCGGCGTCGTGCGGGTTGTCCAGCACATCGGCGATCAGGTTGCCCACGGTGACCGCGTCTTCTTCCTTGAAGCCGCGGGTGGTGAAGGCCGGGCTGCCCAGGCGGATGCCCGAGGTCACGAACGGCTTCTGCGGGTCGTTCGGGATGCCGTTTTTATTGCAGGTCATGTGGGCCTGGCCCAGGATCGCTTCGGCTTCCTTGCCGGTCAGGCCCTTGGCGCGCAGGTCGACCAGCATCACGTGCGATTCGGTACGGCCCGACACGATGCGCAGGCCGCGTGCGATCAGGGTTTCAGCCAGGGCTTTCGCATTTTTCACGACCTGCTTCTGGTATTCCTTGAACTCCGGCGACAGCGCTTCCTTGAACGCGACGGCCTTACCGGCGATCACGTGCATCAGCGGACCGCCCTGGATGCCCGGGAAGATCGCCGAGTTGATGGCCTTCTCGTGCTCGGCCTTCATCAGGATGATGCCGCCGCGCGGACCGCGCAGCGATTTGTGGGTGGTCGAGGTGACGAAGTCGGCGTGCGGCACCGGGTTCGGGTATTCACCGGCGGCGATCAGGCCGGCGTAGTGGGCCATGTCGACCATGAAGTAGGCGCCGACGTCCTTGGCCACCTTGGCGATGCGCTCGAAGTCGATGCGTAGCGCGAATGCCGACGCGCCGGCGATGATCATCTTCGGCTTGTGTTCAATCGCCTGCTTCTCGAGGGCTTCGTAGTCGATGTCTTCTTCTGCGGTCAGGCCGTACGAGACGACGTTGAACCATTTACCGGACATGTTCAGCTGCATGCCGTGGGTCAGGTGGCCGCCTTCGGCCAGCGACATGCCCATGATGGTGTCGCCCGGCTTGAGCATGGCGAAGAACACGCCCTGGTTGGCTTGCGAACCCGAGTTCGGCTGGACGTTGGCGGCTTCGGCGCCGAACAGTTCCTTCAGGCGGTCGATCGCCAGTTGCTCGGCGACGTCGACGTATTCGCAACCGCCGTAGTAGCGCTTGCCCGGATAGCCTTCGGCATATTTATTGGTCAGCTGGGAGCCCTGCGCTTCCATCACGGCCGGCGAGGTGTAGTTCTCGGAGGCGATCAGCTCGATGTGGTCTTGCTGGCGAACGTTTTCTTTTTGAATTGCATCCCACAGTTCCGGGTCGATATTGGCGAGCGTATGGTCTTTGGCAAACATGTAAAACTCCAATCGATAGTAATCCAGGCAACTGGTGGCATTGGGAGGCGGGAGCCGGGGCGGGCCGTAGGCACGGGCGCAGGCAGCCGCGATCGAACGCGTACCGGTTGATGGCTGCCCAGGCGAACGGCGTATGGCGTCTCACGTTCCCCGGTGGGTGCCCACCTTTGCCGCGCCGCGCATCCGAATGGCGCGCGCACGCGGTGTTTCGCCAGTTACGTGAGACGTAAGGACTCCAAATTGTACTGAACTCCCCATCGTAGGGCAAGGAAACCGCTGTGCCGGCCGAGAATGGACTGCCCCCAGCGGACACGTGGTCGTTTCGGCTACAATTTTACGGTTCGGCAGCGCGCCTTGCCTCTCTCGCCTGCCCCTGTTGCCCATCCAAGGACCCATCATGATCGTCTTCATCACCGGCGCATCGGCCGGCTTCGGCGCCGAAATGGCGCGTACTTTCGCATCAGGCGGCCACCGCGTCGTCCTGGCCGCCCGCCGCACCGACCGCATCGCCGACCTGGCGCGCGAGCTGGGCAACAGCGCCCTGGCGGTGACGCTGGACGTCACGAGCCGCGCCTCGATCGAGGCCGCTTTGTCCGGTCTGCCGCCCGAGTGGAAGCAGATCGACGTGCTGGTGAACAATGCCGGCCTGGCGCTAAACACGGCGCCGGCCCACGAAGTGCCGTTGGAAGACTGGGAAACCATGATCGCGACCAATTGCCAGGGCCTGGTGACCATGACCCGCGCCGTGCTGCCGGACATGGTGGCGCGCGGCAGCGGCCTGGTGATCAATATCGGCTCGGTGGCCGGCCACTATCCTTATCCGGGCGGCAATGTCTATGGCGCCACCAAGGCCTTCGTCGAGCAGTTCACCTTGAACCTGCGCGCCGACCTGGTCGGCACCGGTGTGCGCGCGACGAATATCGCGCCGGGCCTGTGCGGCGGCACCGAATTCTCGAACGTGCGCTTCAAGGGCGACGACGCGGCCGCGGCCAAGGTCTACGAGGGCACGCAACCGCTGACCGCCAAGGACATCGCGGACACCGCCTACTGGATCGCGACCCTGCCGCCGCACGTCAACGTCAACAGCATCGAGCTGATGCCGACTTGCCAGGGGTTCTCGCCGTTTAACGTACGCCGCGGATAACGTTGAACGCGTGGACGGCACCGCCGTCCACGCCACGATATACCGACACTCCTCGCATTTGTGAGAAAGTGTTACAGTGATTGGTCTTTTAACCACGTTTCAAGTCTACTACTGCTCAAAAGCACGACCCCGTGCTATCAATACGTAAAACTTTTCCACTTTCAACGTACGTCAGCGTACATATTAAAGTGGAAAGTCGCGTAAAATATTTCCCGTTTTCATTAATTCGGCAACAAAGAATGCCTTCAGTGTACAACTGGCCTGTCAGGGTTTATTACGAAGATACCGACGCCGGAGGCATTGTCTATCATGCCAACTACCTGAAGTTCTTCGAACGTGGCCGCACCGAGTTCCTGCGTGCTCTCGGAATCGAGCAACAAGCGCTGATCGACGCCGACCATACGGCCTTCGTCGTCAGGAGCATGACCCTCGATTACCGCTTCGCCGCCCGTCTCGACGATGAACTGAGCATCCGTACCAGCGTGACCAAAGTGGGCGGAGCCTCGGTTCAGTTTCTCCAGGAAGCATGGTGCGGCGAGGTGCTGCTCAATTCGGCCAACGTGAAAATCGGCTGCGTTGATGTAAGAACCACACGCCCCCGTTCCCTGCCCGACCACGTGGCTGCTAAAATGCGTGCCGCCTGAATATTTACACAATTAAGCTTACGATGACTGCAACCCACGACCTTTCGTTTGTCTCCCTGATCGCCAATGCCCACGTGCTGGTGCAGCTGATCATGGCCTTGCTGCTGTTGCTGTCGATCGTGAGCTGGACCTATATCTTCCGCAAGGTGTTCGCGATCCGCGCCGCCCGCGCGCAGACCGAGCAGTTCGAGCGCAGCTTCTGGGCCGGCGGCAACCTGCACACCCTGCACCAGAGCGCCAGCAGCCAGCGCGACCAGAGCGGCCCCCTGGCCCGCATCTTCGAGGCCGGCATGGGCGAATTCATCAAGGGCAAGCAGGCATCGCGCGAAGCCCTGGACATGAACTCGGTGCTCGACGGCGCCCGCCGCGCCATGCGCGCCTCGTTCCAGCGCGAACTCGACTCGCTCGACACCCACCTGAACTTCCTCGCTTCGGTCGGTTCGGTTTCGCCTTACATCGGCCTCTTGGGCACCGTATGGGGCATCATGAACTCGTTCCGCGGCCTGGCCAGCGTCGAGCAAGCCACCCTGGCCGTGGTCGCTCCCGGCATCGCCGAAGCGCTGATCGCGACCGCGATCGGCCTGTTCGCCGCAATCCCTGCCGTGGTCGCGTACAACCGCTTCACGCACGACATCGACCGCTTGGCGAACCGCTTCGAAAGCTTCGTCGAGGAATTCTCGAACATCCTCCAGCGCCAGTCGCGCTGATCACCAAGGAACCGGGAGAGCATCGGGATGGCATTTTCCAGCAGCATGCGCGGCGGACGTCGCCGCAAGTTCAAGTCCGAGATCAACGTCGTGCCATACATCGACGTGATGCTGGTGCTGCTCATTATTTTCATGGCGGTGCCGGCAAATGAGGCGCCGAGCGTTGTCAATCTGCCACGCGCCGAGAAATCCGCGCTGCCGCCGGACACGTATATCCAGATTTCGATCGAGCCGGGCAACAAGCTGTCGATCGGCGTTCACGGCAAGGTAAAGGTCGCCCAGGATGAAGTGGCCGACCGCTCCGCCCTGCTGCAGCGCCTGCGCGCGCTGCACGAAGAGAATCCGGACTTTCCGGTCCTGATCGCAGGCGACCGCGACAGTAAGTATGACGACGTGATCCAGCTGATTTCGGAAGCCAAGAAGATGGGCATCAACCGGGTCGGCCTGGCCACCCAGTGACGCCGACGATATGACCGCACCGAAGTCCGCCAACAACGGCTCGCCGTATTACGTGCCGCCAGAACCGAAACCGCTGCCATCGTTCCTGCTGGCGGTGGCGGTGCACATGGCGCTGCTGGCCTTCCTGGCGATCGGCGTGAGCTGGCAGAAGGTCAATCCGGTCTCGGTCGAGGCCGAGGTGTGGGATATGTCGGTGCAGACCGCCGCCGCGCCCGAATTGCCGCCCGAACCGGCGCCGGAACCCGAGCCGGAGCCGGAACCGGAACCCGCGCCGGAACCGCCGCCACCTCCTCCACCTGAGCCGGTGGTGGAACGTCCTGCGCCGACGCCGGATCCGGACATCGCCCTGCGCGAGGAAAAGAAACGCAAGGAAGAAGAAGCGAAGAAGGCTGCCGCCGAAGAGAAGAAGCGCAAGGAAGCGGAAGAACGCAAGCGCGAAGAGGCCGAGCAGAAGAAACGCGAGGAAGCGGAACAGAAGAAGCGCGACGAAGCCGAGAAGAAGAAACTCGAGGACGCCGAGCGCAAGAAGAAGGAAGCTGCGGAGAAGAAGAAGGCTGACGCCGCTGCCGCTGAAAAGAAGAAAAAGGAAGCCGCTGCCGCCAAGGCCGAGGCCGCCAAGCTCGAGAAATTCCGCCAGGAAGAACTCAAGCGCATGGCCGGCGCCATGGGCAGCACCGGCACCGCCGCGAAGTCGACCGGCCCGCGCAGCGATGGCGGTTACATCGCCGCGATCACGGCCGCGATCAAGAGCGCGACGGCTTATCCGGGCAATACCGACGTGGCCGGCAATCCGCGCGCCACGTTCCGGGTGGAGCAGCTGCCAACCGGCGAAATCATGTCGGTACGCCTGGTGAAAAGCAGCGGTGTGCCAGAATTTGACAGAGCAGTGGAAAATGGTATCAAGAAAGCATCTCCGCTGCCCAAGAAGAAGGACGGGACCGTGGAGCGTACGCTTGACGTGAATTTCTCGATGAAAGACTACGATTGATTCGGTTTGAACCTGTTTTACTAGAGACACCATGAAAAAACTTCACATTTTGCTGTTCAGCGTTTCCCTCGCGATGGGGACAACAGCCAATGCGCAGATCCAGATCGAAATCGCCGGCGTCGGCAGCAACCAGATTCCGGTGGCCATCGCCGCCTTCGCCGACGAATCCGTCGCACCAGATAAAGTGTCGGCCGTCATCCGTGCCGACCTCGAGCGCAGTGGCGTGTTCAAGGTGATCGACGCCGGCCAGGTGATCAGCGATGCCGACGCCGGCCAGGTCAACCTGGGCGCGTTTAAAGCCAGTGGCGCCGACGCGCTCGTGGTCGGCAGCGTGGCGCGCCAGCCGGACGGCCGTTTCGCGATCCGCTACAAGCTGCTCGACACCGTCAAGGGCGGCGAAATCTCGCAGCTGGGCGGCGAAGTGCAACCGCGCTACACCCGCCTGCAGGCGCACCGCATCGCCGACGACGTCTATGAAAAGCTGACCGGCGTGCGCGGCATCTTCTCGACCCGCATCGCCTATGTGAAGGAAGACCGCGCGGCCAACCGCTACGCGCTGGCCGTGGCCGACGCCGACGGCGAGAACGAGATCATCGCCACCCAGGGCAAGGAACCGATCATCTCGCCGGCCTGGTCGCCGGACGGCAGTAAGGTGGCCTACGTCTCGATGGAAAACCGCAAGCCGGTGGTCTACCTGCAAGACCTGATGACCGGTCGCCGCAACGTGATCTCGAACCAGAAGGGCAACAACTCGGCGCCTGCATGGTCGCCGGACGGCTCGACCCTGGCCGTGGCCCTGTCGCAGGACGGCAATACCGAAATCTACTCGGTCAATTCGAGCGGCAGCGGCCATCGCCGCCTGACCAACAACCCGGCCATCGATACCGAGCCACAATTCTCGGCCGACGGCCAGACCATCTATTTCACGAGCGACCGCAGCGGCGGCCCTCAGATCTACAAGATGAGCGTCAATGGCGGCAATGCCACCCGCGTGACGTTCAATGGCAACTACAACATCAGCCCACGCGTCTCGTCCGACGGCAAGACGCTGGCCTGGATTTCGCAGCGCGGCGGCGCTTTCTCCTTATACGCGATGGACCTGGCAAGCGGCCGGGAACTTCGCCTGGCCGATGGGGCCACCGAACCGAGTTTTTCGCCTAACGGCAAGTACATCATGTATGCAACCAAGGGCGGCGGGCGCGTCTCGCTTGCAGTGGTGTCAGTGGATGGACGGGTCAAGCAACGCTTGACGACCAAAGCGGGAAACATTCGGGAGCCCAGCTGGGGTCCTTTCATGAAGTAAGAAGTAAAACCTTAACCAGAACAGGAGAAAATCCATGCGCAACTTCAAGAGTCTCGCTTTCATCGCTTCCGCTGCAGCCCTGCTGGCCGCTTGCTCGTCGCCAACCAAACTGGAAGAAACCCCAGTCGTTGAAAAGTCGCCAGAGCCAGCAGCACCAGTTGCTGACGCACGTGACATCCGCCCAGTGGAAACCGGCACCGTCGATCCACTGAACGATCCAAAAGGCGTCCTGGCCAACCGTAGCGTCTACTTCGACTACGACAGCTTCGTGGTGCGCGCCGACGGCCAGCCAGTGGTCCAGAACCACTCGGGCTACCTGACCAAGAACACCTCGCGTAAAGTCCTGATCCAAGGCAACACCGACGAACGCGGCGGCACCGAGTACAACCTGGCCCTGGGCCAGAAGCGTGCTGAAGCCGTCCGTCGCTCGATGGCGTCGCTGGGCGTGTCGGAAGGCCAGATGGAAGCCGTCTCGCTGGGCGAAGAAAAGCCAAAAGCAACCGGCAGCAACGAAGAAGCCTGGGCTGAAAACCGCCGCGCTGACATCGTCTATCAGTAATCAATACGGCTGACACAGCCGATTGACAGCGGGGCGGGACGCAGTGCAGACTGCAACCCGCCCCGTTTTATCTCAGCAACCGGTTTAGTAGAAAGAGCAACGCATATGATCAAACTGTCCCCGACCCGTCTTGCCTGCCTCGTCCTGGCCGCCTGGTTGCCACTGCAGGCCGTGGCCGGCCCGTTCGACGACAATGAAGCGCGCAAGGCCATCCTCGACCTGCGCACCAAGGTCGACAACATCACGCGCGACCTGACCACGCGCATCGACGGCAAGTCGGACAAGACGGTCCAGATCGAAATGCTGAACCAGCACGAGCAGACCATGCGCGAGATCGCGCGCCTGCGCGGCCAGATCGAAGTGCTGCAGAATGAACTGACCAAGGCCCAGGAAAGCCAGAAGCAGCTGTATGCCGACCTCGACGCGCGCATGAAGCGCTTCGAACCGCGCCAGGAGATGATCGACGGCCAGGCCGCCGAGGTGATGCCGACCGAGAAGACCGCCTATGAGGCCGCGACTGCCCTGTTCCAGTCGGGCGACTACAAGGGCGCCTCGGTTGCGCTGCAGGAATTCGTGAAGCAGTATCCGCAATCTGCCTATGCGTCGAATGCGCAATACTGGCTGGGCAACACCTTTTACGCACTGGGCGACTACAAGAAGGCCATCGCGGCCCAGCAGGTCGTGACCACCACCTACGCCGACAGCGCCAAGGTGCCGGATGCGATGCTGAACATCGCCAGCAGCTACGCCCTGCTGAAGGACAACAAGAACGCGAAGAAGTCGCTGCAGACGCTGGTGTCCAAGTATCCGGACTCGAGCGCGGCGCAGACGGCGCGCGACCGGCTGGCGTCGCTGAAGTAAAGTCAGTTGCCGTGTCCCGTTGACAGGCTCGGCAATTGACAGCTCCGGGGCATGGCCCTATAATCTCGTTTCTTCGGGTCGTTAGCTCAGTTGGTAGAGCAGCGGACTTTTAATCCGTTGGTCGCGTGTTCGAGCCACGCACGGCCTACCAAAGATTCTCAAAAACGCCAGCCTTCGGGCTGGCGTTTTTGTTTTTACTCCGGTTCTTACCCTATTATTTCTCCTTTTACTCAAGGACGATCGCGCCATGACTTATGAAGACTTTCTTGATGAAGTAACGACCCTGCTCACCGAGATCTACAACCTCGATGACGAAGCCGCGATCAAGCTGGTGGTCGAGGCGCAGGCCAACGACTACTTCGTCACGCACGATGACCGGGAAGAACTGCGCACGGTCGCCCAGGCCAAGCTGGACGCGGTCGCACTGTATGAAGCCAAGCAGAACCGCAATCAAACCCAGCGCAAGCAGCAGCAGCGCCAGGTCCAGAAGAAAAAAGCGCCCTGACCTAGCATCCTGCGAAGCGCCTGGGCAGATGCCAGGCGGACCGATCCAATCCCGCCGGCATGACCGGGTCACGCACGGCGCAGACCTGAAGGAACAGCCATGTCGATGGACTTTCTCGAACAGATGACGGTCGATGGCGATGTCTATTCGATCTACACGTTTCCGCTCGAGTCATATCGCAAATCGCTGCCCTCGCCTCCCCGGTTCAGGGGCTGGCCAGGGTGCTCACGGGGCTATCGCGCTACCTGGGAGATCCAGGAATATGGCCCGGACCGCATCCTGTGCCTGACCCGCATTTCGCCAGACCCGCAAGCCTTGCTCGAGGAGCTCCTGCTGCCACCCGCGCTGCCACTGGCCGCGACCTGGTTCAGCGGGATCATCCGCGGCAGCCGCGGCGAGCGTCGCCGCACCGGCTATCCGCCTCGTGAAGTCCACCCCGACGAGATCTATGTCGAGATCGATGCCGGCAGAGTCGTGCGCGAATGGCAGCTCGACCTGCGCGCGGTGCCGGACCAGACCGACGAGGAATGGCGCCAGTCGATACCTTCCTTTCTGTGGAAGTATCCAAGGTAACCGGCGGTCTGCCGGCTTAGCGCGCATCCTGCGCCAGCGCCACGCGCTTGCGCGGTCGTTTTAGTTTCCCCTTCCACAGCTCGCCAATCGTTGTCGCCGGCCCGTTTTCACGCGACTTCGAGTTCAAGGTGGAAATCTTGAGCGACAACGCCGCGGTCGAACTGGAGTCGTTGCACGGCAAACTACTGTGCGTGTCGCGGGTCCAGGCTGACGGCAGCCTGCGTCCGTTCACCGGTTATGTCACATTGTTCTTGATTCGCCTTGCAAGGTATATTACAACACCGGCAACGACAACCATTACCAACAGCAAGGCAAAAAACTTTTCCTCGTCAATATGCCAAAATAAAAATAACATGGCTATGCTATATATTGCACAAAGTAACGTAGACTTTCGCTCATCTTCTTTGGTCACGTCGAACATCGACCGTTGCAATATAACCAACGGGACAAGCACCGCTAAAACGTAACCTACCATTCCCAGGAGAGTGAATACCAAATCTTTAACTTGGTCTTTGGCCATCCAAAACGACAGGCCTAACGCAAGACCAAACATCATTCCCGCAATAATAGCGCCAGCAGAAAGTCCGGCATTCGAAATAGGAACAAGAAAACTGCGAACAACCTTCGAGGAGCGCATCGCGCGTGCGTCTGGCGCACATAAACAGTTAAAAACTGTCAAACCGAGTGAGCCAAAAATGGAAATGGCGGAAAAAGAGTAGAAGGAGAGCGGCTCCATCATCACCCCTTCCGCCCCACTCAGACTAAATTCGAAGTCTGACATCACTCCAGTACCACAGCCTACAATGATGCCATATAGCATGAATACCCAAAAGTTTTCACGCAGAGGAGCTACAGGGATAGGGTTCTTACACATCAATTTCATTCCAAATGAACAGTATTCATCAGACTAAAGACATTTAGCCTCGCCAGGATCGACAGACAGTCAAAAGATCTCGCCCCCCTGATCCGTTTCGCATTATATCCGACAAAGAATTCCTCCAGATAAATACATCGCTTACACTCAGCGAGATTTCTACTTGCGATCGGGGCAGGGGCAGAATGGTGGCACTCCGGACGCCAACCGAAGTACAACAGTGAGGATTACAAAAGAGAGGGGCACGACAGAGAGGCTCAAAACACAGAGGGTCGAGTCTGACCGTTAGCGGGGAACTCGAGGCCATCAAGCCTGGATTACCAGTCCATTATGAATTGGCGCGCAAATATACTGCAAAACTGCGCAATGCTACCGATCCTGATAGTCATCCGGCGGCCGTGAAAAAGGTATTACACGACACGCCGCTTCATCTCTAGATTCGATCGACGCCTGTGGCGTCAAGCCACCTCCAACGCCGGATGCGCCTGCTTCCGATACAAGAACTCCAGCACCGCCTTGCGATGTTCGGTATAGCGCACATCCTGCGCCAGCGCCACCCGATCGCGCGGACGTGCCAGTTCCACTTCGACGATCTCGCCAATGGTCGCCGCCGGCCCATTGGTCAGCATGACGATCCGATCCGACAGCAGCACCGCCTCGTCCACATCATGCGTTACCATCACCACGGTCGACCTGGTCGCAGCCACGATTTTCAGTAGCTCGTCCTGCAAATGCGCCCGCGTCAACGCATCGAGCGCACCAAACGGCTCGTCCATCAACAGCACCTTCGGCTCCATCGCCAGCGCCCGCGCGATACCCACGCGCTGCTTCATGCCGCCCGAAATCTCGTGCGGCCGCTTGCCCTCCGCACTGGTCAAGCCCACCAGCGCCAACGCCGCCATCGTCCGCTCGCGCAACTGAGCGCGTGTCTCGCTCCCACCAAACACCCGCTCAACCCCGAGATGGATATTCTCGTAACAGGTCAACCACGGCAGCAGCGAGTGATTCTGAAACACCACCGCCCTCTCCGGCGAGGGCCCCGCGATCTCGCGATTGGCACACAACAGCACGCCCGCCGTCGGCTTGAGCAATCCCGCAATCAGATTCAGCAAGGTCGACTTGCCACACCCCGAATGCCCAATCAAAGTAATGAACTCGCCCTTGCGCACCGCAAGATCAATCCCCTGCAAGGCTTGGAACACGCCCTTCTTCGTATGAAACGCCATCTCGACACCCGTGATGTCGATGAATTTGGTTTGAAGATCATCCATGATCGCGCTCCCTAATCAGTTAGCCACTTGTTCATGCGTCAGCGCCCGCGCCAGCGCCACCAGCGCCTGCTCCAGCAGCAGCCCCACCACGCCGATCACGACGATGGCGATGATGATGTTCGCCACATTCAGGTTGTTCCACTCGTCCCACACCCAGAACCCGATACCCACGCCGCCAGTCAGCATCTCGGCCGCCACGATCACCAGCCACGCGGTGCCGATGGCAAGGCGCACGCCGGTCAGGATGTAAGGCAACGCCGACGGCAGCAGGATCTTGGTCAGGATCTTCCACTCCGACAGATTCAGCACGCGCGCCACGTTCATGTAATCCTGTGGCACGCGCTGCACGCCGACCGCCGTGTTGATGATCATCGGCCAGATCGAGCAGATGAAGATCGACCAGATCGCCGCCGGATCGGCCGACTTGAACACCAGCAGCCCGATCGGCAGCCAAGCCAGCGGCGACACGGGTTTCAACAGGCTGATGATCGGGCCGAACATGCCGGACACAAACCGAACCCGCCCGATGATGAAGCCAAGCGGAATGCCGACCAGCGCCGCCAGCCCGAAGCCCACCGCCACACGTTTCAACGACGCCAGCACGTTCCAGCCGATGCCCTGGTCGTTCGGGCTGTTGTGATAGAACGGATCGGCGAACAGCTTGAGCGCTTCCTGGAAGGTCGCCAGCGGCGACGGGAAGGTCTCGTTGCGGGTGGCGATCAGCTGCCACACCAGCACGACGAAGGCGATGCCGACCAGCGGCGGCAAGACCACCTTGACCGCCCTTGCAAACGCGTTCGCGCCGCGCGCGGCCGAAGCGGGTTCGCGCACCGGAGGCGCGACGTGGCTGGCAGCAGCGGCTACCGGCAAGGTGACGATCGTCGCTCCGCCGGTGGGCGTTGCATGCGGTTCGGATTTCAGGATAGCGTTCATGGCATTTCCTTTTCAAACGAGATGAAAGTCAGACCTTGACCTTGAACGAGGCCGCATACGCTTTCGGGTCCTTGCCGTCCCACACGCTGCCATCCATCAGCTTCGAGCTGCGCATCGGGTTGGAAGGCACCGGCGCCTTGGCCAGCGTCGCCGCGTCCTTGTACAGCGCGACCTGGTTGACCGCCGTGGCCACGGCCAGGTAATCCGGATCCTGCTTCAGCAGCCCCCAGCGACGATGCTGGGTCATGAACCACATGCCGTCCGACAGATACGGGAAGTTGACCGCGCCGTCGTTGTAGAACTTCATGTAGTTCTGGTCGTCCCAGGTCTTGCCGAGACCATTCTGGTAGCGGCCCATGATGCGCTGGTCGATCGCGTCCTTGCTGGTGTTGACGTACGACTTGGCGGCGATCACCTCGGCCATCTTGTTCTTGTTGGCCATCGAGGCGTCGATCCAGCGGCCGGCATCGATGATGGCCGCCATCATGGCGCGGCAGGTATTCGGGTGCTTCTTCGCGAACTCCAGGGTCGAGCCCAGCACCTTTTCCGGGTGGTCGCGCCAGATGTCCTGGGTCGTGATGGCGGTGATGCCGATGCCGTCCATGATGGCGCGGTGGCCCCACGGTTCGCCGACGCAGAAGCCGTCCATGTTCCCGACCCGCATATTCGCCACCATCTGCGGCGGCGGCACCGTGATCACCTTGGCTTCCTTCATCGGATTGATGCCGTTGGCCGCCAGCCAGTAATACAGCCACATCGCGTGGGTGCCGGTCGGGAAGGTCTGGGCGAAAGTGAAGTCGCGCTTTTCGGCGCGCATCACCTTGGCCAGCGACTGGCCGTCGACCGCACCCTTGGTCGCCAGCTGCTTGGAGAGCGTGATCGCCTGGCCGTTGTTGTTCAGGCCCATCAGCACCGCCATGTCCTTGCGCTGCCCGCCGATGCCCATCTGGACGCCGTACAGCAGCCCGTACAGCACGTGGGCCGCGTCCAGGTCGCCGTTGGCCAGTTTGTCGCGCACGCCGGCCCAGGAGGCCTCCTTGCTCAGCACGAATTTCACGCCGTATTTCTTGTCGAAGCCGAGCACCGAGGCCATCACCACCGATGCGCAATCGGTCAGCGGAATGAAGCCGATCTTGATCTCGGTCTTTTCCGGCTTATCCGAACCCGCCGCCCACACGCCGCCCGTTGCCAGCCCCATCAAGCTTCCTCCCGCTACCAGACCTGCGCCATGAATGACTTTCCTGCGCGTGACATCGACTTCGCCGACGCCCGCCGTCGTTACGCTCTTCGCTTCAAGCTTCTGATTTTTCATCGCAATCCCAATGTGGTCTGGCAAAAAAAAAAGACGCGTACCCGACATGAACGCATTCATGTTCCGGTAGACGTCGTTGTCCTGGTGGGCGCTGCCTTCGTTGGCGGCGCACGCAGCGCTCCATTGCGCTGATGATCGTTACGCAATGTTCATGCCAGGGATGATGCAGAGGGAACCGCCGAGATCAGGCACCACGAGCGCACCGCGCGATGGCGCGAACGGCGCACTGCGATTGCGCAGCGCATCATTTTGGACCAACTGTTGCGTCAGCTCAGAATACGTACTGGTACGCTCTTCTGCTACCGCGCACGGCATGCTAGGATGGATTATTACCCTTAGAAAACATCAGTTGTTCAATCGTGCGCCCCTTGTCTATACGGGGCATGCATGTAAAATAAATAACGTCCTGAACGCGGCCCGACTTGAAGGCCGTGCCGCCGTCCCGGATCCCGATTTCGAAGCTTTTGTACTGGCATCCGCATGTCACGCATCCATCGCCCGCCCCACTCCAGCCAGCGTCACCAGACCGATACGGCGGGCCGGCGCAGTTGTCAGTAATTCTGCTTCCGCCCAGCGCGCCCCCACGCGCCTGACCGGCGAACCTTCTTCAAATTTCGCCCGGCTCACGCCGGCCATTTATTTATTTGCCAGTCTCCCTTCGAGACGGCGCTGGAGTTAACCATGAATACCGAACACGCCGAACGTCATCATTCCCCGGTCCATGCCGCGACGGCGGTAGACCGCAGCAACCCGCGCGCGCCGAAGCGTGGCATCGCCAAGGACATCGTGTCCAGCGGCCGCCGCCTGCGCACCCGCATTGGCGTCATCGCAGCCGCCTGCATCGGCCTGACCGCGCTGCTGATCGCCTTCGAATAAAACCTTGCCGCGTGCGGCCCCGGTTGTCGGTTGGGTTGTCGGCTCCATAGCTGCTGGGCTATACTGCCCCGCATCATCGTCGATCGGGATCGCATGCAGTTCCAGGCCACACGTCACCAAGCAATGAGCGCACCCCTGCGCCGGGTGCTGGCCTGCGTGTGCGCGCTGATCCTCGCCCTGCAGCTCGTGGGCGCCTCGTTCCACGATCATGACTTGTCCGAACAGCTGTCCGACTGCGTCAGCTGCCAGATCGCTTCCCATTCCACCGCCGACCTTCCCGCGGCATCGCCACAACTGCTGGCGCTCTTCCTCGTCATCTCCTACGTCCTTGCACGCCTGCCGCGCCCCGCGCCGGTCGTCCTGCGCCGCTACCTGATTCCTTCCCGCCAGGCGCCTCCGCGCCACTGATCCGCCTTCAGTTTCCTTGCAGGCCGGCGCACGTCGGCCTGCAGGCACGCATGCGCGTTCGTGCATCGCGTGCATCCCGCATGTGCTGCCGGCCACCACGGCCTGCGCGCTGCTTATGACCACAAAGGACCACGATGACCATGAATACTCCTGCCCTGGAAGCGAACGGCGTGACCGTCGCCTACCAGTCCACGCCCGTGCTGCGCGACCTGTCCCTGCGCGTCGCGCGCGGCGAGATCTATGCCCTACTGGGCGGCAACGGCGCCGGCAAGTCGACTACCATGAACACCTTCCTCGGCTTTACGGTTCCGCGCTCCGGCAGCGTGCGCGTGTGCGGCATCGACGTCGCCGCCGACCCGCTGGCCGCGCGCGGTCAACTGGCGTACGTGCCGGAGAACGTCGCCTTGTACGAGCATCTGGACGCGCGCGAAAATATCGAATACTTCCTGCGCCTGGCCGGCAGCAGCTGGACCGACGCCACTATCGACGATGCCCTGAACGCCGTGCGCCTGGACGCCTCGGCCTGGCAGCGCCGCCTGGGCGGCTATTCGAAAGGCATGCGCCAGAAGGTCGCGATCGCGCTGGCCGTGGCGCGCCAGGTGCCGGTGCTGCTGCTGGACGAACCCACCACCGGCCTCGATCCGCAAGCCACCAGCGAGTTCAACGCCCTGCTGCAAGGCCTGCGCGCGCGCGGCAGCGCGATCTTCATGGTCACCCACGACCTGCTGGGCGCGGCCGAAGTGGCCGACCGCATCGGCTTTCTCGAGCGTGGCCACATCAGCCACGAAGTCGCGGCCAGCGGAGACGAGCGCTACGACGTGCGCGACCTGTACCGCCGCTATGCCGGCACGGCCCAGGCGAAGGAGGTGGCATGAGCGCCACCTTGATGCAGGCGCTGCCCGCCATCGCCCGCAGCGAATGGCGCGCCATGCTGCGCAACCAGGTGGCGGTGGCCGCCGGCGTCCTGATGCTGGCGCTGACCCTGGCCGCGATCCTGGTCAGCCATGAGCGTGTGCAGGCCGTCAACGCCGAACGCGCGCGCTTCCAGAGCACGGCCGACGAGCAGTGGCATAACCAGCCCGACCGCCACCCGCACCGCGTGGTGCACTACGGGCATTACGTGTTCCGTCCACTGAGCCCCCTCGCCTTCTTCGACTTCGGCGTCGATCCCTTCACCGGCAACACGCTGTTCCTCGAAGGCCACCGCCAGAACAGCGCCAACTTCAGCGATGCCGGCCAGTCCTCGGTGCTGCTGCGCTTCGGCCAGCTCAC
>DDKG01000280.1 GCA_002339265.1 Massilia sp. UBA2604 | reverse complement strand
TTCCTGGCCACCTGGTTCGCGCCGTTCTATCACGACGACGGCAGCCAGCCGAAGACGGAGCCGGGTGCGGAAGCGGACGGCAAGACGGTGCCGGCATGAAGCGCCTGGCGCGTCGCGTTTTCTTTCTCATGCTCCTGTCCGCGGCCGCGGCGCAGGCGCAGCAACCTTCACGCCCACCAGCCATGACCGACACCGCCACCGTCTCGCTCGACGCCCTGCTGCAGGAAGAACGACTGCTGCAGTTCGACCGCTTCGACCGCGACACCGCAGCCGCCCTCGGCGCGGCGCTGGTGGCGCGGGCGCGGGGCGCCAGCCGGCCGGTGACGGTCGAGATCAGGCAGGGCGACGCGGTCCTGTTCGCGCAGGCGATGCCGGGCGCCTCGCCCGACCACGCGGACTGGATCCGGCGCAAGAACAACCTGGTCAGGCGCACCGGCCACAGCTCCTTCTACACCCACAACCAAGTGCGCCAGGCCGGCGGCGACCACGACGCCCTGCCTGGCCTCGACATGCGCGACTATGCGGCCCATGGCGGCGCCTACCCGATCGTCGTGCGTGGCCAGGGCGCAGTGGGCACGGTCACCGCCTCGGGCCTGCCCGGCGCGGACGACCACGCGCTGGTGGTGGCCGCACTGAAAGACCACCTGAAGATGGGAGAACAACCATGACCCGCATCATCCGCTGGGGCATCCTCGGCACCGGGCGCATCGCGCGCGATTTCGCGCAAGGGCTGCGCGCCACGCCCGACGCCGTGCTGGCCGCGGTCGGCTCGCGCAGCAGCGCCAGCGCACAGGCTTTCGCCGACCAGTTCGAGGTGCCCGGGGCCTACGACTCCTATGAAGCGCTGGTCGCTTGTCCCGACGTCGACATCGTCTACATCGCCACCCCGCACCCGATGCATGCGGCCAACGCCCTCCTCGCCCTGCGCGCCGGCAAGGCGGTGCTGTGCGAAAAACCGTTCGCGATGAACCGGCGCGAGGCGGGCGAGATCGTGGCGCTGGCGCGGGCGAAAAACCTGTTCCTGATGGAGGCGATGTGGACCCGCTTCATGCCGGCGCTGGCCGAAGTGCGGCGCATCATCGCCTCCGGCGAGATCGGCACGGTGACCCAGCTGCACGCCGACTTCGGCTTCTCGGCCACGCTGGATGCGGGCCACCGCGTCAACGATCCGGCGCTGGGCGGCGGCGCACTGCTCGACCTGGGCATCTATCCACTGTCGATCGCCTGCGCCCTGCTGGGCCGGGTCGAGACGGTGCAGGCCCAGGCCATCATGGGCGAGACCGGGGTCGATCTCAGCACCGCCTTCACCATGCGCCACGCGGGCGGCACGCTGTCGATCTGCAGCTGCTCGCTGCGCGCGCACGCGCCGGGCGAGCTGGTGGTGTCCGGCACGCGCGGCCACGTGCGCATGCACCGCATGTTCCACATGACCGAGCGGGTCACGGTCGCGCTGCTGGACGGCGCCACGCGCACGGTGGACACGCCGTGGCTCGGCAACGGCTATACGCACGAGGCGATCGAGGCTGGGCGCTGCCTGCGCGAAGGCCTGGCCGAATCGCCGGCGATGAGCCACGACGACACGCTGGCGATCATGGGCCTGCTCGACACGATCCGCCAGCAGATCGGCCTGCGCTACCCGGCCGACGCCTGAGCGTACCAGCCGTATTCCCAGCGCCACGGCATGTCGTTCTCGCCCAGCGCCAGGCGCGCGATGTCGGGGAAGATGCGCTCGGCGCGCACGTCGTTGGACAGCATGACCAGGCAGCGCCGGCGCGCTTCCAGGCAGATCGCCATATTGCCCGTGCTGTCATTGTGGCCGCCCTTGAACCAGCCGCGCCCGCTGCGGTCCTCGAAGGTGACCACGCCCAGGCCTGCGGCCAGCCCCGCTACCTGCGCGCCGGGCCGCGACACCAGGGTCGGGAACTGGCCCGCGCCCAGGATCGTCAGCTGCGGGCGCACCATCTCGGCGCGCAACTGGGGACTGAGCCCGTCGCCGCGCACGAGCGCCGCCCACATGCGCGCCTGGTCGGCAATGGTGGTGTCCGGGCGCTGCGCTGGTCGTGCGGCTCCAGCTTGCCCTCCAGGGTGTAGCCGTCGGCCAGGTTGGCGGCGAAGTCCGGCCGCCACTGCATGCTGGTGTTCTTCATGCCGAGGCGGTCGAATACACGCGCCTGCATCGCGGCGCCGGCGTCCAGGCCAAGCCCTTGCTCGACGATCAGCTGCAGGATGTACATGCCCTCGGCCGAATAGGCATAGCGCGCGCCGGGGTCGAAGTGAAAGCGCAGCTTCTCGTCCGGCTTGAGCCAGCGGAAGTTGGCGAAGCCGCCCGCATGCGTGAGCAGGATGCGCGGCGTCAGCCGGCGCCAGCGTTCATCGCCGGCCAGGTCGCTGAAATCCCGGCGTTCGCCCAACCGGTAATCGGGCAAGGGCCTGGGCAGCAGCTGGGTGAGCGGGGCGTCGAGGTCGAGCCGGCCTTCGCTCGCCAGCTGCAGCAACAGGTAGGCGAAGGCGGTCTTGGTCAGCGAGGCGCCGTACATCACCGTGTCGGGCTGCAGCGGCAGATCGCGCTCGCGACTGCGCTTGCCATAGGCCGCGACCTTGACCACCCGGCCCTCGTCGATGACGGCCAACGCCAGGCCCACCACCTGCCCGCGCGCCATCAGGGCTTCGATGTTGCGGTCCGTGAAGCCGGGGTCGGGCCCGCGCGGCGCGCTCAAACAGCTGACCAGGAACAGCGACACGACTGCCACCAGCAACGCGTTCATCGGCGTCTCCTCGGTTGAATTGCCGTATTGACGGCAGTACAACCAAGTGTAGCGCCAGGATGGACGCCCGACAATCGCCTCGGATCAGAAGGCGTGGCGCAGGCCGAGCGCGGCGCCTTTCAGGGTGGCGCCCGGCGCCGCATCGAGGCTATTGATCGCGAAGTCGTAGCCGCCGTTGGCCTCGTTGTCGAGGTGGGTGACGTAGGCATACATGCTGGTGCGCTTCGACAGCATGTAGTCGTAGCCGAGCGTGACGTGGGTGGCGCCGGTGTGCTCCCCGCCACGGATGGAGCCGACCTGGTTGCCGCTGGCGCCCTTGCCGTCGCCGGCGCGCGCCAGCCCTAGGCGCAGGCCGTGGGACCCCATCTGGTGGCTGACCGAGACATACCAGGCATTGCGATCGAGCTTGCCGCTGGCTGTCTCGTATTCCAGACGCTCGGCCAGCAGCGCCACCCGGGTGTCGCCGAAGCGCCGCGCCACCGCCAGCTTGGTGCCGCTGTCGCCCAGTCCCGGTCCCTGGTATTCGTGGTGCCGCTCGTGCGCCAGCGTCGCATACCATGGCCCCTGCTCGTAGATCGCCGCCATCGACGTCAGCGATGGCCTGGCGCCGCTGGCCGGGCGTTCCTCGGCCAGTCCATGCGTGAGGCGCAGGGCAAGGCCCTTCCATGGCCGGCTCCAGTAGTGGATGGAATTGGCCTGGCGCCGGTCGAACGACGACACATTGCTGACATTGTCGACCGCCGCGCCGGCGCCGTTGCCGATGATGCTCATATAGCCGGCGGTGGTGGGATAGAAGGGATCGAGGCCCGAGGTGGCGCCGTTATAGGCCGTCACCCAATGGCCGGCGAACAGCGTGCCGAAACCACCGTCGAGGCCCACACGGGTGTTGCGCCGCGCGAGTTCGCCGGCGCCGGTGTCAGGCGACAGCGTGCCCTCGACCTGGAAGATGGCGCTGACGCCGCCACCCAGGTCTTCGCTGCCGCGAAATCCGAGCACCGAGCGGTTGTTCGAGATCCGCTGCTGGCTCAGGCGCGGGCCGTCGGCGCTGGCCGACGCCTTCACGTATTCAGCCGAGACATTCAGGCGGGCATAGATCTGCACATTGGTCTGGGCCTGGGCGCCGGCGGAGCACAGTGCCAGCGCGGCGAACGCCCTGCGGCGTGCGTATTTACTCATCAAGATTCTCCTTGCGAGCATTGTCGGCGACGGCGCCCGTCCAGGCCCATCCCCAATCGAGTGGAGATCGCTCCCCCCAAACGTGTTGGTTTTACCCCGCTTTACATTTCCCGCCCTGCGCAGGGCTGCAGGTTCGGCCGTTAACCAGGGACGACTACCCGCAACAGGACACGACCATGATTGACAGCATCGGCGGCGCCAACGCCGCACAGGCGACCCATGTTCCCACCCCAAGGACGAACATCACACCAGCGCCCGTCGCCACCGCGCCTGCCGCGGCCGAACCCGAGGCGGCGGCGCCGACGCAGAACGCCGAATCGGCCGCGGCGGCGCGCCTGGGCGAGCAGTTGAACGCCCAGGCCGACGCTGCGCGCGTGCAGCGCGCGGTGGACCAGGCTACGACCGGCGACACGACGGAAGACACCGAAACCGCGAGCGATGCGGGCGCCACCCAGGCGCCAGCCGCCGCTTCGGCTGCGCCGGCGGGCGGCGCAGGCGGAGCCGCGGCGTCCTCGGAGACCACCGACACCGACTACATCGCCGAAGCCGACACCAACTCCGACAAGACCGTCAGCGACGAGGAACGCGCCGCCTACGAGGCCAAGCTGCGCGAGCAGAACGAAAAACAGGCCGAGGTGCGCGCCGTGTATGGACAGGACGAGGACGCCGCGCCGGCGCTCGACGTTACCGCCTGAACCAGGGATCCGGGTCGACGTTACGCGAAAATGCTGCACTGCACCCGGAGTTATCCGAAGTAAATTCAAAATAACTGAAGAAACGCGTTGTAGTCAGGTCGTCAACTACGGTAGAGTGTCGCCTTCCGAGAAGACTTTCCATGAGGCGGCGCATGCCAGACCCTAGCCCGACTACGCCCCCCGGATTGTTGCTTGCGACGGACCTGAGCGCCCGCTGCGACCGGCCCCTGGAACGCGCCAAGCAGCTGGCCGACGAATTTTCCATCCCGCTGGTCGTCCTGACGGTGCACGACGCACCCCAGGCGCCCGGTGAAGTCCTCCAATGGCTCGACGGCGACGCCGGACGCGAACACCAGGATCGCGCGGCGCGCGAGGAATTCGCGCGCGAGTTCGCCGGCTCGCACTTGGAGGCCACCCAGCGTTTCGCCACCGGCCCGGCGCCCGCCGCCATCCTCGACAGCGCGGCCACCCTGCCCGGCGCCATCGTGGTCGCCGGCGCCTCGCAGCACGACAGCCTGGGAGACCTGCTGCTCGGATCGACCGTCGAAAAGCTGGCGCGCGGCCTGGCGCAGCCGCTGCTGGTGGTGCGCCAGCGCGTGCGCGGTCCCTACCGCCGCATCATGGTGGCGACCGACTTCACGCCGGCATCGACCCTGGCGCTGGAAACGGCGGCGCGCCTGTTCCCGGGGCGCCGGATCACCGTGTTCCATGCCCATGATGCTGATACGCTGGCGCCGGACGCGCCGCCGCATGCGGAACTGATCCGCTTCGTGGACGGCTGCGCGCTGCCGCCCGGCGCCCGCGCGCTGGTCGACCCGGTCATCGGCGAAGGCGAGCCCGCTTCCCAGCTGGCGCGCCATGTAGTGGATAATAGTATCGATCTGGTCGTGCTCGGCCTGCACGAAGAATCGGCGCTGATGCGCCTCCTGACCGGTAGCCGCAGTGAATACCTGCTGCAGGCAGTCGTGTGCGACACGCTGCTTGTGCGTCCCCCTGCGCGCCCTGGAGAATATGATGAGAATGAAAAAACCTGAAATCGCCCTGCGCCTCTGCGCGCGCCGCTACATGTCGCACTGCCCCGAAGGATGATGTCGATGACCTCACTGCCACTGATCCTGCTCGTCCTCCTTCCCTTCTGCGGCGCCTTCGTCTCCGCCTGCCTGCCCAATGGGTCACGCAACCGTCCCGCCATCGCGGCCGGCGCGTTCACCCTGGTGGCCCTGCTCTTCGCCATTTCCCAGTTCGGCCGCCTGGAAGCCGGTGAAATCCTGCAATCGCGCCACAGCTGGCTGCCGATGTTCGGCCTCGACATCATCATCCGCATGGACGGCCTGGCCTGGCTGTTCTCGATCATGGTGCTCGGCATCGGCCTCCTGGTGGTCCTGTACGCGCGCTACTACATGTCCAAGCGCGACCCCGTCGCGCGCTTCTACGCCTACATGCTGGCCTTCATGGGCTCGATGATGGGCGTGGTCCTGTCGGGCAACCTGATCCAGCTGGTGGTGTTCTGGGAACTCACCAGCCTCACCTCCTTCCTGCTGATCGGCTACTGGCAAGACAGTATCGACGCCCGCCGCGGCGCGCGCATGGCCTTCACCGTCACCACCGCGGGCGGCCTGTGCCTGCTGGCCGGCGTGCTCACGCTCGGCCATATCGTCGGCAGCTACGAGCTCGAGGCGGTGCTGGCGGCCGGCGAGCAGATCCGCGCCCACGCGCTGTACCTCCCGGCGCTGGTGCTGATCGCGCTCGGCGCGCTGACCAAGAGCGCGCAGTTCCCATTCCACTTCTGGCTGCCGCACGCGATGTCGGCGCCGACCCCGGTGTCGGCCTACCTGCACTCGGCCACCATGGTCAAGGCCGGGGTGTTCCTGCTCGCGCGCCTCTACCCGGCCCTGGGCGGCACCCCGGAATGGACCTGGCTCATCCTCGGCGCCGGCGCCACCACCC
>DDKG01000281.1 GCA_002339265.1 Massilia sp. UBA2604 | reverse complement strand
GCACGCCGCGTTATACTGTATGCCCATACAGTCACGCGCGCGCGATGGAACTCAACGACAAGCTCGAAATCCTGGCCGACGCGGCCAAGTACGACGCATCCTGCGCCAGCAGCGGTGCGCCCAAGCGCGGCTCCGAAGGCAAGGACGGCCTGGGCGCCACTACCGGCATGGGCATCTGCCACAGCTATACGCCGGACGGTCGCTGCGTCTCGCTGCTCAAGATCCTGCTCACCAACTTCTGCATCTACGACTGCCAGTACTGCATCAACCGGCGCACGTCGAACGTGCCGCGGGCGCGCTTCGCGGTCGATGAAGTGGTCAAGCTGACCCAGGATTTCTATCTCCGCAACTACATCGACGGCTTGTTCCTCAGCTCGGGCATCATCCAGTCGGCCGACTACACGATGGAGCAGCTGGTCGCCGTGGCGCGCCAGCTGCGCGAGGTACACCAGTTCCGCGGCTACATCCACCTCAAGACCATCCCCGACGCCGACCCGCTGCTGATCCAGGAAGCGGGCCGCTGGGCCGACCGCCTGTCGGTGAACATCGAGCTGCCGACCCACGACAGCGTGACCCGCCTCGCGCCCGAGAAAAGCGTCCACACGATCAAGCTGGCGATGGGCTCGATCCGGCGCAAGCTGGACGAAAAAGCCGAAGAGCCGAAGGCGCCGAACTTCGCGCCGGCTGGCCAGAGCACGCAGATGATCGTCGGCGCCGACGCCAGCGACGACCACACCATCCTGAACACGGCCGAGACGCTGTACGGCAGCTATAAACTCAAGCGCGTGTACTACTCAGCCTTCAGCCCGATCCCGCAGAGCCCCGGCAGCGTGCCGCTGGCGCCGCCGCCGCTGCTGCGCGAGCACAGGCTGTACCAGGCCGACTTCCTGTTGCGCGGCTACGGCTTCACGGCCGGCGAACTGATGCCGCAGACGGGCAACCTGGCGCTGGACGTCGACCCCAAGCTGGCCTGGGCCTTGAGTAACCGCGAGCACTTCCCGATGGACTTGAACCGGGTCGACGCGTCCCTGATCCCGCGCATTCCCGGCATCGGCCTGCGCAACGCCAAGCGCCTGGTCGAGCTGCGCCGCCTGCGCCGCATCCGTTGGGAAGACCTGTCGCGCCTGCGCTGCAGCCTCAAGAAACTCGCGCCCTTCGTCGTCACCGCCGACTACAAGCCGGCGCAGGGCGCGACCAGTTCCGAACTGCTGCGCAAGCACATGGCCGATGCGCCGCAGCAGATGAACCTGTGGCCCGAATTGCAGGCGGCATGAACGCGAGCCCCGGCACGGACGCCAGCGCCGCCGCCCTCGCGGCGACCGCGGTGGCGAGCGTGCGCGCCGGTAGGCCGCTGCTGGTGGACGGTTTCACCGCATGGCGCGCGGTGGCGCGCGAACTGCTGCGCGCCGGCGTGCCGCCCGAGGCGGTGACCTGGGGCGCCCCGGGCGCCGACCTGTTCTCGGGTGCGCCGGCTTCCAGCGCGGCTGCGCATAATGAAGGCAACCTCCTGCCGGCGCAAGCAACCGGGCAGGAGCCTTCCAATGCAACGGCGCAAAGGCCGCAAGTCCCTCGCTCCCTGATGGAGATGCTGCAGACCGCCGCCTGCTACCGCGATCGCGACCGCTGGGCCTTTTTGTACCGGGTGATCTGGCGCTGGCAGCAGGGCGAGCACGACGTGCAATCGCCCGCCGATCCGGACGGGCAGCGGCTGCATACGATGGTCAAGGCGGTGCGGCGCGAGGTACACGATATGCACGCCTACATCCGATTCCGCGAACGGCCTATCGAGGCCGGCGCTCCTCACTTCGTGGCCTGGTTCGAGCCTGCCCACGACGTCCTGCCGCAGGTGGCCGAACATTTTGTGGCGCGCATGGGCAAGGTGAGCTGGATGATCGCCACGCCGGACGCCAGCGTGCTGTGGGATGGCGCCACCCTGCACCATACCGGCCCCCTGATCTCGAGCGCGGCCGACCTGGATGACGCCGGCGAGGCGCTGTGGCTGACCTATTACCGCAGCATCTTCAATCCGGCGCGCCTGAACACGCAGGTGATGAACAGCCATATTCCATCGCGCTTCTGGAAGAACCTGCCGGAAGGCGCGCTGGTGCCTTCCCTGGTGAGCCAGGCCGGCCTCGGTGCGCGCCGCATCGGGCAGGTGGAAGCGGTGGGAAGGCGCAGCGGCCGCACGATCCCGATCGAAGCCGCCCAGGCGCAACCCGAGCGCCAGCAGCCGTCGAAACTGGACGAGTGCCGGCGCTGCGAGCTGTGGGAGCATGCGACCCAGGCGGTCGGCGGCGAAGGACCGAAACACGCGAAAATCATGCTCGTCGGCGAGCAGCCGGGCGACCAGGAAGACCTGGCCGGCCAGCCCTTCGTCGGCCCGGCCGGCAAGCTGCTCGACCGCGTGTTCGAGCAGGCCGGCGTGGAGCGCAAGGGCGTCTACATCACCAACGCCGTCAAGCATTTCAAATGGGAGCCGCGCGGCAAGCGGCGCCTGCACAAGACGCCGGCGCAAAAGGAGATCGAGGCCTGCCACTACTGGCTCGAGAAAGAGATCGCTACCCGAAAGCCGAAGGTCATCGTGGCGATGGGGGCGACCGCGCTCAAGTCGGTGCTGCAGACCGGGACGGTCACGCTGAAGGACAAGCTGGGGCGACCGGTACGCCACGGCGATAGCTGGGTGGTGACGGTCTACCACCCGTCATACGTGCTGCGCGTGCCGGACGAAGCGGCGAAGCACGAGGCGTTTTCGGTGATGGTCAAGGGGCTGAAGCTGGCGCAGGACTTGCTCGACCGGCCGGACGTTCCGGAGCCGCCGCAAGGCTGATCTATATGCACGCATATGCACAATATGCGCTGCTCATGTAATTGAAACAGCCGAGTTACAGCGGGGTTGTCGAAGCCGTCCTTGACGTAAGATCTGGCGACTATCACAACCGGATGTCTTCATGAACAAACTCGCCGTATCCGCTTTCTGTGTATGCATGCTGGCCGCCCCCGCGTGGGCGCAATCGGATGACGCAGCTGTTCCGGCGCAGGTCGCAGCAGACGTCGCCGCCCAGGCGGAGCCGGAACAGATCCACGTCGTCGCCCAGCGTCCCGGCCCGGGCATGTGGAAGGTGTCGAAAGGCGAGCACGTTTTGTGGGTGTTCGGCATGTACGGACCGGTGCCGAAGAACATGCAGTGGCGTTCGCACGAGGTCGAGAACGTCATCCGGAATTCGCAGGAATACCTGTTGCCGCCGACCGCTTCGGCCAAGCCGGGATTCTTTAAATACGTCACGCTGCTGCCGAGCCTTATCGGCGTGCGCAAGAATCCGGATGGCGCGACCCTGCGCGACGTGATGCCGGCCGAAGACTACGCGCACTGGACCACGCTCAAGGCCAAGTACCTGCCCGACAACGACGACGTCGAGCGCGAACGCCCGATCTTCGCGGCCCAGGTGCTGTCGAACGCCGCGCGCAAGCAGGCGGGCCTGGTCGACAGCCGTGTGCTGCGCGAGCAGTTGCTGGAGCTGGTCAAGAAGGCGAAGCTGAAAGAGACGTCGTCGACCGTCGTGCTGCCGATGGATAATGCGCGCGCCATGCTGAAGAACTTCAAGAAGTCGACCTTGGGCGATGCGGCCTGTCTCGCGCACACGATGGCCACGCTCGAGCAGGACATCGAGGCCGCCAGCCAGCGTGCCAATGCCTGGGCCAAGGGCGACCTGGACGAGATGCGCAAGCTGGACTTCGCCACCCGCGAAGAGGCCTGCTTCGGCGCCCTGATGAGCAGCGCCGCATTCGATGCGGAGCCGGAGTTCAAGAACATGAAAGCGCGCGCCGAGGCGCTGTGGATCGCCTCGGCCGAGAGGGCGCTCGATGCCAATGCGTCGACCTTCGCCATACTGAGGGTCGACGAGATCTTCGATCCGAAAGGGGTGGTCGCGGCGCTGGCGGCGAAGGGGTATACGGTCGAGCAGCCGGATTGATTTCAGGCAGGCGCGGGAGGGGCGGAAAATTGTCAAACCGTCCCAAACGCGCGTAGAATGCTGGCAACGCGGGTGTAGTTCAATGGTAGAACGGCAGCTTCCCAAGCTTCATACGAGGGTTCGATTCCCTTCACCCGCTCCAGTCTCGACACCAGAAGCTCGCCGCTACATCGACGTAGATTTAATTTGATGTACGTTCGAGCATGCCGTGCTGATCGGCCCACTCTGTCAGCGCATCATTCATTCGAGTTTGCCATCCTTCCCCCGTTGCCTTGAATGCGTCCAGAACGCGAACGTCCAATCGAATACTGATTGGTGTTTTCGTAACCTCCTGTGACGGACGACCGCGCCCTCGAACTGGTTTCACAGCAGCCCATTCCTCGTCCGTAAATGGACGCGCCTCCGGATCACTCATGGCGGCAGCTGTAATTGCCGAGTCTTCGTCAGGAGTTGGAATCACCGTTCCCGATTTAAGCTTGGGCATATCGTTTAACCTCTCTTGAATTCGCCTTGCGCAGGCTGATGATGCGGTGGGTATCGTCGCGCAGCAGATAGACAATGTAGTACAGACGAAGCTCGATGTAGCCGAGTGCGCAGTAGCGGTGTTCACCGTAGTCCTTGCGCTCGTCCTCCCAGATCAGCGCATCGTCCCACTCGAATCGAGTCGCCTCAGCCAGCGAAACACCGTGCTTGACAGCATTTGATTCGCTTTTTGCAGCGTCATAGACGATGTCCATCGGTACAGTGTATATATCCTCTACGGAGTTCGCAAGAATTTCTGTATATACATAAATTAAAGGAAAATCCCTTCTATCATGCGGGTAGGCTGAATAGCGCCATGGCACTGTCAAGCGCAGTATCCTGTCGGTTCCTGCGTATAGCCGAGCAAGGAGCCTTTTGAATGACACCGGATTCATCACGCCGACGCCTGCTGCTATCGATGCTGGCAGCATCCAGCACCCTGACCCTGCCACCGCTGCATGCCGCACCAGCGCTGGCGCCGCTGCTCACCCGCCCGATTCCATCCTCCGGCGAGCAGATCCCCATCATCGGCCTGGGCAGCTGGATCACCTTCAACGTCGGCCGCGACCCGCAGGCACGGTCCGAGTGCCGCGATGTGATGCGCCAGTTCTTCGCCGGCGGCGGCCGGCTGATCGATTCTTCCCCGATGTACGGCTCGGCTCAGGACGTGATCGGCGAAGCCGTGCAAGCCATCAAGCCGCCAGCCTTGTTCTCGGCCGACAAGGTCTGGATCAGCGGCGGCGCCCGCGGCGTGCAGCAGATCGAGACTTCGCGCAAGCTGTGGCGAGTGCCGCGCTTCGACCTGCTGCAGGTGCATAACCTGCTGTCGTGGGAAGAGCACCTGAAAACGCTGCTGGCGATGAAGAAGGAAGGGCGCCTGCGCTACGTCGGCATCACGACGTCCGAAGGCCGGCGCCATGGCGAGATCGAGAAGATCATGGCATCGCAGCCGATCGACTTCGTGCAGGTCTCGTACAACGCCCTCGATCGCGAGGTCGAACAGCGCATCCTGCCGCTGGCGCGCGAGCGCCGCATCGGCGTGATAGTTAATCGGCCGTTCCGCCAGGGCGACCTGACGCAGGCGCTGGCCGGCAAACCATTGCCCGGCTGGGCCGCGGAAATCGGCTGCACCACCTGGGCCCAGGCGCTGCTGAAGTTCATCGTCTCGCATCCGAGCGTGACCTGCGCGATTCCCGCCACCTCGAGTGTGGCCCACGTGCGCGAGAACCTGTTGGCCGGCACTGGCCAGATGCCCGACGAAGCCCTGCGCAAGCGCATCGCCCAGGATGCCGAAAGGCTGGCATGAGCGAGTGGTGGACGTATACGCTGTCGGATTTCCTGATGTTCTCGCAGCGCAGCTACTATCGGCTCATCGCCTTGTACAACGAAGCGGTATGGCCCTTGCACCTGCTGGCGCTGGCGGCCGGCCTCGCCGTGATCGGCTGCATCGCGCGTCCGGGCGTGGGCACGCGCCGCATCGCGCTGCTGATACTGACCGTGGCCTGGGGTTGGGTCGCCTGGGCATATCATCTGGAACGCTATGCCGACATCAACACGGCCGGTCCGTATTTCGCGCTCGCCTTCTGCGTGCAGGCCGTGATGCTGTGCTTTATGGCGCTACGCTCGCCCGGCGCCGCGCCGGCCGGCATGCAGAAGCAGGTGGCGCTGGGCCTGACCGGCCTGGCCGTCATCGCCTACCCCTTGCTGGCGCTGGGCAGCGGCCGTGGCTGGAACCAGGCCGAGGTGTTCGGCATCGCGCCCGATCCGACCGCCGTCGCGACATTGGGTGTGCTGCTGGCCTGCCGTGCGCACCCGACCGCCTGGCTGATCCCGCTGGCGTGGTGCGCCGTGAGTGGTGCAACCCTAATGGAGTTGCGTGTCGGCTATGCCTGGCTGCTGCCGACGTTTGCCATCCTCGCGGTCGCGGCCGGACTACTCTTCAGGCACTCAAGGCATTCGCCGGTGCACTGACCTATTGCCGATGCCGGCTGCACTCCGTGTACTGGACTATGCAACTGATTAGACCGGCGCTGCAGGCCTGCAGCGGCGGACCCGTCCGCGCTCTCCAAAATTAGGCATTGTTCTAGCAAGAATGTGTATTCCTTGACATCTCTGCAGAAGCCAGACTGTCGTCACTCCAGGGCCGAATGGCTGATGTCAAAGCGCCCTGGTATCGATTCGAAGTCTTCCAAGGAGAACGAGATGAAATACAAGACGTTAGGAAATACCGGCTTGCTCGTATCGCAGCTATGCCTGGGAACGATGACTTTCAGCGGTAGTGGCGGTGTGTACAAGCACATCGGCAATGTCGACCAGGCTGGCGCCGACGAGCTGGTCAAGGCCAGTATCGAGGCCGGCATCAATTTCTTCGATACCGCCGACGTGTACTCTGCCGGCGAGAGCGAAAGCACTCTCGGCCAGTCGTTCAAGAATCTCGGTATCGCGCGCAAGGATTATGTGCTCGCCACCAAGGTGTACAGCCGCATGGGACAAGGCCGCAACGATGTCGGCGCTTCACGCGGCCACATCATGGATGCCGTCGAAGCGAGCCTGCAACGGCTGCAGACGGATCACATCGACCTGTACCAGATCCATGCGACCGATATCCTGACGCCCATCGAGGAAACACTGCGCGCGCTGGACGATCTGGTCCATCAGGGCAAGGTCCGCTACATCGGCGTCTCCAACTGGCCGGCATGGCGTGTCGCGACCGCGCTCGGGATTTCCGCCCGCCTGAACCTGGCGCGTTTCAACACGCTGCAGGCCCACTATTCGATTGCGAGCCGTGATCTCGAGCGTGAACTGGGCCCGTTGATCGAAGCGGAAAAGATGGGCTTGCTGGTCTGGAGCCCGCTGGCCGGTGGGCTGCTGTCGGGAAAATTCAGCCGCGAAAACCAGTCGCCGGAAGGCTCGCGCCGTTCCGGATTCGACTTCCCGATCATCAACAAGGAGCGCGCCTGGAACGTCATCGACGTGATGCGCCCCATCGCCGAAGCGCACGGGTGCAGCCCGGCCCGGATTGCACTGGCTTGGCTGCTGTCCAAGCCGGTCGTCACATCGGTGCTGGTCGGCGCCAAGCGGCTGAGCCAGCTCCAGGACAATATCGCCGCCGTGGACATTACCCTCAGCAAAGACGAGATTCGCCAACTGGACGAAGTCAGCGAACTGCCGCCGGAATATCCGGGCTGGATGCTCGCGACCCAGGGCGCGGACCGCCTCGGCCCGGTCGACCTGTGGGCCGACAAGATGCCGCCCACTTCCTGAATCCAGGCTGGCGCGGGCATCGTCGAGTGCCCGCGCTCGACCAGACAAAGGCCGCTGCTGCGGCACGTTCCAATAGGAAATCAGTCATGAGTTATCGATTGCAGGAAAAAGTCGCCGTCGTTACCGGCGCATCGAAGGGCCTGGGTGCGGCCATTGCAAAGCACTTCGCGGCCGAGGGCGCCTCGGTCGTCGTGAATTATTCCAGCAGCAAGGAAGCCGCCGACGAGATCGTGGACGAGATCGTCGAGGCCGGTGGCAAGGCCATCGCCATCAAGGCCGACATGCGCGACCCGGACGACGTCAGGCAGCTCTTCGCCCAGGCGAACGAGGCATATGGGCGCATCGACGTACTCGTCAACAATGCCGGCGTTTATGATTTCCAGCCCCTGGAAAACCTGTCGCTCGAACTCTTCCGCAAGCATTTCGAGCTGAACGTCTTCGGCTACCTGCTCGCCATCAGGGAAGTGGCGACCTACATGCCTGACGGCGGCAGCATCATCAATATGAGTTCCACCGTGACGCTGTTCGGACCGGAGAATGCGTCGGTGTATTCCGCCACCAAGGGCGCCATCGATGGCCTTACCCGCGCACTGTCGAACGAGCTCGCGCCACGCAAGATCCGCGTGAATGCGATCAAGCCGGGCGTGGTGGCGACCGAGGGCGTGCACGCGGGCGGCTTCCTTGATTCGGACTACGGCCCGGCCATCACGGCCCGCACGCCGCTGGGCCGGCTGGGCGAAGCCGACGACGTCGCGCCCGCGGCCGTTTACCTGGCGTCCGACGAATCGTCCTGGACCACCGGCGAGTTCATCGTGCTCGCCGGTGGACACCGCTGACCTGATCATTCGCGCCCACCCACGGGTGGGCTGAAAGGGGAACAAACATGGCAACGACAAACGATATGACGCCCGGACAGGTCGTCCAGCACTACCTCGACACCTTCTTCAAGAAGGACGTCGAGCGCACCCTCGAATGCCTGACCGATGACGTCGTGTGGAAGGTGCAGGGAGCGCCCGACGTGCCGACGATCGGCGTCCAGCTTGGCAAGGACGAAGTTCGCGCCTGGATGGCGCTGTTTCCGGTCAACTTCGAGCCGCTCGCGTTTCACATCGAGCGCATCTTCGAAAACGGCAACCAGGCGGTCATCACTGGACACTTCAAGCACCGCATCCTGAGCACCGGCAAGGAGTTCGAAAGCGACTTTGCCGCGATCTGTTCGGTCAGGGACGGCAAGGTCAGCACGTACAACTTCATCGAGGATTCGTACGGGCTGTGGCGCGCCTTCCAGGCCGACTCAGCTCGACAGCAGATTGCCTGACCTGAAGGAGTCCGTCCCCGCCACCTTGCAAACGTGCATCCCACGCAGCAGGTGCCGGTGCGCGGTGCTGGCGAACAGCAGGCCCGGACGGGACGCCGCCACCGGCGTGACCTGCCCGCTGACCGGATTGACGATGTCCGCGATCGGTTCGCCCGCCGCCACCTGATCGCCCAGCCGCTTGCGAAACACCAGCACGCCCGCATGCGGCGCCGCCAGCGGCTCGACCGCGTCCAGCGGCGTCGGGCCGCAGTGCGCCGCGGGCAGGGCGGTCGTCGGAATGTCGAGCACGCCCTGGTGCGCCAGGTACTGCAGGATGGCGTCGGCATCCTGTTGCGCGTAGTCGTAGTTCACGTCGTTCTCGCCGCGCAGTTCGACGGTGACGGCGGCGCAGGCCGGCGGAATCGCGGCGTCGATGAAATGATCGGCCAGGTCCCACCACACCCGGCTGCAGGCTTCGTCGAAGGCTTCGCCGCCCGATTCCTTTGCCACCAGCAGCACGCGCGCGCCCATCAGGTCAGCCAGCGGCTGGATCACGTCGACCAGCGGCGTGCCGGTGTACATGTGCAGCACCGCCTCGTTATCGCAGTGCAGGTCGAGCACGATGTCGGCGTCGATCGCCATGCCCAGCAGGATTTTCTTGAGCGTGGCGGCATTGTCCGCCGGTTCCCAGGCCGCCACCTCGCTGCGGGCGAATTCGCGGATCAGCGCGACGTTGGCCGCGGCGTCCACGCCCAGCCGGCCCGCGAGCGCGGTCTTCAGCGCCGTCGCGACGTGGCGGTAGGAGCGGTTGAAATTCAGGCCGGTGGACAGGTCGTAGCGGCCGAACGGCGCGCCGTGCATCACTTGCGACAGGCCGAGCGGATTGGCGGCCGGGACCAGGATGACTTCGCCCTTGATCCTGCCCTCGGCGTCCAGTTTCTCGAGTTGCCCGCGCAGCAGGTGCGCCACCAGCATCGCCGGCACTTCGTCGGCATGGATCGCGGCCTGGATGTACACCTTCTTGCCGCGACCCGGCGCGCCGTAGTGGAAGGACGTCAGGTTCAGGGTGGCGACACTGTCTTCGATGGCGATCGGGTGTTTCGTCGAATGCATGGCAAGAGGCTCCGGCGTTGCAGGGGGAAGAGGATCATTATGCTTGAATCCGACTTGCCGCCACGCACGACCGGCGGCAGGAGCGGCTGCGCTATAATGACAGCCGTTTTTTCCGCATATTTCAACTCCCCATGTCTTCTGAAAAGCCTACCAGTGGTCCGGCACGGTCCATGCTGTACGATCCCACCGAACACCGCATCCGCAGTTTCGTCACGCGCGCAGGGCGGCTGTCGACCGCGCAGGCGCGGGCTTTCGACGAGCATGGTCCCAAGTTCCTGATCGAGTACAAGAAAGAACCGCTCGATCTCGCGCGCGCTTTCGGTCGTGATGCGCCGGTCGTCCTCGAAATCGGCTTCGGCATGGGCAATACCACGGCCCACATCGCGAAGCTGATGCCCGAGAAGGACTTCCTGGGCGTCGAAGTGCACACGCCGGGCGTGGGCAGCCTGCTCAAGCAGATCGGCGAGCAGGATATCGCCAACCTGCGCCTGGTCCAGCACGACGTGTTCGAGGTGCTGAACCACATGATCCTTGATGGCGCGCTGCACGGCGTGCACGTGTTCTTCCCCGACCCATGGCACAAGGCGCGCCACAACAAGCGCCGCCTGATCCAGCCGGCTTTCGTGAAGCTGCTGTGCCAGAAGATCGCCCCGGGCGGCTACCTGCACCTGGCGACCGACTGGGAAGATTACGCGGTGCAGATGCTCGAGGTGCTGAGCGCCGAGCCGGAACTGGTCAATACCGCCGAGGGTTATGCCCCGCAGCCTGAGTACCGACCGCTCACCAAGTTCGAGAACCGCGGCATCAAGCTGGGCCACGGGGTGTGGGATCTGGTCTTCACGCGTAAATAAGCGGTCCTGCCATCGTCGTTCACGCATTCCCTTTCGTCGTTCGTCTCCTCCAGCTGGGCGATGAAGGGCAAAGTTCCTAGACTGGGCTCGTTGCTATACATTAACGAGTACGGAGGAAACCATGTGGGGACGAATCGCGAGGTGGTGGAAGGAGTGGGACCAGGAGCTGCTCGGCGTGCTGCGACAGCCTGGCCTGGCTGCCCAGGCGCCGGCGGGCTGGCGGCGCAGGATGGCGTGCAAGATCGCCGACATGTCGCCGGTCGAGCGCGAGGAGCTGTATCACATCTCGACGGCGTATAGCGGCAAGGCCTTCATACGCCTGCTTGCCAAGCTGTGCCTGGTATTCTCGGTGTTCGGTGCACTGGTGCAGATGGCCTTCCTGCCCGGGCTGTCCCTGATGGCAGCGGTGCTGGCCGCGAATGCGGTCGGCCTGGGTGTCATGCTGGCGCTGGCCGGGGTCTGGTTCAACCATGAGAAATATGTGCAGCGCGGCCGCAAGCTCGTGATGAAGGCCATCGGCCTGGGCATGCTGGGAGGCCTGTTCGGCGCTGGCCTCGTTGTGATGCTCAAGGGCGATTCCTGGGGACGCCTGCTCGAGATCATGCCGAGGATCCTGATGGTGACCGGATTCGGCGTTCTGGTGCTGGTCGCGCTGCCAGGCTTCGTGTTGGCGCTGGTGCGCAGCCGGCACTACGCCCTGCTTGCCGTGAAGCTGAAGCAGGAAGCCGAACAGGAACGCCTGGCCCGCGAGTTGAGCGAGACCCGACTGCGGTTGCTGCATGCCCAGATCGAGCCGCATTTCCTGTTCAATACCCTCGGGGCGGTGCAGCAGCTGGCCGAGCAGGGGGCACCGCGCGCCGCTGAACTCACGTCCCACCTGATCGACTTCCTGCGCGCAAGCATGAGCGATATGCGTTGCGAACAGGTCGACCTGGAGACCGAATTCCGCCTGGTCGACTCCTACCTGCGGGTGATGCAAATACGGATGGGCGAGCGCTTGCGCTACACGGTCGACCTGCCCGATACGCTGGCGAGCACCCAGGTGCCCAGCATGCTGGTGCTGACCCTGGCCGAGAACGCGATCAAGCACGGCATCGAACCATCCCTGCGCGGCGGCGAGATCGCGGTCTCGGCCCACGACGACCATGGAATGATCCGTATCCGGGTACGCGACAGCGGCGTCGGCATGAGCGACACGCCGGGCGCCGGCACCGGCCTGGAAAACGTGCGCCACCGCCTGCGCCTGGCTTACGGCGAGGGCGCCTGCCTGTTGCTGAGTGAAGCCGAACCTGGCCTGCTGGCCGACATCGCCATCCCCTGCAAGGAGCAGGCATGAGCGTCACAGTGCTGGTCGCCGAAGACGAACCATTGATGCGCGAGCGCCTGCTCGGCATGCTGGCCACGGCCTGGCCCGACGCACAGGTGGTGGCGGCGCCCGAGAACGGCATCGATGCCTGGGACGCCTGGCTCGAGCACGAGCCGCAAGTGGTCTTCCTCGACATCCGCATGCCGGGCATGTCGGGCCTGGAAGTGGCCGAGCGCATCGGCCGCCGCTCGCACGTGGTGTTCGTCACCGCCTACGACCAGTATGCGGTCGATGCCTTCGATACCGGTGCGGTCGACTACCTGCTGAAACCCATCCAGCCGGGCCGGCTCGACAAGGCCCTGGCACGCCTGCGGGAAAAGCTGGACACCCGTCCAGACGATGTCAGTGAAGTGGTGCAGCAGGTGAAGGCGGCGTCTTCGCAACCGAAGCGCGAGAAGCACAAATGGCTCAAGGCCAGCATCGGCAAGCAGATTCGCCTCATCGATGTCGACAAAGTGCTGTTCTTCCAGGCCGACAGCAAGTACACGCGGGTGGTGCTGGCCGATTCGGAGGCGCTGGTGCGCATTCCCTTGAAAGAGCTGGTAGGCGGGCTCGATCCAGGCCTGTTCTGGCAGATCCACCGCGGCACGCTGGTCAACGTGAATGCGATCCGGGCCGCCGAGCGGATCGACGCCGAACGGATGCAGGTGCTGCTGCGCGGCAGCGACGAAGTGCTCCCGGTCAGCCGCAGCTTTACCTATCTGTTCCGGGAATAACCCGGTCAGCTCATCTCGTTGATGATCGCGACGATCTCGTCGCCATACGAGACGAGCTTCTTCTCGCCGACGCCCGACACGCCGCGCAGCTGGTCGATCGAGCCCGGCTTGACCTTGGCGATCTCGCGCAGGGTCGCGTCCTGGAACACGACATAGGCCGGCACGCCGTGCTCGCGCGCGGTGCCCATGCGCCACGAGCGCAGGCGGTCGAAGATCGCCTGTTCGTCGCGCGACAATTCGGTTTCTTCGTAGCTCGAGCGCGAGGTGGATGGGCGCTTGGCCTTGACCGGCTTCTGGTACTGGCGCAGCTGCACCTTCTGCTCGCCCTTGAGCACCGGACGCGCGGCGTCGGTGAGCTTGAGCGAACTGAAAGCGTCATGGTCGACCGTCACCAGGCCCAGGGCGATCGCTTGGCGCAGGATGGCGCGCCATTCCTGCTCGCTGCGGTCGGCGCCGACGCCATATACGGTGAGCTTGTCATGGTGCCACTGGCTGATGCGCTCCGTCTGCGCGCCGCGCAGCACGTCGATCACGTGGCCGCCCGCAAAACGCTGGTCGACCCGGTAGATGGCCGACAGCAGCTTTTGCACCGGCACCGTGCCGTCGAAGCTGACCGGCGGCACCAGGCAGGTGTCGCAGTTGCCGCAGGGGCCGGAGCGCTCGCCGAAATAGTCGAGCAGGCGCATGCGCCGGCAGCTGAGCGTCTCGCACAGCCCGAGCATCGCGTCGAGCTTCATCGACAGCACGCGCTTGAAGGTTTCGTCGGCCTCGGATTCGTCAATCATGCGGCGCTGCAGGACGACGTCCTGCAAACCATACGCCATCCAGGCGCTGGCCGGCTGGCCGTCGCGGCCGGCGCGGCCCGTCTCCTGGTAATAGCCCTCGATGCTCTTGGGCAGGTCGAGGTGGCAGACGAAACGCACGTCGGGCTTGTCGATGCCCATGCCGAAGGCGATGGTGGCGACCATCACGATATTCTCTTCGCGCAGGAATCTGGCCTGGTTGGCGGCGCGCACCGTGTGCTCCATGCCGGCGTGGTAGGCCATGGCGCGGATGCCGTGCTCGTTCAGGAAGTCCGCCGTCTCCTCGACCTTCTTGCGCGACAGGCAGTAGACGATGCCGGAATCCTGCGGGTGCTCGCTCGTGATGAAATCGATCAGCTGCTTGCGGCCGGTGGTCTTCTCGACGATCGAGTAGCGGATATTGGGACGGTCGAACGACGAGACGAACTGGCGCGCGTCTTCCAGCTGCAGGCGGTGCGCGATCTCGGCCCGGGTCTGCTGGTCGGCGGTCGCGGTGAGCGCGATACGCGGCACATTGGGAAAGCGCTCGTGCAGGATCGACAGGCGGATGTACTCGGGGCGGAAGTCATGGCCCCATTGCGAGACGCAGTGCGCCTCGTCGATGGCGAACAGCGAGATGCGCGAGGC
>DDKG01000282.1 GCA_002339265.1 Massilia sp. UBA2604 | reverse complement strand
CATCGCCGCGCTCGAGCCGACCTTCGGCGGCGTGAACCTCGAGGACATCAAGGCGCCCGAGTGCTTCTACATCGAGCGTAAACTGCGCGAACGGATGAACATCCCGGTCTTCCACGACGACCAGCACGGCACCGCGATCATCGTCGGCGCCGCGATCCTGAACGGCCTCAAAGTCGTCGGCAAGAACATCAAGGAGTGCAAGCTGGTGGTCTCGGGCGCCGGCGCGGCCGCGCTGGCCTGCCTCGACCTGATCCTCGACCTCGGCTTCCCGATCGAGAACATCTTCGTGACCGACCTGGCCGGCGTGGTCTATAAAGGCCGTGTCGAGTTGATGGACCCGGACAAGGAACGCTTCGCGCAAGACACCGAACACCGTTCGCTGGCCGACGTGATCCCCGGCGCCGACATCTTCCTGGGCCTGTCCGCCGGCGGCGTGCTCAAGCAGGACATGGTCGCCAGGATGGCCCCGAATCCGCTGATCCTGGCGCTGGCCAACCCGAACCCGGAAATCCTGCCGGAAGACGCCAAGGCGGTGCGCGGCGACGCCATCATCGCCACCGGCCGTTCGGATTACCCGAACCAGGTCAACAACGTCCTGTGCTTCCCCTATATGTTCCGCGGCGCCCTGGACTGCGGCGCGACCACCATCACGCGTGAAATGGAAATCGCGGTGGTGCACGCGATCGCCGACCTGGCCCATGCCGAGCAGTCGGACATCGTGGCCTCGGCCTACGGCATCTCGAACCTGTCCTTCGGTCCGGAATACCTGATCCCGATGCCGTTCGATCCGCGCCTGCTGACGCATATCGCGCCGGCCGTGGCCAAGGCCGCGATGGATGGCGGCGTCGCCAGCCGTCCGATCGAGGACCTGGCGGCCTACGCCGAGAGCCTGCAGCAGTTCGTGTATCGCAGCGGCACCTTCATGAAGCCGCTGTTCACGGTGGCCAAGGCCGCGCCGGATGAACTGAAGCGCATCGTCTACGCCGAGGGCGAGGACGAGCGCGTGCTGCGCGCGGTGCAGGTGGTGGTCGACGAGAAGCTGGCGCGTCCGATCCTGGTCGGCCGTCCGGCGGTGCTGGAGCAGCGCATCGAGAAGTTCGGCCTGCGCCTCAAGCTGGGCGTGCACTTCGACGTCATCAACCCCGACTTCGACGAGCGCTACCGCGACTACTGGACCACCTATCACCAGATGGTGATGCGCAAGGGCGTGACCCAGGACCTGGCCAAGCTGGCCATGCGCCGCCGCCACACCCTGATCGGCGCCATGATGATCCACAAGGGCGAAGCCGACGGCATGATCTGCGGCACCTACGGCACCACCCAGATGCACCTGGACTTCATCGACCAGGTGCTGGGCAAGCGCGCCGGCGCCAACGTCTATGCGGCGATGAACTTCATCATCACGCCGGAACGCCAGCTGGCGATGGTCGACACCCACGTCAACGAGAACCCGAACGCCGAGCAGCTGGCCGAGATCACGATCATGGCGGCCGAGGAGATGGAGCGCTTCGGCATCTGCCCGCGCGCGGCCCTGCTGTCGCACTCGAACTTCGGCAGCGCCAATACGGAATCGGCGCAGAAGATGCGCGCCGCCCTGGCCCTGGTGCAGCAGAAGAAGCCGGAGCTGGAAATCGACGGCGAGATGCACGGCGACGCCGCGCTCGACGCCAAGAACCGCGCCAAGATCATGCCGGAATCGACCCTGAAGGGCGACGCCAACCTGCTGGTGCTGCCGAACATCGACGCCGCCAATATCTCGTACAACCTGCTCAAGACGGCGGCCGGCAACGGCATCGCGATCGGCCCGGTCCTGCTCGGCTGCGCGCGCGCGGTCCACATCCTGACCCCGTCGGCGACGGTGCGCCGCATCGTCAATATGACGGCGCTGGCGGTGGTGGACGCTGTTTCTCAGCGGTAATCATTTAGGCGGATCCGTACCCGACGCCTGCCTCGCGCGCCTTGCGCCGGGGCAGGCGTTTTCGTGTCGATCTGTCTCGAGCTGTCGTCGTTTGTCGTCCCGCAAAGACACTGGTAACAAACCGTAAGTGACCGTCACTGCTCGTCATTTTCGGGTCATAATGTTCAGATAAGTGTTGATTTAATTGCACTCATTTCTGACGCGCAATTAGGCAAACCGACCTCCTCTGTTACAATCCCAGCTTCGCCGGGCTCGTCAGGTAATACGTTGCGCCCGCAAGACCACTTCATATCCATCCAAGAACATGCAAAACAAACGAGCCCTCATCACCGGTATCACCGGCCAGGATGGCGCCTATTTGGCCCAGTTGCTTCTGGAAAAAGGCTATCACGTCACCGGTACCTACCGTCGTTCGAGCTCGGTCAATTTCTGGCGCATCGATGAACTCGGCATCACCTCGCATCCGAACCTGTCGCTGGTCGAATACGACCTGACCGACCTGGCCTCGAGCCTGCGCCTGATTGAAACGTCGCAGCCGAGCGAGGTGTACAACCTCGCGGCGCAGAGCTTCGTCGGCGTGTCCTTCGACCAGCCGGTCACCACCGCCTCGATCACCGGCCTGGGCGCCGTCAACCTGCTCGAAGCCATCCGCATCGTCAATCCGAAGATCCGCTTCTACCAGGCGTCGACCTCGGAAATGTTCGGCAAGGTGCAGGCGATCCCGCAAAAGGAAGATACGCCGTTCTATCCGCGCAGCCCATATGGCGTGGCCAAGCTGTACGCGCACTGGATGACCATCAATTACCGCGAGTCGTATGACATCTTCGGTTCCTCGGGCATCCTGTTCAACCACGAGTCGCCGCTGCGCGGCCGCGAGTTCGTGACCCGCAAGATCACCGATTCGGTGGCCAAGATCGTGCAGGGCAAGCTGGAGCTGCTCGAGCTGGGCAATATGGACGCCAAGCGCGACTGGGGCTTCGCCAAGGAATATGTCGAAGGCATGTGGCGCATGCTGCAGGCCGACAAGCCGGATACCTATGTGCTGGCGACCAACCGCACCGAGACCGTGCGCGACTTCGTCACCATGGCCTTCAAGGCCGCCAACGTCACGCTGGACTGGAGCGGTTCGGGCGAGCAGGAAGTCGCCCATTGCAGCCAGAGCGGCAAGAAGCTGGTGGGCGTCTCGCCCAAGTTCTACCGTCCGGCCGAAGTCGACCTCTTGATCGGCGACCCCGAGAAAGCCAAGCGCGAGCTGGGCTGGGAGCCGAAGACCACGCTCGAAGAGCTGTGCCAGATGATGGTCGACGCCGACCTGCGTCGCAACGAACAGGGCTTCTCGTTCTGATATGACGCGCC
>DDKG01000057.1:3285-26273 GCA_002339265.1 Massilia sp. UBA2604 | reverse complement strand
TATCCGCAGCGCGGCGCCGGCCAGTACGACAAGGCCGACAAGATGATGACGGATAACCGCGTGCTGTTCCACCGCATGGCCAACACGCTGAACTACCTCGACATCAAGACCGTGCTGGTCTCGTGCGGCACCTGCTACGACCAGCTGGCGACCTATGAATTCGAGAAGATCTTCCCCGGCTGCCGCATCATGGACATCCATGAATACCTGCTGGAGAAGGGCGTCAAGCTCGAAGGCGTGAACGGCACTCGCTATATGTACCACGACCCCTGCCACGGGCCGATGAAGCTGCAGGATCCGATGAAGACGGTGAACGCGCTGGTCTCGACGCACGACAACGTCAAGATCGAGAAGAACGACCGCTGCTGCGGGGAGTCGGGGACGTTTGCCGTGACGCGTCCCGACATCTCGACCCAGGTGCGTTCGCGCAAGGAAGCCGAGATGGTCAAGGGCGCCGATAAACTGCGTGCCGACGGGTTCAAGGGCGATGTGAAAATCCTGACCAGCTGCCCGTCCTGCCTGCAGGGCCTCTCGCGCTACAACGACGATTCGGGCACCACCGCCGACTACATCGTGGTCGAGATCGCGAAGCACCTGCTGGGCGAGAACTGGCTGCCCGAGTACGTGGCGCGCGCCAACAACGGCGGCATCGAAAGGGTGCTGGTATGACGAGGGAACCAGGCTGCGAGCTGTGCAACCTCGCCGTGCCGACCGCTTGGGCCGGCGACAAGTTCAGCGTCATCGTCGTCGACGACGCCAGCTATCCCGGCTTTTGCCGCGTGATCTGGCACGATCACGTGCGCGAGATGAGCGACCTGTCGCGTGACGACCGCCTGCTGGTGAACGAGGCCGTGTTCCTGGTCGAGGAGGCGGTGCGCGAAGTCATGCAGCCGCTGAAGGTCAATGTGGCCAGCCTGGGCAATGTGGTGCCGCACCTGCACTGGCATATCATTCCGCGCTACGCGGACGACGCGCATTTCCCGGCGCCCGTGTGGGCCCAGGCGGTGCGCGACACCGAACCGACTATCCTGGCGGCGCGCCGCGCGCTGGCCGGACAACTGGGCGCCGCCATCGCGCGCCGTTTCACATAAACTGAGCTGAACAGAAATAGAGAAGATCCATGCCTAACCCAACCGAACTGACCGTCCACCAGAAATCGCGCGTGCTCGACATCGCCTATGACGACGGCAGCGCCTATTCGATCCCGTTCGAGCTGATGCGCGTGTATTCGCCGTCGGCCGAAGTGAAGGGCCACGGCCCGGGCCAGGAAGTCCTGCAGGTCGGCAAGCGCGAAGTCGGCATCGCCGACGTCGAGCAGGTCGGCAACTACGCGATCAAGCCGACCTTCTCGGACGGCCATGACAGCGGCATCTTCAGCTGGGATTATTTGTACGAGCTGGGCCGCAGCCAGGAGTCGCTGTGGAAGCAGTACGTGGCGCGCCTGCAGGCGGCCGGCTTCGACGAAGAGTCCGGCCGCGCGCCGGGCACCATCCTGCCGGGTTCGGCGCCGGCCAAGTCGGGCGGCGGCGGGTGCGGGTCGGGCGGTTGCGGTTGCAAGTGAGTGGTGACGCGTTGGCCGGTTGAACGCGTGGACGGCGAGCCGTCCACCCTAGGGTAGGTGATCGCCACCGCCGGCAAACCACGCACGGAGGCCCCAAAACAAAAGAGCACATCCTTGGATGTGCTCTTGTCATTTGCACGCCCGCTTCGAGCGGGCTAGTGCAGCATCAAGCCTGTGGCTGGATGTTCGCAGCCTGCTTGCCTTTTGGGCCGGCAGTGATGTCGAAGCTCACGCGCTGGTTTTCCTGCAGCGATTTGAAGCCGGCGGCATTGATGGCCGAGAAATGCGCAAAGACGTCTTCGCCACCGCCGTCAGGGGTGATGAAGCCGAAACCTTTCGCATCGTTGAACCATTTTACAGTGCCAGTTGCCATGTTAATTCCCTCAAAAAGTTATTGTGCGTTGATCGCCCTGTTGGCGTTACCTCCGACCGAAACCAGGGCCACGCTCTACATTGCAAATCTGATTATAAGGACAATTTCTTAAAACGGAAGCAAGATTTTTCAATCGTGTTCGTATTTACCACAACTCATCCAGGCCGCATGTTCCAGGGCGGCCTTGATATCGATCAGAACGTCATCGGCACACGCAGGGTCAGGGTGACGTCCGGGGTGTCGCGGGTCACGCCGGCGCCCACCGCGATGTTCAGCGTGCGCTTCGGACTCAGGCGGTACGAGTAGCCGAGCAGCAGGGTGCCGAGCTGGGTGCGCACCGAGCCGGCCACGGGTTGGCCGTTCTGCTTCATGCGCGCGATGGTGCTGTGGTCGTAGCCCAGGCTGAGCGAGGCCTTGTCGTTCAGCGCCAGGCCCATGCCGAAGTTAAAGCCGAGCACGTAACCCGGTTCCAGCTCGCCCAGCGGCTCGCGCACGCCGTTGCGCACCAGGCGCGTCACATTGTCGCGCTTGAAATTGTGCACATAGCTCAGGTTGCCGAAGAAGACGGCCGGATCCGACGGATACAGCCAGGTCAGGGTGCCTTGCAGCGAATGGAAGCCGGAGCCGGTGGGCAGGTCCAGCGGCAGGCCGGTGCCGGTCACGTTCTCGCCGATGCAGCGCTGGTCGCAGTCGGTCACGACCTCGAATGGATCGCGCCCGGTGCGGCTCTTGTAGCGCAGGCCGGCAATGTAATAGCCCTGGTCCGGGCCGCCGTTGTTGAGCTGGTAGCGGCCGGCGACCTCGATGTCGCCCAGGCCCTTGCCGGTGGTGTCGAACACGCGCTCGACCGCAGTGCCGGTGAACAGCTCGCGGCTGACGGTGGCGTCCGAGCGGTACACATACGGCACCTTGACCTCGACTTCCATCCGGTTGTTGATGCCGGTGCGGCCGGTGATCGCCGTGGTGAAGGTATTGCGCTTGATCTCGCGCACGTCCACCAGGCCGATCAGGATCGCGGGAATCACGGTATAGCCGACCAGGGCCACGCGGTTGCTCGACGAGTAGCCGTACTGCACCGACGGCTCCAGCACATAGGTGCCGCGCTGGGTCAGTACGCCCGGCGTATCGCCGATCGGCGCGACTTCGGGCGGGCGGTTCGGTTCCTGGCGATTGTTGTTCTGCGCCGTCTGCTGCTGACCTTGCTGAGCCGGACGCTGGGTCTGCGCCTGGGCCGGACCCGGCGCCGGGAGAGTCGGCTGGTTCGGGCGCGGCTGCGGCGGCAGCGGGGCCGCCACGCCACTCTCGGCCGGCGGCAGCACCGGCGGCTGGGCCACCGGCGCCTGCATCGACATGCCGGCGCCGCGCTGCTGCGACAGCAGGACGCCGTCGGCCAGCGCGGTCGGCACGGCGAACGGGGCGCCGGACAGCGGGGTGGTTTCTTCCACGATGCGCTCGCGCGCCGCCAGCGCCGGGGCGGCCGGCTCCTGCATCTTTTGCAGCTGTTCGCGCTGGGCCTGGAGTTCGAGCACCAGACGATTCACCAATGCCCGCTGTTCGGCCAGTTCGTCCTTGAGTTGGGACAGTTCGGTCTTGTGGTCCTGCGTGCCACGCTCGGCAGCAGGTTGTTGGGCGAGCACGGGCGGCGCCAGGAGGGCGGCCGCCAGGCCGGCGGCGCCAAGCCGCGCGACGTGTGGATACATCCAGATCTCCAGTTTTATATTAACAATTTTGCAATATTACAGTGTTCCAGGGGAACGTACGACGGCGTCGCGTATCGTGCTGTGGAAATTCATGTCTTTTAGCAAGGACATGCTATTCACGGCCGAGGTGATGGTCGTGACCGAGCTGATCGCCTGGTTGTCGAGGGTATTCTGTACCAGCGTCGCGCCGTTCGGCAGGTTGAGGTCGGCCGCCGCAAAGTTGTTGCCGCCGATCTGGATCATGCGCGCCGCGCCCAGCGCTTCCTGGGTCAGGCGGGCCTGGTCGGCGGTCATCGCGGCCAGGTCGGGAATCGCGATATTGGTGCGCGACAGGATTTCGCCGTTGAGCGACACCACGCGCTCGATGCCGAGCGCCACCGACAGGCCGCCTGCGATTTCGAAGCCGCCGCGGGTATCGTCCAGCGTCTCGGCCCCGACCGGCGTGCCGAAGCCGGCAATCCCGGTGCTTGCGGCGGCATCGGCCGCCTGCACCGCCGGCATTGTCCCCAGCGCCGCGCACAGGGCGGTCGCCAGCAGGCCGCGTTGGATCATCGATTTGAGGGGAAGCCAGCGCATATCACATCCTTTAGTCAAAAATCGCCCGGGCCGAATTTCGGCAGCGAGGCACTGAGCTGGTCCTGGTGCATGCCGGTTCCCAATGGCGCGCGCGGGGCGCCGCGCCAGTCGGCCGGGTTGTTGAAGGCGATGCCGTCCTTGTGGCTGTGGATCACGAACAGGATCTTGCTGCGCCAGATTTCCTGGAAGCGCTCCATGCTGACCACGCGGTTGCCGGTGGACGGATCGCCGATCAGGATGCGGCCGTCTTCAAAGCCCTTGACGACCACGAAATGGTTGAAGCCGCGGTCGGTGATCAGGACGATGGCCGGCAGTTTTTCTTCGATCAGTTTTTCGATCGGCAGCTTGAAGCCGTCGGCGCGAAAGCCGCGCGCGGCCAGGAAACGCTGCATGTCGAGCAGCGAAAAGCCCTCCTTGTGAATCTTGGGCTTGTCCCCCTTTTCGTACATCTCCTTGAACACGTCCTGTTCAGGCGTCGGGGTGTTGTAGTGATGTGACAGCAGGGTCGACACGGCGGCAGCGCCGCAACTGTAGTCGTACTGCTGGCGCGTGGTGCGCTGGAACTTGATGTCCTTGAGGCTGGTGACCGGCACGTTGACGCGCCCGACCACCGCCAGTTCGAGTGCTGGCGCCGGAGCCGGCGCCAGCAGGATGCCGCACAGGGCGGCGAGGAAGATCCCGTGCTTCATTCTCTTCCGATGCCTATTGCAATTGCAGGTTGATGACGGTCGCGTTCTGGATCAGGACGTTCGCGCCGGAGTTCTGGATCACGACCGGCAAGCCCGAGGAGTTCGCGAACGAGCCGTTGTCGATGACGTTGAAGCCGGTAGTCACGTTGGTGGCCGTGTTGTTGCCGACCGTGCCGCCGAGCGTCGCCTCGGTGGTCACGATGTCGGCGCCGCCACGCAATCCACCCAGTTCCTCGGCCTCGGTCACCTTGCCCCAGCCCTTGGCGAGATCGTCTTCCCGGCTCGGCGCCACTTCCACCTTCGACAGGAAGCCCACCACCACCGGCAGTTTCGCCGGTTCCGCGGCCTGGGCGGCTACCGGCAGCGCCATGCAGGCCGCCAGCAGGAGAGCGCTAATCTGGGTAATGCGTTTCATGATGCCTCGCTCGAAAAACCGCCACGCAGCCAAGCCGCGTGGCGGGGCGGTGCACATCGGCGCATGGGCCGGTGAGCACCGCCGGTTTGACGCTTACTGGCCGGAGCCGCCCACGTTCATGTTCGACTGAACGTTGACGCTTTGCTGGATCAGCGAGGAGAAGCCGTTGTTCTGGCTGATGATCGAGATGCCGGCTGCCGATTGGGCGATGTTGCTCATCGAGTTCGACATGTCGAACGAACCGGCATTCACGCTGTTGTTGCCGCCGTTGCCGCCGGTGCCGGCGCCGCCGAAGCCGCCGGTGCCTGCGCCGGCAACCATTTCGCCGGTCGAGCCGCCTGCGCCGCCGTTGGTGGTGCCGCCTGCGCCGCCTGCGCCGCCGGCGCCCGAGGTCGCGTCACCCGAGGTGGCCGAACCGCCGGTGGCCGAGCCGCCGGTCGACGAGCCGCCTGCGCCGCCGGTGCCGGTCGATGCGGTCGCTTCTGCGCCCGAACCGCCCATGCCGCCCGCGCCAGCCGTGCCGCCCTGGCCTGCGCCGCCTGCGCCGCCGGTGCCGGTCGCGCCGTTGCCGCCAGTGCCGGCCGTGCCAGCCGCGCCCGAGCCGCCTGCGCCAGCGGTGCCGGTTGCGCCGGCGCCGCCGGTGCCTGCCAGCGAAGCGCCAGCGCCCGAGGTGCCGCCGGTGGCTGCGCCGCCTGCTGCGCCAGCGCCCGAGGTGTTGTCGCCTGCCGCGCCCGAACCGCCGGCGCCGCCTGCCGCGCCGGCGCCGCCGGTGCCGGCCATCGAGTCACCCGCGGTGCCCGAGCTGGCGCCGCTGGTTGGGCTGCCTGCGGTCGAGGTGCCGCCGGTGTTGGTGGCTGCGCCGCTGGCGCCGCCGGTGCCTGCGGTTTCGGTGCCCGAACCTGGCATGCCGCCCGAACCCGAGGTCGAGGTGGCGTCGCCGATCGCTGCACCGCCGCCGCTGGCGCCGTTCGATGCGGTCAGGGTCGAGCCCGACGATGCGCCGCCGGTGCCGCCTGCGCCGCCCAGGCCGCCTGCTGCGCCTGCGCCGCCGTTGGCTTCGCCTGCACCGCCTGCGCCGCCGGCGCCGGTGCTGATGGCGCCGTTCGCGCCGCCATTGCCGCCAGCCAGCGAGCCGGTCGCGCCGCCGGCGCCGCCGGTGGCTGCGCCGCCTGCCGCGCCGTTGCCGCCGTTGGCTGCGCCGCCTGCTGCGCCGGCGCCGCCGGTGCCTGCGCCGCCCGCCGCGCCGTTGCCGCCGGCAGCGTAGCCGCCCGCTGCGCCAGCCGCACCTGCGCCGCCGACCGAGTCAGCCGCGCCCGATGCGCCGCCTGCGCCGCCCGAGGCGTTGCCGACGGTCGATGCACCGGTCGATGCGGTGCCGGCAGCTGCGTAGCCGCCTGCGCCGCCAGCCGCGCCCGCTGCGCCGTTGCCGGTGCCGCCCGCTGCGCCGGTGGCGTTGTTGGTGCCGCCGTTGCCCACGCCGCCGGCCGAGCCGGTGCCGGCTGCGCCGTTGGCGCCGCCGGTGTTCGAGGCGGTGTTGCCGATGTTGCTGATGTTGTTGCCCGACACGGTGCCAGTCAGCGAGCTGACTGCGTTGGCCGACGAGGTGTTGAACGAGTTGGCGACCGACGAGGTGGCGCTGCCACCGTTGTTGGAGGCCGCGGCGCCGGCGGCTGCCGCACGTGCGTCACCCGAGCTGTTGTTCTGGCCCGAGCTGTCCTGGCTGCTGTCGTTGGTGGTCGTGGTGTTGGTGGTGATCGTGTCGTTGCTGTCGATCGTTTCGGTGTTGGTGTTGGTACGGGTGTCCGTCTGGGTGCTGCGGTTGTCGACAACGCGGTTGTCCGAGCGGTCAACCTGGTTGTTGTTGTTGGTCGTGCTGTTGTCGTTCTGCTGGCTGTTGTTGTTTTGCTGGCTGTTGTTGTTGGCCTGGCTGTTGTTGGTGTTGGTCGTGGTCGACTGGTTATTGCTGTTGGTCTGGCTGCTGTCGGTATTGGTGCTGCTGTTGTTGGCCTGGCTGTTGTCGTTCGCCTGGCTGTTATTGGTATTGGTGGTCGTGCTGGTCGACTGGTTGTTGCTGTTGGCCTGGCTGCTATCGGTGTTGGTCGTCGAGTTCGTCGTCGTCGCCTGGTTGTTGCTGTTGTTCATGCTGTCGTTCGAAGTCGTCGACGTATTGTTGCTGTTGCGGGAGTCAGTGACAGTGCTGCTGTCGGTGTTGGTCGTCATCGACGAGGTCTGGGTGTTGCCGCCGCGGACGTCGTTGACGGAGTTTTCTTGTGCGTGAGCCATGCTGAATGCCAGGGCGATCGCGGTTGCCAGGATAGTGCGCTTCATTGTTGCTCCCCTAATTGTCACTGAGTTGAATTCCCGGGGTCCCATGACGCCCGGTCCAACCGTCCATTAGCAGGACTCATGCCAGATGAATGCGCCATTTTTAAGTCCTTGATTATGTAGGACTAATTTGATGAGTTTTAGTGATGCAGAAGGGGGAAGTGAGGGCGGACAATAGTCATTGACGGTAGTGTCTCAGGCCTGTGACAAAGTTAGCGAAAAATCTATCAAACTGTATCAAGGTGTAACCACAATGCGCTCTCCGCAGAGTGAGCAAGGCTCCGCAGCGCGCTGCCGTGTGGCAAGCGCGCTGGCGGGAAAAGCCTGTCAAATCAAGGAAAGGGGTCGTAGGAAGAAGCCGACGACAGGATTGGGTCGGGACTTACGGCGAGATCGCGTGCTTGGCCATCAGGCGATACAGCGTCATGCGTGAGACACCGAGGTCGCGCGCGGCCTGGCTGATGTTGTTGCCGCTGCGCGCCAGGCTCTCGCCGATGGCGATGCGCTCGGCCGAGAGGCGCGAATTGCCGAGGCCTTCCTTGACCGGGCAGATCGGGCCGGCGCTGGGCAGGTCGAGGTCTTCCGGCATGATCAGCCGGTGTTCGGCCAGCACCATGGCGCGCCGTACCCGGTTGATGAGTTCGCGCACATTGCCCGGCCAGTCGTAGCGCGCCATGGCCAGCAGCGCTTCGCGGCTCACCCCCTTCAGCTGGGGGCTGCGTTCGACCGCGTATTTGTTGAAGATGAGGTCGGTCAGCAGCGGCAGGTCTTCCTTGCGTTCGCGCAGCGGCGGCACCGCGATCGGGAACACGCTGAGGCGGTAGTACAAGTCTTCGCGGAAGCGTCCCTCGGCCACGGCCTGCGGCAGGTTGACGTGGGTGGCGGTGATCACGCGCGCATCGACCGCGATGGTGCGGGTGCCGCCGACGCGATAAATGACGCGCTCCTGCAGGAAGCGCAGCAGGCTGGCCTGCAGGTCGAGTGGCAGGTCGCCGATCTCGTCCAGGAAAATGCTGCCGCCGGACGCCGCTTCGAGCAGGCCCGGCTTGTCGCGGGTGGCGCCGGTGAAGGCGCCGCGTTCGTGACCGAACAGCTCGGAGTGGATCAGGGCCGGCGCCACCGCTGCGCAATTGATGGCGATGAAGGGGCCGTCCGCGCGCTGCGAACGCAGGTGGATTTCCTGGGCCGCGAGTTCCTTGCCGCTGCCGCTTTCGCCCGAGATCAGCACTGGCGCATCGACCATGGCGATCTTGTCGATGTGGGCGCGCAGGCGCACGATGGCGCGCGAGGCGCCGTCGATGTGGCTGGCCCGTTCCGAGGCCTGGCGCCGGTGCGGCGGCGTGGTCTTGGCCAGCGTCGCCATGCCGTGCGCATGGCCGAGCGAATGCTTCAGGCGCAGCGTGTCGACCGGACGCGTATGGAAATCGAACAGGTGGGCGGCGACCAGCTCGCGCAGCGCCGGCTGGTCGATGCGCGGCGCATCGAACACGCCGATCCAGCGCGTATGGTGGTGCTGGCGCAGGAAGCGCTCGATCTCGGCGTCGCCCGCGCCATCACTGCAGTCGAGCAGCAGGCCGACGCCGTAGTGTTGTTGCGACAACACCTTGCGCGCTGCGGCGATGTCCTCGACCACGCACACATCCCAGCCAGGCAGTTCTCCATGGCAGGCGCGTGCGTGCGCACTGCCTTCACCCGAAATGCATAAAAGACGTTTTACAGACACCGTTGCCCTCGTTATCACCGGCGCTTGCCGGTTTTCGTTGTTGTGAGTTCCGGTGCGTCTTGCTTAACGCATCCGTGCGGCAACTAATCCTTTTGTGCGGATTGCTGACGCGAAAAGTATTGTTCCATTAAACCTGAAATGCATACGGTGTGGCGCACAAACATTAATAGAAGTTCAATGACATGTGCAATGGCGTATGTAATCTTTATGGTTTCTCAAGGAGTTGACTGCAACTTTATTGGCGACCTGCTATCGATCTTACCGGGGTCAACCGTAGTGGGGAAGGGTGGGCGCCTCCATGAACCACTGCTGAGCGGGTTGTTAGCGCTCCATGCGTTGTGCCCGTCCAACAAGGGCACAGAGACAATTCCGTAGGGCAGCAAATCCACTTGGCGCCGCGCCGCTTTCGTCCGCGCCAGCCCACCGGCCGCCAATGGCGCAGTCCACCGCCGGGGTGCTTGTATAAGGCGCTGTCAACGTTAAATATGGATGAGCAGTGAACTGCTGAGCTGATCCTCGGTCCAATCCTGGTCGCCATCGATCGGGAGCGCACAATGAAAGCACCAGGGTTCGCGCAGCTGCTGGACCAACTGACGCTGTTGAACCAGCCACAGCGCCGGCAGTTGCTCGCCGCCTTGCATCCGGCAGCCGGGCTGGACCGCATGGTAGCCCTGATTGACGAGATCCGATCGGAGGGTCGGCGCTGCCCGGAGTGCGCCTGCGAGCGTTGCTATCGGCACGGCCAGGCCAACGACCTGCAACGTTTTCGCTGCTGCGCATGCGGCCGTACCTTCAACGACCTGACCGGCACGCCGCTGGCGCGGCTCAGGCACAAGGGCAAGTGGCTCGACTATCTGGAAACGGTGCTCGATTCCCGCACAGTCCGCTCCGCGGCCAAACGTGTCGGCGTGCACCGTAATACCGCGTTCCGCTGGCGTCACCGCTTTCTCGAACGGGTCAAGGACGATCGGCCGGCGCGTCTGTCGGGCATCGTCGAAGCCGATGAGACGTTCTTGCTCGAATCGCAGAAGGGCTCACGCAAGCTCGATCGCCAACCGCGCAAACGCGGAGGCCGGGCGGCCCTGCGCGGCATCTCCCATCACCTCGACTGCATCCTGGTGGCGCGCGACCGCAGCGGCCGGACCATTGATGCCGTTACCGGTCGCGGCGCGCTCAAGGCATCCCAGCTGACCAAGTACCTGCTGCCGAAACTCGATCTTCACGTGCTGCTGGTCACCGATGGCAACGCCGCTTATCCGGCCTTTGCCCGTGCTCATGGCATCGCGCACCAGGCCGTCAATCTCAGCGCTGGCGAAAGGGTGCGCAAAGGTGTCGAGGGAGCGATCCATGTTCAAAATGTCAACGCCTACCACCGGCGTTTCAAGGAATGGCTGGCACGCTTCCATGGCGTGGCGTCACGCCGCCTGCCTAACTACCTGGGGTGGCACTGGGCGCTCGATGGCGGGCGAGTTCCTTCCGTAGAGCAATTGCTGCGCATCGCGTTCGGCCTCCTCCACAGGTAATGGTGACAGCGCCTTGTATAATGCGGCAACACCCAACCGTCTCGCACATATGACCAATACCACTCACTTCGGCTACAAGACCGTCGCCGAGGACCAGAAGGTCCAGGAAGTCGCCAAGGTTTTCCACTCGGTCGCCTCAAAGTACGACGTCATGAACGACCTGATGTCGGCCGGCCTGCACCGCGCCTGGAAGATGTTTACGATCGCCCAGGCCGGCGTGCGTCCCGGCTTCAAGGTGCTCGACATCGCCGGCGGCACCGGCGACCTGGCCAAGGCCTTCGCAAAGCAGGCGGGCAAGACCGGCGAAGTCTGGCTCACCGACATCAACGAGTCGATGCTGCGCGTCGGGCGCGATCGCCTCTTGAATAAGGGGCTTGTCACCCCAACCATGTTGTGTGACGCCGAAAAACTGCCGTTCCCGGATAACTATTTTGACCGGGTCAGCGTCGCCTTCGGTTTGCGCAATATGACCCATAAAGACCAGGCCCTGGCCGAGATGCGCCGGGTGCTCAAGCCGGGCGGCAAGCTGCTGGTGCTGGAATTCTCGAAAGTGATTGCGCCGCTGCAGAAACCGTACGATGTATATTCGTTCTCGGTGCTGCCGTGGCTGGGCCAGAAGATCGCCGGCGATGCCGAAAGCTATCGCTATCTGGCCGAATCGATTCGCATGCATCCCGACCAGGACACCCTGAAGGGGATGATGCAGGACGCAGGACTGGAGCGGGTCCAGTATTTCAACCTGACGGCGGGTGTGGCCGCATTGCACACCGGTATCAAACTGTAGTTTTACTCTAAGGACGGAGACGATGAAAAAATTCCTGGTCACGACGATGTTGGCAGTCACCGCGTTCGCGATGGTGGCGGACGCTTTCGCCCGACCAATGGGCGGCAAGCGCTCGATCGGACGGCAATCGCAGTCCGTGCAGCAGCAGGGTCCGGCCCCGGCGCCTGCTCAGAGCATGCAGCGCCAGACCCCGAATTCGGCAGCGCCTGCAGCGGCTGGCGCTGGCGCGGCGGGCGCCGCTGCGGCTGCCAAGAAACCGAGCATGATGCGTAACATCCTGGGCGGCGCACTGCTGGGCCTGGGCCTGGGCGCGCTGCTGTCGCACCTGGGCATCGGCGGCGCCCTGGCCAGCATCATCTCGACCATCCTAATGGTCGCGCTGATCGGCGGGGTGATCTTCTTCATCGTGCGCATGATTCGCCGCAAGGACACGCCGGCCAATCCGTCGGCGGCTACCGCGGGCGGTTTCGGTGGCGGCGGCTTCAAGCCACAGGCAGCCAACACCAGCGCCACGCCTGAAATCGGCTCCGGCCTGCGCAACGGCCCTGCCGCTTTCCAGGGCAATGTGGGCCTGGATAAAGGTGCTGCGGCCGGCTTCGGCGGCGCCACCACCGCGGCCAACTACCAGCAATGGGGCGTGCCGGCCGACTTCGACAGCGAGACCTTCCTGCGCCATGCGAAATCGTCCTTCATCCGCATGCAGGCGGCCTGGGATCGCGGCGACACCGACGACCTGCGCGAATTCACCGCGCCCGAAGTGTTCGCCGAGCTGAAGATGCAGATCCAGGAACGCGGCGGCGTGGCCGACTACACCGACGTGGTCAATATCGACGCCCAGCTGCTGGGCATCGAAAAGACCGCGACCGACTACCTGGCGAGCGTGCAGTTCAACGCCATGATCCGCAGCGCCAAGGACGCGCTGCCGGAACCGTTCGTCGAAGTCTGGAACATGTCGAAGCCGCTGTCGGGCTCGGGCGGCTGGGTGCTGGCCGGTATCCAGCAGACCAACTAAGCGCATCTGATGCGTCTAGTTCTGGCGGAATTATTTTTCGATAAACATTCCGTGTCGCCGGGTTTGCACCCGGCAAACTGGTAAGATCAAAACCGCCCGCATCAACCCGGGCGGTTTTGTTTTTTGAGGGTCGTCTTTTTCATGTTTCCTAGTCTTTCGTCACTGTCGCCTCAGCACGCTCTCACGCTGCCCGCGGTCGCCGCGATCAACCACTTGCTGGCCCAGGAAGCCTGGGCCAGGGCCTTGCTCGTGCGCCACGCCGGCAAGGACGCCTGCATCGACGCCGGCCTGGCCCGGCTGCGCATGCTCGTCGGTCCCGACGGCCTGCTCGAGGCCGGCCAGGGAGATACTGCGGCCAGCGTCACGATCCGCGTGAAGCCGGCCGACCTGCCGCTGATCGCCCAGGACCGCACGCGCGCACTGTCGTACGTGAAGATCGAGGGCGACGCCGAATTCGCCAACGTGATCTCGCAGCTGGCCAACGGCCTGCGCTGGGATGCCGAGCACGACCTCGAGCGGGTGGTGGGGCCGCTGGGCGCCCATCGCCTGGTCAAGACCGCGCGCCGTACCGCCGCCGGCGCGACCGAGGCGGGCCGCCGCCTGGCCGAGAACCTGGCCGAATTCCTGGCCGAAGAGCGGCCGGTGCTGGTGCGGCCGGCGCAGCGCGAGGCTTTTGCCAGCGATGTAGTGCGCCTGCGCGACGATGTCGAGCGCACCGCCAAGCGCATTGCAAGGCTCGAGCAAATGCTGGCCCAGCGCGCCGCCGCACCTTCCCTCATTCTCACCAGCGCAGACCACCACCCGGATCGTCGATGATATTGAAATTCCTGCGCCTGCTGCGCATCCTCACCGTCTTCACCAGGTACGGCCTGGACGAGATCGCCGTCACCAGCATCAATGCCCCGCGCACTGCGCGCCTGATGAACACCTTTTTCTTCTGGCGCCGCATCACCTCGCCGCGCGCGATCCGCCTGCGCCAGGCGCTGGAAGAGCTGGGCCCGATCTTCGTCAAGTTCGGCCAGGTGCTGTCGACCCGGCGCGACCTGGTGCCGCCCGATATCGCCGACGAGCTGGCGCTGCTGCAGGACCGGGTGCCGCCGTTCGGCTCCGAGCTGGCCGTGGCCCAGATCACGCGCTCGCTGGGCGCCCATCCCGACGAACTGTTCGCGCGCTTCGACCGTGAGCCGGTGGCCTCGGCCTCGATCGCCCAGGTCCACTTCGCCCAGCTCAGGGATGGCAAGGAGGTCGCGGTCAAGGTGCTGCGCCCCGGCATGAAGAAGCTGATCGACGAAGACATGGCCCTGATGCGCCTGGCGGCCAGCCTGATCGAGCGCGTGTGGGGAGAGGCGCGGCGCCTGAAGCCGCGCGAAGTGGTGGCCGAGTTCGACAAATACCTGCACGACGAGCTGGACCTGATGCGCGAGGCTGCCAACGCCAGCCAGCTGCGCCGCAACTTCGCCGGTTCCGAGCTGCTGATGGTGCCCGAGATGTACTGGGATTACTGCTCGAGCAGCGTGATCGTGATGGAGCGCATGTACGGCATTCCGATCTCGCAGATCGACCGCCTGGCGGCCGCCGGCGTCGACCTGAAAAAGCTGTCGAGCGATGGCGTGGAGATCTTCTTCACCCAGGTGTTCCGTGACGGTTTCTTCCACGCCGATATGCACCCGGGGAATATCCTGGTCTCAACCGCGCCGGAAACCCTGGGCCGCTATATCGCGCTGGACTTCGGCATCGTCGGCACCCTGAACGATTTCGACAAGGACTACCTGTCGCAGAACTTCCTGGCCTTCTTCCGCCGCGACTACAAGCGCGTGGCCGAGGCCCATATCGAGTCGGGCTGGGCGCCGTCGACCACGCGCGTGGACGAGCTCGAAGCGGCGGTGCGCGCTTGCTGCGAACCGATCTTCGACCGCCCGCTGAAGGACATCTCGTTCGGCCAGGTGCTGCTGCGCCTGTTCCAGACTTCGCGCCGCTTCAACGTCGAGGTGCAGCCGCAGCTCGTGCTGCTGCAAAAGACCCTGCTCAATATCGAAGGACTTGGTCGCCAGCTCGATCCCGACCTCGACCTGTGGAAGACCGCCAAGCCCTATCTGGAGCGCTGGATGACGGAGCAGGTCGGCTGGAAAGGCCTGACCGAACGCCTGCGCGCCGAGGCGCCGCGCTACGCCCAGATCTTCCCGCAGCTGCCGCGCCTGGTGTTCCAGGTGCTGGAGCGCGAATCGAAGGGGCAGTTGGCGAATCCCCATGTGGGCAATGGCGACATGCTGGCGATGGTGTTGATCGAGCAGCGCCGCACCAATCGCATGCTGGCGTTCCTGACCTGCATGGCGGTGGGGTTCGGCGTGGGGCTGGTGGCCCTGTACCTGCTGTAACGCCCCGTCCAAAAGAAAAAGCCCGCATACGCGGGCTTGGCAAGCTAGTGTTCTTGTACGGACCGCGCTCATGCAGGCATCGCGCAGTCTTCTGTTTCTTCTTTGCTGAGAGCGGCAGATATTTCCTGCCGCCAACATTCGGTGAATCAGGCCGTATTAAAACATCTGCGGCATGCTTGGGCAAACGAAACACCTGTTGACGATGGTGAAAAACAACAGCGTACCGTGCGCTCTTGCCCATGCGCCGGGTCTGTGCCAGCCGAGGCAGGCCGCAAACGGCAAATCCCCGTGTAAAAGCTTTATAATTCAGGGTTTTGAAGATTTTTGCGGAGCACCTAGCATGCCGATTTACGCCTACCGCTGCGAAGAATGCGGTTTTACCAAAGATGTACTGCAAAAAATATCGGATCCGGTCCTGACCGTCTGCCCGTCCTGCGCCAAGCCGTCCTTCAAGAAACAAGTGACCGCTGCCGGCTTCCAGCTCAAGGGTACCGGCTGGTACGTGACCGATTTCCGCGGCGGTACGCCGCCGGCCACCGGTACGGCCAGCAATGGAAACGGCGCCGCCCCGGCGCCGGCCGCGTCGACCGAGTCCAGCGCAGCGGCGCCTGCGGCCCCGGCCGCGCCAAGTACGCCGAGCGGCGGCGGCGACAAGAGCGGCGCCTGATCCGGCGCGGCTCGCGCCGCGCGCCAACAAGAACAACGGGAATCCGATGCGCAAATATTTCATCACCGGCCTGCTGGTCCTGGTGCCCCTGGTCATCACGGCCTGGGTGCTGAACCTGATCATCAGCACGCTCGACCAGTCGCTGCTGTTCGTCCCGGACGCCTGGCAGCCGCGCTCCATGTTCGGCATGGACGTGCCGGGCTTCGGCGCGGTGCTGACCCTGGCCATCGTGTTCCTGACCGGCCTGCTCACTAACAACCTGGTCGGCAACTACATCGTGCGCCTGGGCGAACGCCTGCTCAAGCGGGTGCCGGTGGTCAGCTCGCTGTACGGCAGCGTCAAGCAGGTGTCGGACACGCTGTTCTCGCCGTCGGGCAACGCCTTCCGCCAGGCGGTGCTGGTGCCGTATCCGCATGCCGACTCGTACACCATCGCCTTTCTCACCGGCGCGCCGGGCGGCGAAGTGGCGGCGCACCTGGGCGGCGACTACGTCAGCGTGTATGTGCCGACCACCCCGAACCCGACCTCCGGCTTCTTCCTGATGATGGAGCGCAGCCGCGTGAAAGAGCTGGACATGACGGTCGATGCGGCATTGAAGTACATCGTCTCGATGGGCGTGGTCGCGCCGGTGGAAGTACCTGTGAGTGCGCCGGCCGCAGCGATCAAGTAATACCGAATCAAAGTACGAAAGAATAGTGGCCGCCTTCGATGGCGGCGCGAGCAATCAACCAACCTGGAACGAAAACTATGTCCACCATGCGTACCAACTACTGCGGCCTCGTGACCGAGGAACTGCTGGGCCAAACCGTCAGCCTGTGCGGCTGGGTGCACCGCCGCCGTGACCACGGCGGTGTGATCTTCATCGACCTGCGCGACCGCGAAGGCCTGGTGCAGGTGGTCTGCCATCCGGACAACGCCGCCGTCTTCAAGGCCGCCGAAGGCGTGCGCAACGAGTACTGCCTGCGCATCGTCGGTACCGTGACCAACCGCCTGGAAGGCACCGCCAACAGCAACCTGAAGTCGGGCAAGATCGAGATCAACGCGACCGAAGTCGAAGTGCTGAACGCCTCGGTGCCGGTGCCGTTCCAGCTGGACGACGACAACCTGTCGGAAACCACCCGCCTGACGCACCGCGTGCTCGACCTGCGCCGCCAGCAAATGCAGCACAACCTGAAGCTGCGTTATAAAGTCTCGATGGAAGTGCGCAAGTACCTGGACAACCTGGGCTTCATCGACATCGAAACCCCGATGCTGACCAAGTCGACCCCGGAAGGCGCGCGCGACTACCTGGTGCCGTCGCGCGTCAACGCCGGCAACTTCTTTGCGCTGCCGCAGTCGCCGCAGCTGTTCAAGCAGCTGCTGATGGTCGCCAACTTCGACCGTTACTACCAGATCACCAAGTGCTTCCGCGACGAAGACTTGCGCGCCGACCGCCAGCCTGAATTCACCCAGATCGACTGCGAAACCTCGTTCCTGACCGAACAGGAAATCCGCGACCTGTTCGAAGAGATGATGCGCGTCGTGTTCAAGAACACCACCGGCATCGAACTGGCCAACCCGTTCCCGGTGATGGACTTCGCCACCGCGATGGGCAAGTACGGTTCGGACAAGCCGGACATGCGCGTCAAGCTCGAGTTCACCGAACTGACCGAGCTGATGAAGTCGGTCGAGTTCAAGGTGTTCAACAGCGCCGCCAACATGCCGAACGGCCGCGTGGTCGGCATGCGCGTGCCGCAGGGCGGTTCGATGCCGCGTTCGGAAATCGACGCCTATACCCAATTCGTGGCGATCTACGGCGCCAAGGGCCTGGCCTACATCAAGGTCAACGAGAAGGCCAAGGGCCGTGACGGCCTGCAGTCGCCGATCGTCAAGAACATCTCGGACGAAGTCCTCACCCAGATCCTGGAACTGACCGGCGCGCAAGATGGCGACCTGATCTTCTTCGGCGCCGACAAGGCGAAAGTCGTCAACGACGCCATCGGCGCGCTGCGCGTGAAGATCGGCCACTCGGAATTCGGCAAGAAGGCCGGCCTGTTCGACGACGTCTGGGCCCCGCTGTGGGTGGTCGACTTCCCGATGTTCGAATACGACGAAGACGGCGACCGCTGGAACGCGACCCACCACCCGTTCACCGCACCGAAGGACGGCCACGAGGACATGCTCGAGACCAACCCGGGCGCCTGCATCGCCAAGGCCTACGACATGGTCCTGAACGGCTGGGAACTGGGCGGCGGCTCGATCCGTATCCACCGCGAAGAAGTGCAGAGCAAGGTGTTCCGCGCGCTGAAGATCGATGCCGAAGAGGCGCAGCTGAAGTTCGGCTTCCTGCTGGATGCGCTGCAGTACGGCGCGCCGCCGCACGGTGGCCTGGCCTTCGGCCTGGATCGCCTGATCACGCTGATGACCGGCTCCGAGTCGATCCGCGACGTGATCGCCTTCCCGAAAACCCAGCGCGCCCAGTGCCTGCTGACCAACGCGCCGTCGGAAGTCGACGAGAAGCAGCTCAAGGAACTGCATATCCGCCTGCGTAACGAGCCGAAAGTGGCGTAACGATGGCCGGGGCGGATGGTCTTGCCGTCCGCCTCCCATCCTGCCCATGAAACCCCACAAGATCCCCGAATCGGTCTTGGTCGTGATCCACACTTCCGACGTGGAAGTGCTGGTGCTCGAACGCGCCGACCGCCCGGGCTTCTGGCAATCGGTCACCGGCTCGCTCGACGCGCCGGACGAGCCGTTGATGAAGACCGCCGCGCGCGAGCTGTTCGAAGAGACCGGCATCGTGGCCGACGGCGAACACATCTGCCTGCGCGACTGGCAGCTGTCGAACGTCTACGAGATCTATCCCGTCTGGCGTCACCGCTACGCCCCCGGCGTGACCCACAATACCGAGCACGTGTTCTCGGTCTGCGTGCCGCGCGATATCCCCATCCTCCTCAGCCCGCGCGAACACCTGCGCCATGCCTGGCTGCCGCATCTGGAAGCGGCGGACCGCTGCTTCTCGTCATCCAACGCCGAAGCGATCCTGCAACTACCCCGCAAAATCGCTTAAAAATTGCGAACAGTAAATAAAATTGCCTTATAGCAGTTTATTTGCCGAAAATCAGCATTGAAATGTGGCATGTTTGCGCAATAAAATGACGTTTTTTAACAAAAGTACGTAGGTACTTTTTTCAAAAAATGGTCTGTGCGTGGCCGCGCATATGCGTTCGCTCAAATGCACTCTCTCCTATGAAAATACATTTGAATACAGTTCACCTGTCTTTTTCATAACAATAGGAAATTTTGTCAAACAGCATGTGCACGAGATATTCGATGTTTGACAGGTGTAAATGCGTAGACTAAGGTCAACAGTTCACCCAAGATGAATTTTGGGTGGGAAACTTTTAAGTGGATGATTCTGGGAGATAAAATGGATAACCTCGAACTGAATAGCGACAAGAAAGTTAAGGCAATCACCTTGGGGGACGACTGCATCTATATCGATCTGTTCGACGGCCTGCGCCTGAGTGGTCCGCTGGCCCCCCGTCAGGAAAAACAGGGCGCGCAAGAGCGCCGTCCCCGCCGCATGATCGTGTCGGGGCATGAAGCGGTGTATGACACCGCGCTGGCGATTGCCTGAATGTCAGAGATTCAGTAAGGGCGCGACGGCATCCAAGCCGACCGCCGCGCTCCGCGCTCCAGCGCCAGGCTGTGAAGCGCACGATTGGGCCCGTTTCACGAGAACGGCGGTCCGATCCGGGTAGAATGTTCCCATGAAAATCCGTGTAGCCACCTACAACATTCATAAGGGCGTCTCTTCGCTGCGCAGCACGCCACGCGTGATCGCACTCAAGAAAGCCATCGCCGAATTCGACGCCAACGTCGTGTTCCTGCAAGAAGTACAAGGGCGCCACGACCGCTTCCAGGCGCGCTACGGCAAGGAAGACCGCGGCCACCGCCACTGGCCCGAAACCGCCCAGTACGATTATTTCGCGCCCGACGCCCACCATACGGCGTACGGGATGAACGCGGTCTACGACCACGGCCACCACGGCAATGCGCTGCTGAGCTGCTGGCCGATCGAGAATTCGCACAACCACGACGTCTCCGACCACGCCTACGAGCAGCGCGGCATCCTGCACTGCATCCTGGGCGCGCCCGAATGCCGCGTGCACTGCTACGTCGTCCACCTGGGCCTGTTCGAAGGCAGCCGCGGTCGCCAGACGGCCTCGCTGATCGAGGCCGTCAACGCCTCCGCGCCGAACGGCGAGCCGGTGATCATCGCGGGCGACTTCAATGACTGGCGCAACACCCTCAGCGACAAGCTGCGCAACGCCCTTGGGGTCAAGGAAGTGTTCGACGAACTGGGGCCGCGCTCGCCGATGGGTGACATGGTGCGCAGCTGGGCCGGCCGCCAGCCGCGCCTGGCGCCGGCCCGCACCTTCCCGGCCATGCTGCCGTGGTTCAGGCTCGACCGCATCTACGTGCGCGGCTTCAAGGTCAATAACGCCAGGGTGATGCATGGTCCGCTGTGGGCCAAGCTGTCCGATCACGCGCCCATCGTGGCCGAGCTCGAACTCACACAAGGGCCATGCGCAGTCTGACCTTTGTCGACAACAATGACATCGCGCTGCTGCAGAGCGGCATTGCTTTCTTCCCGGCGCTGATCGAGGCGCTCGACGCCGCCCAGCACGAGGTCTTGTTCGAGACGTATATCTTTGCCGAGGACGAGACCGGCGCCGCCGTGCGCGACGCCCTCGCGCGCGCCGCGCGCCGCGGCGTGAAGGTGAGGGTGCTGGTCGACTGGTTCGGCACCGGCCACCGTTGCTGCGGCCGGCTCGGGCCCACCCTGCTTGACGCCGGCGCCCAATATCGCGTCTTCAATCCCTGGTGCCGGCGCGGCATCGCCCGCTCGCACCGCAAGATCGCCGTGATCGACCGCGAAGTCGCTTTCGTCGGCGGCATCAACGTCAACGACGACTGGCTGTGCGACCACGCCGACGGCCACCGCCTGCCGGCGCCGCGCTGGGATTTCTCGGTGCGCGTGCGCGGCCCGCTGGTGGCCCAGATCCACCACGAGGCGCAAGTCCAGTGGGCCAGGTCCGGCCGCCTGCGGCTGCGCAAGCGCTTCCAGTTGTTCCGGGAAATGCGCAAGCAGCCCATTCCCTCTTGCGAAAGCCCGGCACGGGCCGCATTTGTGGTGCGTGACAACCTGCGTAACCGCAGCACGATCCAGAAAGCCTATCTGCACGCGCTGGGACACGCGCGCCACAGCGTACTGCTGGCGACGCCGTATTTCGCGCCGGGCCGCAAGTTCCGAAAGGCGCTGGCGCATGCCGCGCGGCGCGGCGTGCAGGTGACGCTCTTGATCGGGGTGGGGGAGTTCAAGATCCAGGATGCGGTCGCGCATTCCTTCTATCCCAAGCTGCTGGCCGACGGCGTGCGGGTGGTCGAATACCGCAAGACCCAGCTGCATGCCAAGGTGGCGGTAGTCGACGACGACTGGGCGACTGTGGGCTCGAGCAATTGCGACGGCCTGTCGCTGTTCCTGAACCAGGAGGCCAATGTCGTGGTGAGCGATCCGGTGTTCGCCGCCACCATGCGCGAGCATATCGAGCGCGGCATTGCCGATGGCAAGGAGGTCTGTCCGCAGGAATTCGCTCACACCGGCTGGCTGCGTCGCGCCACCTATGGCATGGCGTATATGGCCTATAAGCTGGTGATGCGGGTGGTCACATTCGGCTATACCTAGGGATATTGGAAAAATATAATGGAAAAAGAGAACGTACGAATCGATAAATGGCTGTGGGCGGCGCGCTTCTTCAAGACCCGCTCGCTGGCCCAGGACGCGGTGGAACGCGGCCGGGTGCGCATCGGCGGCGAGCCGGTCAAGCCGGCGCGCGCCGTCAAGATGAATGACAAGATCCTGATCGACAATGGCTCGGATCGCTGGGAAGTGATCGTGGCCGCGATCTCGGGCTCACGCGGCCCGGCGCCGGTGGCGCGCACCCTGTATTTCGAGACCGACGAGAGCATCGCGCGGCGCGAGAACGACAAGACGGCGCGCCGCCTGTACCCCGAGCCGAGCATGGACATCAAGGGACGGCCGACCAAGCGCGACCGTCGTGCGATGGAGCGCGTCGGCGAGGAGTGACCTTGTCGTCATGCACCTCGTCAACGGGATATCCCATTCGCGAAAAATAATGTACCTTTATAGCTGAAACGACAAACTCCTGTGCGCCACCCACGGTGGCGGCGCGGGAGCGCTGCACGGTACTTTCTCCCAGTACCAATCGTTGTCTTGCATCAATAGAACGCCACCTCTAAGTTCCCGTTTGACATTCCTCGGCTGATAGATAATAGTACGAGCGTTCGGATTTTTTTCGATTCAGGGGAAGCCATCAGTACTTCAGCAAAATTCATGCGCAAGGGCGAACAGACGCGGGCCGCAATCCTCGACGTCGCGCTCGAGCTCGCCAGTCGCAACGGCCTCGAAGGCCTGACCATCGGCCTGCTGGCCGACCGGATGAGCATGAGCAAGTCGGGCGTGTTCGCCCACTTCGGTTCGCGCGAAGACCTGCAGCTCGAGGTGGTCAAGCTGTACCACCACCGCTTCGAGCAGGAGGTGTTTTTCCCGAGCATCAAGGAAGCGCGCGGCCTGCCGCGCCTGGTGGCGATGTACACCCGCTGGGTCAAGCGCGTCTCGGTCGAGATCGCGTCGGGCTGCATCTATATCAGCGGCGCGGTCGAATACGACGACCGCGAAGGCCCGATCCGCGAGCAGCTGGTGTCGATGGTGCGCGCCTGGCAGGAAGCCCTGCTGCGCAGCGTGCAGCAGGCGGTCGAGATCGGCCACCTGAGGCGCGACCTGGACGCCGCCCAGCTGGTGTTCGAGATGCACGGCCTGATCCTGGCCCTGCACCACGATGCCCGCTTCCTGCGCAATCCAGGCGCGGTCGAGCGCGCACGGGCCGCCTTCGAGCGGCTGGTCGAGAATTACCGCAATCCCCAACTACCGCAAGACCATCAGGCGGCCTGAAGCCGCCTGTTACGTCCAACATCATTACCATCGTTCAGGAGATAACCATGGGTCAGTACGTCGCGCCAATCCGGGATATGCAGTTCGTTCTGCACGAATTCCTCAACGTCACCGAAGAATTCAAGAATCTGCCGAAGTACTCGGAGATCGATGCCGACATCATCAACCAGGTGCTCGAAGAAGGCGCGAAGTTCACGCAAGAGGTGCTGTTCCCGCTGAACCACTCGGGCGACCGCGAAGGCTGCCA
>DDKG01000057.1:0-3204 GCA_002339265.1 Massilia sp. UBA2604 | reverse complement strand
GAAGGCGGCTGGGCGGCGCTGGCCTGCGATCCTGAATACGGCGGCCAGGGCCTGCCGATCACCCTAAACAACTCGTTCTACGAGATGCTGAACTCGTCGAACCAGGCCTGGTCGATGTACCCAGGGCTCTCGCACGGCGCCTACGAGTGCCTGCTGGAGCACGGCACCGACGACCAGAAGCGCCTGTACCTGCCGAAGCTCGTCTCGGGCGAGTGGACCGGCACCATGTGCCTGACCGAAGCGCACTGCGGCACCGACCTGGGCCTGCTGCGCTCGAAGGCCGAACCGCAAGCCGACGGCACCTACCTGATCACCGGCTCCAAGATCTTCATCTCGGCCGGCGAACATGACATGTCCGAGAACATCGTCCACCTGGTGCTGGCGCGCCTGCCGGACGCGCCGGAAGGCTCGAAGGGTATCTCGCTGTTCCTGGTGCCAAAGTTCCTGCCGAACGACGACGGCTCGCTGGGCGAACGCAACGGCATCGCCTGCGGCGCCATCGAAGAAAAAATGGGCATCCACGGCAACTCGACCTGCCAGATGAACCTCGATAACGCCCGCGGCACCCTGATCGGCCAGCCGCACAAAGGTCTGCAGGCGATGTTCGTGTTCATGAACGCGGCCCGCCTGGGCGTGGGCATGCAGTCGCTGGGCCTGACCGAAGTCGCGTACCAGAACGCGCTGGCCTATGCCAAGGACCGCATCCAGATGCGCAGCCTGTCGGGCCCGAAAGCGCCAGATAAACCAGCCGATCCGATCATCGTGCACCCGGACGTGCGCCGCATGCTGCTGACCGCCAAGGCCTACGCCGAAGGCGCGCGCGCGTTCTCGTCGTATGTCGCGCTGCAGATCGACCGTGAACTGAACCACACCGACGAAGACGTGCGCAAGGAAGCGGCCGACGAAGTCGCGCTGCTGACCCCGATCATCAAGGCCTTTATCACCGACAATGGCTGGATCGCGACCTCGGAAGCGATGCAGGTCTACGGCGGCCACGGCTACATCGCCGAGTGGGGCATGGAGCAGTACGTGCGCGACGCCCGCATCAACATGATCTACGAAGGCACCAACACCATCCAGTCGCTGGACCTGTTGGGCCGCAAGATCCTGATGGACAACGGCGCCAAGCTGCGCAAGTTCGGCGAGAAGATCAAGGCCTTCGTCGAAGACAACGGTCTCGATGAATCGCTGTCCGAGTTCGTGACCCCGCTGGGCGAACTGGGCGACAAGGTCACCAAGTTGACCATGGAAATCGGCATGAAGGCCTTCCAGAACCCGGACGAAGTGGGCGCCGCCGCCGTGCCTTACCTGCGCGTGGCCGGCCATCTGGTGTACAGCTACCTGTTCGCGCAACAGGCCAAGATCGCGCTGGCCAAGCTCGATTCGGGCGACAAGTTCTACGAAGCCAAGCTGGCGACCATCCGCTTCTACTTCGCGCGCCTGTATCCTGAAACCGCGATGCTGATCCGCCAGGCACGTTCGGGCGCCGCGAACCTGACGGCGCTGGACGCTGAGCTGTTCTAAGACCATCACGTCGATTGACCACCGCCGTCGTCCCCGCGAAGGCGGGGACCCAAGTTTGCCAGCGCAGTGGCTGCTCTTGAAAACTTAGGTCCCCGCCTCCGCGGGAACGACGAGCTAACCAAGGAATACTTACATGTCCAATTTCATCGTCAAGAAAGTCGCCGTGCTGGGCGCCGGCGTGATGGGTGCGCAGATCGCTGCGCATTGCGTGAACGCCAAGGTGCCGGTCGTGCTGTTCGACCTGCCGGCAAAGGAAGGCCCAAAGAACGGCATCGTCCTGCGCGCCATCGAGAACCTGAAAAAACTGTCGCCGGCCCCGCTGGGCAACAAGGATGACGCTGCCCTGATCGAAGTGGCCAACTACGAGGACAACCTCGACGTGCTGGCCGGCTGCGACCTGATCATCGAAGCCATCGCCGAGCGCATGGACTGGAAACACGACCTGTACGCCAAGGTCGCGCCGCACATCGCGCCGCACGCGATCTTCGCCTCGAACACCTCGGGCCTGTCGATCGAGAAGCTGGCCGAAGGCTTCGACGCCGAACTGAAGGCGCGCTTCTGCGGCGTGCACTTCTTCAATCCGCCGCGCTACATGCACCTGGTCGAGCTGATCCCGACCGCGGCCACGCGTCCGGAAATCCTGGACCAGCTCGAGACCTTCCTGACCTCGACCCTGGGCAAGGGCGTCGTGCGCGCGAAAGACACGCCGAACTTCATCGCCAACCGCGTCGGCATCTTCGGCATGCTGGCCACCATCGTCGAAGCCGAGAAATTCGGCCTGTCGGTGGACGTCGTCGACGACCTCACCGGCGCCAAGCTGGGCCGCGCCAAGTCGGGCACCTTCCGCACCGCGGACGTGGTCGGCCTGGACACCATGGGCCATGTGATCAAGACCATGCAGGACAACCTGAAGGACGACCCGTTCTTCAGCGTCTACAAGACCCCGGACGTGCTGGCCAAGCTGATCGAGAAGGGCGCGCTGGGCCAGAAGACCGGCGCCGGCTTCTACAAGAAGGTCGGCAAGGAGATCCAGCGCCTGGACTTCGCGACCGGCGAGTACGTGCCGAGCGGCGCGAAAGCCGCCGACATCGTCGGCCGCATCCTGAAAGAGAAAGACCCGGTCAAGAAATTCAAGGCCATGCGCGATTCGACCAACCCGCAGGCGCAGTTCCTGTGGGCGATCTTCCGCGACGCCTTCCACTACATCGCGTTCCACCTCGACACCATCGCCGACAATGCGCGCGACGTCGACTTCGCGATGCGCTGGGGCTTCGGCTGGAGCGTCGGTCCGTTCGAGACCTGGCAAGCCGCCGGCTGGAGCCAGATCGCCCAGTGGGTGAAGGAAGACATCGAAGCCGGCAAGGCGCTGAGCGACGCGCCGCTGCCGGCATGGGTGTTCGAAGGTTCGGTCGCCGAGAAGGGCGTGCACACCCCTGAAGGCTCGTACTCGGTCACGAAGAACGCCTATGTGCCGCTGTCCGACCTGCCGGTCTACAAGCGCCAGCAGTTCCGCGCGCCGGTGGTCGGCCTGGGCGGTCCGGATGCGAAGACCTTCGGCACCACCGTGTTCGAAGACGACTCCGTGCGCCTGTGGCACTCGGACGACGAGATCCTGGTCATCTCGCTCAAGACCAAGATGCACGTCATCGGCGATGGCGTCATCAAGGGCATCCAGCGCGC
>DDKG01000202.1 GCA_002339265.1 Massilia sp. UBA2604 | reverse complement strand
AAGGGCATGCGCTTCTTCCTGGCGCCGGGCAACCACGATCCGGTCGAGCCCTACGACGACAACGAAGCCGGCAAGAACGACTTCCTGACCAAGGACGGCAAGGAACAGAAGATCTTCGCCACCGGCAATCCGGCCTGCGTCGCCAAGGACCCCACCGTGATCTGCACCGACCAGATCATGGAGCAAGGCACCGAACGCCTGATGACCAAGATGGCGGAATTCGGCTTCATGCCGAACAAGGCCGACCTGCTGTGGGAAACCCCGTTCAGCAAGTACACCGGCGGAAAATATACCTATGAAGAAGCGTCCACCCAGGCCGCGGTGAAGAACCGCCAGTTCGAGATCTGCCTCGAGGGCTCGGGCGGCGCCTACAAGGCGGCCGGCGAAGCCAAGCTCGGTAAAGCCTTCACCAAGTGCACGCAGATGATCGACAGCACCTACCTGGTCGAGCCGGTCAAGGGCCTGTGGCTGCTCTCGATCGACGCCAACGTGTTCGTCCCGAACGCGAAATTCGATCCGGCCAAGCCGCACGACTTCAAGGGCTACGATGGCGCCGGCAACGCCGGCTGGAACAAGGTCATCACCCACAAGATGTTCCTGATGGACTACATCAAGTCGGTCGCCGCCCGCGCCAAGGCCGAAGGCAAGCAGCTGATGGCCTTCTCGCATTATCCGACCATGGACTTCTACGCCAACCAGACCGCGGCCATGAAGGCCGTGTTCAAGTCGGGCGCCTTCCAGACCGCGCGCGTGCCGGACCAGACCGTCGCCAATGCCGTCGCCGCGACCGGCCTGCGCCTGCACGTCGGCGGCCACATGCACTTCAACGGCACCAACGACCACCAGGATGCCGGCGGCAACTACCTGGTCAACGTCCAGTCGCCGTCGCTGGCGGTGTACGGCGCGGCCTACAAGATCGTCACCTATAAAGACCAGGACACGATCGACGTCCAGACCATGCCCCTGAACACGGTGCCGCGCTTTGCCGAACTGTTCCCGCACTACGTAGTCGAGAACGATTACCTGAAGGGCAGCTCGGTGCCGGCCGACGCCGCCAAGCGCTGGGACCGCGACATCCTCGAGACCCGTTCCTACGGTGAGTACACCCATCAGTACTTCGGCGAACTGTCGCGCCTGCGCTTCATGGACGAATACTGGCCATGCGAGATGAAGGAAGCGGCGATGGCGCTGGACGGCAAGCAGATGCTGATCCTGTCGCAGCTGCAGACGAAGGTGACGCTGGCCCAGCTGAAGGACGCGCCTGGCGTGGTGCCATTGACCGCCACTTGCGCCGCACCGGGCACGGCAGCTGGCACCGCAGCGGCGGCTTCGACCCTGGCCACCGACTGGGCTGAGGCCACCGCGCGCGCCGACAAGCTGGCCACCGCGGCCGGCCTGCGCCTGGACGATTTCGCCGCCATCTCGGCCTACGATTTCTATGGCGACTTCCACCGCACCGTGTATGCGGGCGAACTGGCCCTGCGCGACATGGGCCAGCAGCGCGTGAACCAGTACAAGGTCTTGATGGCGGCCTTCCCCGCCACTCCGGCGGCCATCGTCAAGGTCGGCGACAAGCCGTCCGACCAGAACCCGGTGCACGTGCCGTTCCAGAACCAGTTCAAGCAGGTGTTCGCCATCCTGAAGGGCCTGGGTTCGGCCAAGCCGAGCGACCATTTCACGGTGGACCTGAAAGGCAAGAAGGTCAGCAACGCCAGCAATAATGGCCTGAGCTTCAACTAAAGCCGCTGGTCACCAGCCATCACGAAAGCGCTGCGGCCCATGGTCGCGGCGCTTTTTTTTTTATAAAAATGCGATGCCCTTTCGCTCGGACATATGTCCGTCGCCTCACCGCAAGACGTCGTGTTTTTGTAAAACCTAGTAAACCTGATAGCTCCTGTCTCGTCACACATTGCTTAGCGTGTTGACCGTAGGTATTGCCCCAGAAGCGATTGCCTGCCGCCCCGTATTTTCGAGACCACCGCATGTCCTCAGATCGACCTCCCGGAATGTTCGCGCCAGCCACGCTGATCACGGGCGTGCTGCTGTCGCTGGCCTTCGGCGCCGGCGTTTTCTTCGCCACGACGGAGGCGATCGAAAGCGATGCCCAGGCGCGGTTTCGCGGCATGGCGCGCGCCGCCCAATACAATATCGATGCCCGCATCAAGAGCTATGGCGACATCCTGCGCGGGGCGGCAGGGCTGTTCCGCATCAATCCCGACACCAGCGCCGCCCAGTTTCGCCAATACGTCGACCAGCTCGACATCAAGCGCAACTTCCCTGGCATCGTGGTGATCAACTATGCGCGAGCGGTACGCGCCGACGGCTTGCCCGCACTGAACGAAGAATTGCGCGCGCGGCTGCTGGAACACGGGTTCGAGCGCTTCGCCCCCCTGCATCCTTCGGCCGACCGCGACACCTACACGGTGCTGCTGTTCATCGAACCGTTGACACCGGATTTGTACGAAAAGCTGGGCCTGGACCTCGAGGTACGCGGCGTGGTCCGGCGCGAGCTGGCCCGTGCACGCGACACCGGCGTGCCGGGTTCGTCCGGCACCCGCATCACGCTGCGGCCCGGTCCCAACCAGAATGCGCTGGCGCTGCGCCTCCCGGTCTACCGCGGCCCCCTGCCCGCCACCAGCGTGGAGGAGCGGCGGCTGGCCTATGTCGGATCGGTCGGACTCGGTTTTGGCGTCACGCCGCTGGTCAGCGATGTACTGGACGAATTCCCGGTCGAAGGCGTGCGCCTGATCCTGACCGAGCTGACGGAGCTGTCGCCCGAGCCGGGCGAGCCGGTCCCGCGCGCCGTCCTGTACGACAGCCTGGCCACCGACACGCACCCCAAGCCCCCGCCGCCGCCGGACGACAGCAGCGTGTTCGCGGCCAGCCTGCCGATCGAGTTCAACGACCGCGTATGGCGCGCCGACTTCAGCGTCGCCAAGTCGGCGCTGTACACCCGTTTCGACATGTACTACCCGTGGCTGGCCGGCTTCGCCGCCAGCATGAGCGCGGCCCTGCTCTACGCCCTGTTCCAGACCCTGGCCTCGTCGCGCCGCAATGCCCTGCGCATGGCCGAGGAAATGACGCGCGAGCTGCGCGCCAGCCAGGCCAAGCTGCAGTCCAGCAACGAGAAGCTGCGCCTGCTGGCGGCGCACGCCGAGCAGATCAAGGAAGGCGAGCGCAAGCGCATCGCGCGCGAAATCCACGACGACCTGGCGCAGAACCTGCTGGCGCTGAAGATCGAGGCCGAGCTCCTTGCCAACCGCACTCGCGGCGGCCACCGGCGCCTGCATGCGCGGGCCGACGCCACGGTGCGCCAGATCGACGTCACCATCCGCAGCGTGCGCCAGATCATCAACGACCTGCGTCCCAATGTGCTGGACCTGGGCCTGTCGGCGGCGGTCGATTGGCAAGTGGCCGATTTCGCGCGCCGCACGGGAATCGAGTGCGAACTGGTCGACGACGACGGCGAACACCGCATCGACGACCATTGCGCGACCGCCTTCTTCCGCATCCTGCAAGAGTCGCTCAACAACGTAGCGCGGCATGCACGCGCCACCAGGGTCAGGATTGCCTTGCAGCAACAGGCCGATATGCTGACCATGACCATCCGCGACAACGGCGTCGGCATGCAGCCGGGCAGCCGTAACCGCCATGGTTCGTTCGGCCTGGTCGGGATCGAGGAAAGGGTCGGCATCCTGGGCGGCTCATTTTCGATCAGCAGCGGACTCGATTCCGGCACCACGATCGTGGTCACGATCCCGGTGGTCGGCATGTGCGGGGACGCGGGCATGGACTTCTATCCCGGCATGGCGTCGCCGATCGCGGTGGCGGCCTGAGATGTCCGGAAATGTCCGCAAGCCTGTTGCCAAAACCGCGAAATGCTGCCGCCACTTGAGCAATCTCAACAGTTACTCTGACAGACCGCAGGACAATTCCTATAGCTGTCAGGGGTCAACACAGCGAAATCCTTCCTTTATCCGAACGGGAGGCCACGACTGACCATTCAGCAGCATAAGCGCAGCAAATAAGCGCAGCACGTCAACAGGGATGAAGCAACACCAACGTCTACAACATAAAACGAGGTGAAACGATGTCGACCAATACCGAATTTCCCGTCTTTGAAGCACTCGACCTGGCCCCGATCAAGATGAAACTGATGCATGTGGAATCGGGTGAAGGCTGGTCCGAGCACCGTGCCAATGCCGTCGAGGCCGAGTACCGCCGCTTCCTGTTCCTGATGAAAAAATACCCGGACGCGGGCGCGTCGCCGACTTTTGACGTCGACACGTTCTGGCACTACCACATCCTGGACACGATGAAATACGCCCGCGACTGTGAGGCCACCTTCGGATTCTTCCTACACCACTATCCGTATGTCGGGATGGGCGTCGGCGCCGATGATGACGAACGCCTGCGCGCAGGCGACCGCATGCGCGAAATCTACGAAGCTGAATTCGGCGTGGTGGTCAAGGGCGACGTCGCGTTCTGCGGCATGCCCAACAAGCAAGCCGGCGACACCGCTTTCTGCGGCATCTCCACCAAACAGGCCGGCGACACCGCGTTCTGCGGTATGCCCAACAAGCAGGCCGACGCCACCGCGTTTTGCGGCATTTCCACCAAGCCGGCCAGCGACACCGCGTTTTGCGGCATGCCCAACAAGCAGGCCGACGCCACCGCATTTTGCGGTATGCCCACCAAGCAGGCCGATGCCACCGCGTTTTGCGGCATGCCCAACAAGCAGGCCAGCGACACCGCGTTTTGCGGCATGCCCAACAAGCAGGCCAGCGACACCGCGTTTTGCGGCATGCCCAACAAGTCCCTGCAGTCCGCCTGATTCGCGCGCCTGAACTCAGCCGGGATGGCGGCCTTGCCGCCTCCCGGCTTTGTTCTTATGCAGTTTCCACACTCGCCGCTTCACTCCCCTTCCTGATCATCAGCGCCCGCAATTCACGGATGCTGAAATCGCTCTCTTCGTGCATGCGGATCAGCAGCGTGGCCCCGATCGGCAGGGTAGCGTGGCGGATCTTGCTGATCACGGGCGGCGCCACTTCGAGCAGCTTCGACAGGGCTGCGTCATTCTTCAGGCGCAGGCGGGAAATGATGGCGTCGAGGACCCGGTTGGGGTCGTACTCGGCGCCGGGCGGAAGGCGGCGGATCGGCATGACTCTTTCTTTAATTATTATTGCTGTTTAAGACGCAACACCGCGAAAAATTTGCAAAAAGAGGCAAACCATCAGTATTTATATGGCTATTTTCGCGGGACGCGAAATTATACAGACAGTCGATAAATAATGTTTACTGATCTATTCCGGCGACTTATGCGCCAGGCGCGCCAGCGTCGTCGCGACGTCGGGATGGCGCAGGCGCACCCGCAGCTCGCGCCGCAGGCGCGTATCGTCCAGTTGTCGCGATTCCGACATGAAGGACAGCAGCATCGTCGACACCACGGCCTGCAGCTCGGCGCGCGCCAGCCGCGGCGGGCGGTTCATGCCGAAGGCGTCGGCCACGGCGTCGAAATAATCGGCCATCTTCATGCGCGTGCTGTCGACCGCGTGCACCACGCGTCCGGGCCGTCCGCGCGATAGCGCCGCCAGCACGATGCGCGCCAGGTCGTCGGCGTGCACGTGGCTGGTGTAGACGTCGTCCTCGGCACGCAGCGCCGGCGTGCCCTGCTCCAGCCGGCGCAGCGGCAGGCGGTCGTCGGCGTAGATGCCCGGCACGCGCAGGATCGACAGCGACGCGCCGGTGGCCAGGGCCCAGGCGCGCAGGATGCGTTCGGCGTCCACGCGCCGGCGCGCGCGCGCATTGCGCGGCGCCACCGGGCGGTGTTCATGGACCAGCGCCCCGCCGCAATCGCCATACACCCCGCTGGTGCTCACATACACCATGCGCCGGACCTCTCCCAGCGCCGCCACCAGGTGGCGCGTGCGCCGATCGTGCTCGCCATCCGGCTGCGGCGGCGCCAGGTGCAGCACCCACGGTGCGAGCCGCCGCAGGCGCGCCAGGGTCGCAGGCCGGTCCAGGTCCGCCACCACCGGCACCGCGCCCAGCGCGCGCAGCTCGGCGCGGCGCTCGGGCTGGCTGGTCAGGGCGAACACCCGGTATGTCGCGGCCAGCAGCGGCAGCAGGCGCATGCCGACGTCGCCGCAGCCGACGATGAGCAGGCGGGGACGGGCGAAGGCGGATCGATCTGGCATGGCTAAGGGCGCGATGATGGGCGGTGGAGGTGAATCGCGGCACTGTAGCACAGCGGCAGCACCGCTGTCGGCGCCGGTGTAGAATAGCGCCCAGTGGCGGAAAACCGCCATCGGATCAACCACTTGCGCCCCAGTTTGCGCCCCAACCACCGAATCGCATGACCTTCCAGATCACCGTCCAGCCCAGCGGCAGCCAGTTTACTTGCGAAGCCGATGAAACCGTCCTTGCCGCCGCCATCCGCGCCGGCGTCGGCCTGCCCTACGGCTGCAAGAACGGCGCCTGCGGCTCGTGCAAGGGCAAGGTGCTCGACGGCGCGGTGGAGCACAAGCCGCACCAGCAGCGCGCGCTGTCCGACATCGAAAAGACCGGCGGCATGTCGCTGTTCTGCTGCGCCGTGCCGAGCGGCGACCTGGTGATCGAGGCGCGCGAAGTGGGCGGCAGCTCGGACTACCCGCTGCGCAAGATGCCGACCCGGATCGCCGCCATCCGCCGCGCCGCGCCCGACGTCGCGATCGTCAACCTGCAGCTGCCGGCCAACGAGCTGCTGGCCTACCGCGCCGGCCAGTACATCGAATTCCTGCTCAAGGACGGCAAGCGCCGCGCCTACTCGATCGCCAACGCGCCGTCGTTCGAAGGCCCGCTCGAGCTGCACATCCGGCACCTGCCGGGCGGCCTGTTCACCGACCACGTGTTCGGCGCCATGAAGGAGCGCGACATCCTGCGCTTCGAGGGCCCGCTGGGCACCTTCTTCCTGCGCGAAGAGTCCGACAAGCCGATCGTGCTGCTGGCCTCGGGCACCGGCTTCGCCCCGGTCAAGGCCCTGGTCGAGCACCTGATGCACCTGAAGTCGACGCGCCCCGTGCGCCTGTACTGGGGCGGCCGCCGCCCGCAAGACCTGTACATGGACGAGCTGTGCCGCGCCTGGGAAACCACGCTGCCCGATTTCACCTATGTGCCGGTCATCTCGGACGCGCTGCCAGAAGACGCCTGGACGGGCCGCACCGGCTTCGTGCACGCGGCCGTCATGCAGGACATCATCGACCTGTCGGGCCACCAGGTCTACGCCTGCGGCGCCCCGGTGATGGTCGATTCGGCGCGGCGCGACTACACCGCCCTGTGCGGCCTGCCGGAAGACGAGTTCTTTGCCGATTCGTTCACTACCGAAGCGGACCTCGCAGCCAGTTAATCATACGGTTGGCGGCCGGGCCGCCGGCCCCACACCATGTCCCTGATCTCCCCATCTGGACGCCTCGGCGTCCTGCGCAACCGCAATCTCGCCTTTTATCTTTCCGCCCGCTTCCTCGCCACCTTCGCGGTCCAGATGCAGAGCGTGGCGATCGGCTGGCAGGTGTACCAGATCACCGGCAGCCTGTTCGACCTCGGCCTGATCGGCCTGGCGCAGTTCGCGCCCTTCCTGGTGTTCATCCTGTGGGCCGGCCACGTGGCCGACCGCCACAACCGGCGCCTGATCGTCATGGCCTGCATGGCGGTGCAGCTGCTGTGCAGCGCGCTGCTGATCGCCTTCACCGCCAGCGGCAGCACGGTCGTGTGGCCGGTGTTCGCGATCCTGGTGGTGTTCGGCAGTGCGCGCGCCTTCATGATGCCGGCCTCGCAGGCGGTGCTCAAGAACCTGGTGCCCGACCGCGAATTCAGCCAGGCAGTGGCGCTCGGCTCCTCGACCATGCACGTGGCAATGATCCTGGGACCGATCGTCGGCGGCCTGCTGTATGTGTTCGGCGCGCAGGTCGTGCACATGACGTCGGCCAGCCTGCTGGCGCTGGCGGTGCTCTTGATGACGAACACACGCAGCATCCAGCAGATCGTCAACAAGGCGCCGGTCAGCTGGCATACCCTGCTCGAGGGCCTGCGCTTCGTGCGCTCGCGCCCGATCGTGCTGGGCGCCATTTCGCTCGACCTGTTCGCGGTGCTGTTCGGCGGCGCCACCGCGCTGCTGCCGGCCTACGCCCATGACATCCTGGGCGCCGGGCCCACCGGCCTCGGCTTCCTGCGCACCGCGCCCGGCGTCGGCGCCGCCCTGTGCTCGATCACGTTGGCGATGTTCCCGATCACGCGCCGGGTCGGCGCCTGGATGTTCGGCGGCGTCGCGCTGTACGGTGTGTGCGTGATCCTGCTCGGCCTGACCGACAGCTTCCCGGTCGCCCTGGCCGCCCTGTTCCTGCTCGGCGTGGGCGACATGGTCAGCGTCTACATCCGCCACCTGCTGGTGCAGTACGAGACCCCGGACGAGATCCGCGGCCGGGTCAGCGCCGTGAACTCGGTGTTCATCGGCGCCTCGAACGAGCTGGG
>DDKG01000164.1 GCA_002339265.1 Massilia sp. UBA2604 | reverse complement strand
CCGACTACCGCGACCTGCTGCTCAATGATGTCGGCGAGAACAAGGCGCTGCTCGACGACATGCTGATCGGCGTGACGAACTTCTTCCGCGACCGCGAAGCCTTCGATTCGCTCGAGCGCGACATCATGCCCGAGCTGTTCAAGGACCGCGCCGCCGGCGACGAGGTGCGCGCCTGGGTCGCCGCCTGCGCCAGCGGTGAAGAGGCTTACTCGCTGGCGATGCTGATGGCCGACCAGGCCGCGCTGATGGAAACGCCGCCGGCGTTCCAGGTGTTCGCCTCGGACATCGACGACCGTGCGATCGACGCCGCGCGCGCCGGCACCTATCCGGGCTCGATCATCACCGACGTCGCGCCTGCGCGCCTGCGCCAGTATTTCAGGCGCGAGGACAGCCACTACCGCATCCGCAAGTCGCTGCGCGACCGTATCCTGTTCGCCTCGCACAACCTGCTGCGCGACCCGCCGTTCTCCCGGCTCGACCTGATCAGCTGCCGCAACCTGCTGATCTACCTCAACCGCGACGTGCAGATGCGGGTGCTGCAGACCTTCCATTTCGCGCTCAAGCCCGGCGGCTACCTGTTCCTCGGCTCGTCCGAATCGGCCGAGTCGGTGGCCGACTACTTCATCCCGGTCGACAAGAAGAACCGCATCTACCGCGCCCGCACCACCGGCCGCCAGCTGCATTACCAGAACCCGTCCTCCGCCCTGTACGGGGTGCGCCTGCCGGAAGTCAGCCGGCCCAGGCCGCCGGGCAAGCGGCCCACCACCTATGCCGAGATGCACCAGCGCGCGCTGGCCCAGTTCGCTCCACCCTCGGTCGTGGTCGACCGCGAGGGCAACCTGGTCTACGTGTCTGAGCGGGCCGGCCAGTACCTGCGCATGGGCGGCGGCGAACCGTCGCGCAGCCTGCTGACGCTGGTACTGCCCGAGCTGCGCCTGGACCTGCGTTCGGCCATGTACCAGGTGGCGCAGACCGGCGGCAGCGTCGAATGCCGGCCGATCGAGCTGGCCGGCAGCCCGGAGCAGGGGGCCGTGACGGCCACGGTGCGCGCCTTCCGCGACGAGGAGTCCGAAGCAGACTACCTGCTGGTGCTGTTCAACCGCGTCGAGGAGGGGCCGGGCGTCGCGGGGCCGGAGCGCCCGGACGGCGGCCACGACATCGTGCTGTCCCAGCTCGAGGCCGAGCTGCAGCGCAAGCGCGAGCAGCTGCAGGAGACGATCGAGTATTCCGAGATCTCCACCGAAGAGCTGCGCGCGTCGAACGAGGAGCTGCAGGCGATCAACGAGGAGCTGCGCTCGGCCACCGAGGAACTGGAAACCAGCAAGGAAGAGCTGCAATCGGTGAACGAGGAGCTGGTGACGGTCAACTACGAGCTCAAGGTCAAGGTCGAGGAAACCGGCAAGGCCAACGATGACCTGACCAACCTGATCGCCTCGACCGACATCGCCACCATCTTCGTGGACAGTGGCCTGCGCATCAAGCGCTTCACGCCGCGCGCGGCCGACCTGTTCTCGATCATCGCCACCGACGTCGGCCGCTCGCTGCTCGACCTGACCCATAAGCTCGACTACGACCAGCTGGCCGAGGACGTCAGCGCCACCTTCGACACCCTGCGCCTGGTCGAGCGCGAGGTGCGCAGCTACGACGGCCGCTATTACATTGTGCGCCTGCTGCCCTATCGCACCAACGAAGACCGCATCGAGGGGGCGGTGATGACCTTCTTCGACATCACGGCGCGCCGCCATGCCGAGGAACAGGCGCGCGCCAGCGAGGCGCGCATGCGCATGGTGGCCGAAAGCGCCAAGGATTACGCGATCGTCACGCTGGACGAGGAGGGCCGCGTCACCAGCTGGAACAAGGGCGCCGAAACGCTGTTCGGCTACAGCGCCGACGAGATGCACGGCCACGATCTGGATCGCCTGTTCGTGCCCGAGGATGTCGCGGCCGGCGTGCCCGAGGACGAACTGCGCCGCGCGCGCGAGGATGGGCGCGCCGAGGACGAGCGCTGGCACCTGCGCAAGGATGGCAGCCGCTTCTACTGCAGCGGGGTCACCACGCCGCTGCGCAACGGCGACTTCTACGGCTATGCCAAGATTGCGCGCGACGAGACCGCGCGCGAGCGCCAGGGCAAGGAGCGCGAGCAGGCCCTGACCCACGAGCAGTCGGTGCGTTCCGACGCCGAGAGCGCGGCGGCGTTGAAGGACGAGTTCCTGGCCGTGATGTCGCACGAGCTGCGCCATCCGCTGAACATGATCCACATTAACGTCGAGCTGCTTGCGCGCATGCCGGAACTGCGCCAGTCGCCCAACTTCATGCGCGTCGCATCGATCATCCGCAGGTCGGTCATGAGCCAGGCCAAGATCATCGACGACCTGATGGACATGTCGCGCGTGCGCACCGGCAAGCTGTCGTTGACCATGGCGCCGGTCGTGCTCGACTCTCTGCTGCCGGGCATGGTCGACGCCGCGCGCAACGATCCGGCGGGCAAGGGCCTGCACATCGAGTTCACCGGCGGCGCCGACGGCATGCCGGTGCTGGCCGACGTGGTGCGCATCGAGCAGGTGGTGATGAACCTGCTCAGCAACGCGATCAAGTTCACTCCTGGCGGCGGTCGCATCGAGGTCCACCTGGCGCGCGAGGAAGAAGCGCTGCGCGTCGACGTGATCGACAGCGGCCAGGGCATCCCCCCGTCCTTCCTGCCGCACGTATTCGACATGTACGGCCAGAGCATGTCGGTGACCACGCGCTCCAAGGGCGGCCTGGGCATCGGGCTGGCGCTGGTGCGCGAGATCGTGGCCTTGCATGGAGGCCGGGTCGACGTCGCGTCCGAAGGCGTGGGCAAGGGCGCGCGCTTCTCGGTCTGGCTGCCGCTGTTCGAAAGCAAGGCGGTGCCATGCGGCGGCGGCGAGGCGGGATCGGACGACCTGGCCGGGCTGCGCATCCTGGTGGTCGACGACATGGAAGACATGCTGATGGTGTTCAAGTCGCTGCTCGAGATGAGCGGCGCCACCGTGTTCGAGGCCTCCAGCGCCAAAGGCGGGATCGCGATTCTCGAACGCGAAGACGTCGACCTCTTGATCTCGGATATCTCGATGCCCGAGATCGATGGCTACGAATTCCTGGGCATGGTGCGCGCGCTGCCAAAGTGCGCAAGCCTGCCGGCGATCGCCATCACCGGCATGCGGCGCGACGCCGACATCGCGCGGCCGCGCGCGGCCGGGTTCTCGGCGCACCTGGGCAAGCCGGTCTCGGTCGAGCGCCTGAACGCGGTGGTGCGCGGCCTGTTGCCGCAGCGTTCATAACCGCGTTCTGCAGACAGCACGAGCGGCGGCGGTCAGGCCTGGATACGGCTCGCCTGCCACCCTTCGCCATGAGCACGCAGCACGCCAACACTCTCACCAAATGTCACCAGCCCGTGGCGTGAAAGACACAAAGTTCTTTGAACACGCTGGGTTGTTTAGTAAATGTAATTAGATGTATTTCTTTGTATCAACATCGAGCTTATACTGCGGCTCAGATATGTTGCTACATGGAAATAAATGCCTGCCCCATCACATGCCTTGCGGCTCAGCCTGATTGCCGCACTGATTGGCGCCTGTCTGCCGCCGCCGTCCAGCGCCCAGGACCTTTCCGGGCTGGCCGAGCAACAGCTGCAACGCCAGCAGCAGCGCGAGGACGAACGCCGCCGGCGCGATGAAGCCCAGCCGGATGTGCGCCTGCAGGACGCCGCGCCGCCGCCGTCCGGTTATCCCGCCACCGAATCTCCATGTTTCGTGATCGACTCCATCGTGCTCGAGGGTGAGCGCGCGACCGACTTCCAATGGGCGCTGGACGCGGTCCGTCCCGTGCGCGGACGCTGTCTGGGTAGCGCGGGAATTAATGTCCTGCTCGGCCAGGTTCAGAATGCGCTGGTCGCGCGCGGCCATGTCACCGCCCGGGTGGTCGCTGCGGCGCAAGACCTGCAGGATGGCGAGCTGCAGCTCTCCCTGGTTCCGGGGCGGATCCGCGCGATCCGCTTCACGGGGGACGAGCCGGGCCACTGGCGCGCCGCGCTGCCTGCGCGCGCCGGCGATCTGCTGAACCTGCGTGCAATCGAGCAGGGACTGGAAAACCTCAAGCGGGTGCCGGGCGCCGAAGCCGATATCAAGATCGTGCCGGCCGAGCTGCCGGGCGACAGCGACCTGCAGGTGCAGTGGCAGGGCGGTCGCGCCTACCGTCTTGGCCTGTCGCTCGACGACAGCGGCAGCCATGCCACCGGCACCTACCAGGGCGGGGTGACGCTGTCGGTCGACAATCCGACCGGTTTCCAGGACCTGTTATATCACGCTGAACCATAACCTGCCCGGCGACAGCCCGTCCGGCGACTACGGCACGCGGGGCTATGCGGCGCACTACTCGGTGCCCCTGGGATACTGGCTGTTCACGGCCCAGGTCAACGACTATCGCTATCACCAGAGCGTGGCCGGCGCCAACCAGGACTACGTCTACAGCGGCAGCAGCCTGAACACCGAGGTGAAAGCGGCGCGCCTGGTGTATCGCGACGCCGTGCGCAAGACCACGCTCTCGGTGCGCGCCTACCAGCGCCGCAGCCACAACTTCATCGACGACACCGAAGTCGAGGTGCAGCGACGCCGCATGGGCGGCTTCGTGCTCGGCATCGCGCACAAGGAATTCATCGGCCGCGCCACGCTCGACGCCGCGCTGGGCTGGAAGATCGGCACCGGCGCCTTCGGGACCTTGGCGGCGCCGGAAGAGCCCTATGGCGAAGGCACGGCGCGCCCACGCCTGCTGACCGCCGACCTCGCCCTGCAGTTGCCGCTGACACGCGATCTCGCCTGGTCGACCTCCTGGCGCGGCCAGTGGAACCGCACGCCGCTAGTGCCGCAGGACCGCTTCGCCATCGGCGGACGCTATACCGTGCGCGGCTTCGACGGCGAAAGCAGCCTGTCGGCCGAGCGCGGCTGGCTGCTGCGCAACGACCTGGCCTGGACGCTGCCCGGCACCCGCCAGCAGCTGTACGCGGCGATCGACCATGGCCAGGTCTCCGGCCCCGGCGCCGAACGTCTGCTGGGCACCCGCCTGAGTGGCGCCGCCATCGGCTGGCGCTTTGCGTGGGGCCGCCTGCAGGGCGACCTGTTCGGCGGCGCTCCGATCGACCGTCCGGACGGCTTCCGCAGCGCCAGCGTGACCACCGGTTTCAACCTGAACTACGACTACTGACACCCATGAACAAGCTCCGTTACCGTCTCGTCTTCAACCAGGCCCGCGGCATGCTGATGGCCGTCCAGGAAACCGCGCGCAGCCAGGGCAAGGGTCCCGGCGAGACCGGCGCGCCGGCGGGATTGCCCGCCATGCGCGGAGCGCCGCTGCTGCGGCGCCTTGCCTTGCTGCTGGGGACGGCGTTCGGTGGCGCCTTGTGGTGCGGGGCGGCGCTGGCCCAGATCGTGGCCGATCCGAATGCGCCGGGCCAGCAGCGGGCGACCGTCCTGCGCACGGCCAACGGCGTGCTGCAGGTGAACGTGCAGACCCCGAGCGCGGCCGGGGTGTCGCGCAACGTCTATGCGCAGTTCGACGTGCCGCAGGGCGGCGCCATCCTGAACAACGCACGCACCGACGTCCAGACCCAGCTCGGCGGCTGGGTCCAGGCCAATCCCTGGATGAAGGAGGGCAGCGCGCGGGTCATCCTGAACGAGGTCAATTCGAGCAATCCGAGCCGCCTGCAGGGCTTCGTCGAAGTGGCCGGGCCACGCGCCGAAACCGTGATCGCCAACCCGGCCGGCATCGTGGTCGATGGCGGCGGCTTCATCAACGTCAGCCGCGCCATCCTCAGCACCGGCGCGCCGCAGATGGTGGATGGCCGGCTCGCCGGCTTCGACGTGCAGCGCGGCCTGATCGCGATCGAAGGGGGGGCCTGAACGCCAGCCAGACCGACTACACCGCGCTCATCGCGCGTTCGGTGCAGCTCAACGCCGGCCTGTGGGCGCAGCGCCTGGACGTCGTCGCCGGCGTCAACCAGGTGGGCCTGGACGACGCGTCGCAGGCGGCTCCCGGCGTGACGCCCACGGGCGCCGGCCGCGCCGACGCGCCATCCTATGCGATCGACGTCGCGCGGCTGGGCGGCATGTATGCCAACCATATCTGGCTGGTGGGCACCGAGGCCGGGGTCGGCGTGCGCAATACCGGCGAGATCGGCGCCGCCGCCGGCGACCTGGTCGTCACCAGCAGCGGCCGCCTGGAAAACCGTGGCACGCTGGAGGCCAGCGGAAGACTGGAAGCGCGCGCGGCGGCGATCGAGAACGCCGGCGGCATGCTTGCCGGCGCCGGCCTGGCGCTGGCCGCGCAGGAGCTGCGCAACGCGGGCGAGCTGGCCACGCATGGCGAAGCCCGGATCATCCTCGAGGGGGCGCTCGACAACCGCATGGGCACGATCGAGGCGGAGCGCTTCGAGATCGCCGCCACGACGCTGACGAACCGCGACGGCAGCATCGTCCAGACCGGGGGCATGGCCCTGGGCCTGGATGCGCAGGCCGTGTCGAACGGCGCCGGCACCCTGGGCCAGGCCGCCGCCGCGCCTTCCACCGCAGCGCCGGCAGCGCCGGCCGGTGCGGAGACGCAGGCGGATGCCGGCGCGGCAACGCCACCGGCTGCGCCGGAAAGCGCGCCGGGCGTCGACGCCGGGAGCTCGCCAATCGTGCCAGATGCGCCCACGCCGGCGCCGGCGCCGGTCGTGGCGGACGGCATGCTGAAGGCAGACCTGCTCGACAACGACGGCGGACGGATCGAAGCCAGCGGCGGCGTCGGCGTACGCACCGGACAATTCCTGAACCTCGGCGGCGAAGCGCACCTGGAGAGCCTGGAGGTGCGCGGCCCACGCTTCGACAACGCCGGGGGCGCCCTGCAGGTACGCGGTGCGCTGCAGGTCGAGACCGGCAGTTTCGGCAACCGCACGGGCAGCCTGCTGGTGGGCGGCGCGGCCGACGTCGTGACCGGCGGCTTCGACAACGTCGACGGCCTGCTGCAGGCCGGCCACCTCGCGCTACATGCCGCCACGCTGGACAATGGCGGCGGCACGCTGCGCCACCTCGGCGCCGCAGCGGCCGCGATCGCGGTCGACGGCGAACTGAAGCAGCAGGCCGGCGCGATCGAGTCGGCGTCGGCGCTGGACCTGCGCGCCGGCAGCATCAGCGGCGCGCGCGGCACGCTGAACGTCGCCGGCCATCTGGACCTGGCCAGCGGCGCCGCCAGCGCGGCGCAGGGAGCCTGGCGCATCGGCGGCGACGCCCGCATCGCGACCGGCGACCTGGACGCCAGCGAAGGCGTCATCAGCGCCGAGGGTGCGCTGACGCTGGCCAGCAAGTCGATCGACAACAGCGACGGACGCATCGTGGCCGGGACGCAGGCGGCGGTGCGGGCCGATGGCGCGATCGACAATACGCGCGGCCTGATCCAGGCCGACAGCGCGCTCGAGGTCGCGGCCGGCGGCCGCCTGCTGAACCGTGCGGGCACCGTCGAGACGCTCGGCGCGCACGCCACGCTCGTGCTTGAAGCGGGATCGATCGACAATACCTCTGGCCGGCTGGTCAATGCCGGTGACGGCGCGGCCCGGATTGCGGCCGGGGTCATCACCAGCGATGGCCTGATCGGCGGCAATGGCAGCCTCGACGTCGAGGCCGGACGGCTGCCTGCGCCTGCGGCCGATCCTCATGACGTCGCTCGCCTTCGCGTTGGGCGTGGTGCCGCTGATGATCGCCTCGGGCGCCAGCGCCGAGACCCAGCACGCGATCGGCACCGGCGTGTTCGGCGGCATGGTGGCGGCCACGGTGCTGGCGGTGCTGTTCGTGCCGGCCTTCTTCGTGTTCGTGGTCGGCCTGCAGGAGCGCATCGGGCGCTGGCGCAAGCGCAAGTGAGCGACGATCGAGCGCGATTCGCCGCAGGCGTCCATGCACTCGGGATAATTTCGCTGAATGGGCTTTGGTTTGCTGAATAAGGTGAGATCATCGCAAGCATCGTGCTCACCTGGGAAAGACCAGCATGTACCACAAATTTTGCCGTGTGTTGTCGATCTTAGGCTTCTTGCTGGCCACCGGCATCGCCGCGAATAGTCACGCGCAGACGCCGGCGCAGGCACCGGCGCCTGATCGCGCCGCACGCGTCGCCAAGCTGCTTCCCGACATCGACAAGATGTACACCGAGCTCGCAGCCAAGGAACATCTGCCGGGCCTGGTGTATGGCGTGGTGTTGGACGGCAAGCTGGTGCATAGTCGCGCGCTCGGCCTGGCCGATGTCGAGCGCAAACTCCCCGCGACCAATTCGACCGAATTCCGCATCGCATCGATGAGCAAGAGCTTCGTGGCGATGGCGGCGTTGAAGTTGCGCGACGATGGCAAGCTGCGCCTCGACGATCCGGTGTCCGGCTATCTGCCCGAACTACGCGGCGTCAAATTGCCGACCACCGACTCGCCTGCGTTGACGATCCGTCACCTGATGACGATGACCGCCGGGCTTCCCGAGGACAATCCCTGGGGCGATCGCCAGATGGCCATTTCCAATGCCCAAATCGAACAACTGGTCGGCGCAGGGCTGTCGTTCTCGAATGCTCCCGGACAGACCTTCGAATACAGCAACCTTGGATACATCTTGCTGGGCAAGGTCGTCAGCAAGGCTTCTGGCATGCGCTTCCAGGACTACGTCACGCGCGAGATCCTGCAGCCGCTGGGCATGCACAATACGCGCTGGGAATATACCCAGGCCAAGCCAGGCAAGCTCGCGCTCGGTTACCGCTGGGACCGCGACCACTGGGAGGCGGAGCCGATCCTGCCGGATGGCGACGGCGCCGCAATGGGCGGGCTGATCACGACTGCGGATGACTTCGCACGCTACATCGCCTTCCACCTGGATGCCTGGCCGGCCCGCAGCGATGCGGATCGCGGACCGCTGCGCCGTGCATCGGTGCGCGAGATGCACCTGCCGCAGGCGTTTGCCGGGATGAGCGCCAAGGCCACCACGACCGATGGCAAGACACCGAATCCGCGTGTGAGTTTCTATAGCTACGGCCTGATCGTGTTGCGCGACAGCCAGGATGTGGTGACGGTCGGCCACGGGGGCGGGCTGCCCGGCTTCGGCAGTCAATATTATTTCTCGCCGCACCATGGAGTAGGGGTCTTTGCCTTCACCAACCTGCGCTATGGTCCGGTGTACGGGCGTACGGGCAGGGCGCTGGCGATGCTGGTCGAAGGCGCCGACCTGGGTCCGGGGCCGATCGACGTGTCGCCGATCCTGGCGACGCGCTATCAGCAAGTGGCGCAACTGGTGCAGTCGTGGGATGAACAGCTTGGCAGCACCATCACCGCCGAAAATTTCTTCATGGACCGCTCGCGAGAGGACTGGATCAGGCACGCGCGAGAAAAGCTGGAACCGATCGGGAAGATCACGTCGGTCGGTCCCATCAGCGCTGAGAACAGCCTGCGCGGTTCCTTTGCGCTGATCGGCGAGCGCGGCAAGGTGGACGTCAAGTTCACGCTCACACCTGAACAAGAGCCCAAGGTGCAGGAAATCGGGCTCACGCCAGTAAAGCAGTAATCATCTCCCGTAGAATCCTTCGACTCTGCTTGGGCCAGAGCGTCATTGAGGATACGAAAAGGGTGTCACTTTGATAGAGGGCTGAACCTGCAACCGAAATCCATAAGGCGGCGTGTCCCTGTAGTCGTATCTTCTCTCGAACAGCGTTGCTGCAGCGAATTCAATGTACGTACTTTGTGCACGTCGCACGACGCGTGCGCCTGGGCTTTCCAGCAGGTCCAGGCTTACTAACGGCTCTTGGACTCCCTCACATGCCAGCAATAGCGTTACATCTCCAGTCAGCGGCCAGATCGTCAAGTCGAGGGTAATAGGAGCTCTCGTTAGAAGATATCTGTACGAAATGCCGTGCTCTTCCTCGATAGGTAGCACCTCGAGCGCTTCAAGAAAGTCTAGCGGCTCCCACGAAAACTTCGACATATGGCCTCATCTGATTTGTTTGTTATGGCCGCTACTGCACCCGGCAGACCTTCAGGAGCCACGTCCTGGAAATGCGGTCAGCAAGCGCACGTGCGGCGATGAAACCGGCTGCGTCCGGAAGGGACCAGTGTACGCGGTTGCTGCGTCTGCGGCGAGCGGCAGGGTTATTCAGGCGCCATAAATCTATTCGACCGCCAGCCGCAGCTCGCCAGCGCGATCGAGCACGTAATGATCGAGGTCGCGCGCCAGCAGCAAGTGGCCGGCATACTGCGCGCGCGCTTCGTCCTCGAGCAGGGACAGCGGCAGCGGGCCGCCGTCCTGGTAGCGCGGACTGAAATGGGTCAGCACCAGGTTGCGCACGCCGGCCCCTGCGGCGAACTGCGCGACCCGCATGGCCGAGCTGTGTTGCGGCCCGGGCCCGATCTTCTGCAGCACTTCCTCGGTATAGGTCGCCTCGTGCACCAGCACGTCGGCGTCCTGCGCGCTGGCCGCCAGCAGCTCGGGACGGTCGTTGTCGCCGCCCACCACGATGCGGCGCGCGCGGCGCGGCGGCAGCAGATAATCGCGCGCCGTGATGGCGCGGCCGTCCGGCAGCACCACGTCGCGGCCCTGCTGGATCTCGCCCCACAAGGCCGATGAGGGGATGGCGTCGGCGCGCAGCTTGTCGGTATCGAGCCGGCGCTCGATCGCAGCCTCGGTGAATCCATAGGCCCAGGACGGGATGCGGTGCGACAGCGGAGTAGCGTCGACCGAGAATTCAGGCAGCAGCGGGCCGGCGGCCAGGTCGTCGGGCGTGAACCAGGCCAGCGGGAAGGGCAGGTTCAACTCGCTGGCCTGCATGATGCACTCGATCATGGCGCGCAGCGGCGGCGGGCCGACGATCGTCAAGGGTTCGGTGCGGCCCAGCAGGCCGGCGCTGGCCAGCAGGCCGGGCAGGCCGTAGCAGTGGTCGCCGTGCATATGGGTGATGAACACGGCGCGCAGGCTCATTACCGACAGCGGCGTGCGCAGGATGCGGTGCTGCGTGCCTTCGGCGCAGTCGACCAGCACCCACGAGCGCGCGCCGCGCAGGCGCAGCGCCAGGCCGGACATATTGCGTTGCCGGGTCGGCGTGCCGGACGACGTGCCGAGGAAGATGAGTTCCATGCGATGTTCTCATGCTGTGACGTTCCCATTATCCGCCAGGCAGAACTCGGACGGCGCGACGGTGTCATACGGGCCAGGGACGCCGCCCAGCGCGCGGCCATGCCCATTGCCGACCGAGGAGAATGACATGCGCACGAGCTTCCTTGCCGCCGCGACTGCGGCTGGCGGTATCACATTGCTGGGTGCATTGACGGGTGCGGCGCCGGCCGCCGCCGCGCCGGCGCTGCAAGAGCTGCAGGTGCCGGTGGCCGGCATCAGCTGTTCGCGCATCGGGCCGCCGCCGCAGCGGGTGACGCCCAGTGCCGAAGTGATCGGTTCGATCGATGGCGTCTACCGCCTGTCCAATGGCCATAAGCTCGGACTGGCGGCCGATGACCAGCAGGTGGTGGCCGACTTCGGCCGCTGGCACCAGATCCCGCTGGTGGCGACCACGCCCGAGCGCTTCGAATCGCGCGACGGCCTGGTCTGGGTACGCTACGAGGCCGACGAGCGCACCGAACGCATCGTGGTCAGCTATCCGGCCGATGAGCGCGGCCGCTACGTCGACGCCTGCTAGCGTCAGTGTTGCGGCGCCAGGCCGAACAGCAGCGAGCGGTGGGCGCCGACGCCGGCCATTGCGCCGTCGGCCACGGCGAGCGCCACCGAATGAGCGGCGCGCATGGCGTCGCCGCCGGCGAACACGCCCGGCACCGTGGTCTGGCGGGCCTCGTCGGTGCGGATGAACGGCCCAAGCGGTCCTTCCTCGAAGGCGCAGCCGAGCTGCTGCGCGATCGGGCTGGCCATGTGCAGGCGGCCAAAGGTGAACAGGCCGGCCATCGCCTGTTGCCGGCCATCGGCCAGCACCACGGTGGCGTGATCGGCAAGCCGCGCCACTGGCGTCTCGTCCACCTGCACGCCGCGCTCGGCGAGGTCGGCGCGTTGCGCATCGTCGAGCGGGCACACGCCATTGGTGAACAGGGTCACCTGGCCCCAGTGCGGCAGCATCTGGGCCTGGTGCACCGACAACGGGCCGCTCGCCAGTACGCCGATGCGGCCCTCGTTCAACTCGTAGCCGTGGCAGTAGGGACAGTGGAACACGCTCTTGCCCCAGCGTTCAGGCAGGCCGTCGATCGGCGGCAGTTCGTCGCGCACGCCGGTGGCCAGCACCAGGCGCTTGCCGCGCACGCTGCCCGCGCCATCGAGGTCGACGATGAAGCGTTCGGCCTCGGGCCGGGCATCGCGCGCCAGGCCATCATGCCAGGCCACGTTGCGATAGGCCGCGACATCTTCCCGGCCCAGCGCCGCGATGGCCGCCGCCGGCTGGCCGTCGCGGGTCAGGAAGCCGTGCGAGTCGCTGGCGAAGCGGTTGCGGCGCTGGCCGGCGTCGATCACCAGCACCTTGCGGCGCGCCCGCGCCAGTTGCAGGGCGGCCGACAGGCCGGCATAGCTGCCGCCGATGACGATGGCGTCGTATTCATTCAGGGGAGTGTTCATGTGCGGGGCTCCGGTGCGGGTGAGTGTCGTAGCGAACGTTGAAATCGCGCGACAGGTCGGCCAGCGTCACGTCGCCGAGGCGTTTCACCAGCAGCGCCTCGGCTTCCTGGAAGGCGTCCGCCAGCGAGGCATTGACCACCTGCTCGACCAGGCATGCGCTGTGCTCGTTGCGGTTGCCCATCGCGAACACGGTGGGGGCGCCGACTGCGTCGTAGACGTCGCGCAGGGTGACTGTCGCCAGGTCGCAGGTGACGGTCCAGCCGCCGCCATGGCCGCGCTCCGAGCTGATGTAGCCGCGCTCGCGCAGGCCGGCCAGCACGCGCCGCACCAGCACCGGGTTGGTGCCGAGCATGCCGGCCATCTGCTCCGAGGTCATCGGGCGCTCGCTGTGGGCCAGGTGCAGCAGCACGTGGAGGACGGAAGAAAGTTTGCTGTCGCGTTTCATGTAACTAATGATAGTACAAAATCCGCGGCGACGTGAAACTTCCTAACGTTCGGGTTGGGATTCCTCGACCGGGTCGGTCTTCGGCGGCAATTTGAGCGTCGGCAGATACCACCACATATAGGTGCTCACGCAGGCGCCGATCAGGATCATCAGGACCAGGATCGCGACGCTGTCGAAATGGCGCGTCGACCAGGCCATCGAGCCCCACAGCATGACGGTGGCGACGATCTTGCCCTTCAGCGGAATCCCGTGCCCGGCCTCGAAATTGGCGAGGTACTTGCCGAAGACGGGATGCGCCAGCAGCCAGTGGTGCAGGCGTTCGGAGCCGCGCGCGAAACAGGCCGACGCCAGCAGCAGGAAGGGCGTGGTTGGCAGCAGCGGCAGGAAGATGCCGAGAATGCCCAGCAGGACGGCAAGCACTCCGGCCACGTTATAGAACAGTTTCATACTTACACTCTAGCATTCAATGCCGGCTGTTACGGGCATGCGTGGCGCATGAAATGCGACCCATGCCGCGACTCGCATTTGACCCGAGATGTAAAAAAGCAACTTTCAGTTCCATTTTGCAACTTCGGTATAATAGCCGGCTTCGACGATGGGCGCATTCATCCGGCAGCGGCATTGATTGCATTCCTCCCCCCGCCCGCATTTCCCGCTGCTACGCGTTAATCATCCGGTCGAAAGCCGGCCGCCCGTCCATGCCCCACTCCATTTCGACCAACCCCTTCGCAGCCATGTTCGGCGCCTATTTTCGCGGACGCGTGCTGCGCCGGTTCGCGGTGTACCTGGGCGTGATGCTGGCCGTGGTGTGGAGCGGCGTCGCCATGGAGCAGGCACGTTTCGCTGCGCTGGCCGAGACCGCCAGCAAGTCCAATGTGCAGAACCTGTCGCGCGCCTTTTCCGAAGAGGTCAAGGCCACCGTGGACCTCGTGGACCTGTCGCTGGTTCAGCTGCGCGCCACCTGGCAGCGCGACCGCGCGGGCTTTGCGCAGAGCGTGGCCAACCATGCGCGCCACCTGCGGGTGCCGGTGCGCATCAGCGTCACCGATGCCGACGGCCATCTGCTGTACGCAGATGCCGCAGCCGAACTTCGGGCGCCGCCCCTTGGCTTGGCGCTGGGTGACCTGCGCCAGTTCGGCATCCATCGCGAGGGAACCAGCGACCGCCTCTACATCAGCCGTCCCGAACGCAGCCGTCTCTCCGCGCAGTGGGAAGTCCAGTTCACGCGTCCGATCCGGGATGCCGGCGGGCGCCTGAAGGGCGTGATCGCGGCCTCCATCCCGCCGGCATACTTCCTGCGCTTTTACGACAGCATCGATCTTGGGCCGGACGCCACGGTGAGCCTGATGCGCCTCGATGGATCCGTGGTCGCGCTCAGCTCGCGCGCTGACGGCAACCGCCACATGGGGGCGACGATACCGGATGCGCCGCAGACACGCGACGCCAGCGCCAGCGGCGCCTTCCGCAAGATCAGCTATCTCGATCGCATCGACCGCTTTTATGCCTGGCACAAGCTGCACGAATACGGCCTGGTGGTCACTGTCGGCCAGGCGACGCGCGACGCCGCCGCGCGCTTTGCGCAGCAGCGCGAGGTGCTGCGCAGCGCCGGCCTGGTGGTGTCGCTGGTGCTGGCGCTGCTGGGCTGGGCGACGATCGGCGCGGCCGACCGCCGCCGGCGCGCGCTCAAGGCCCTGGCCGCGGCCGAAGCGCGCTGGAAGATGGCGCTCAACGCCGCCGGCGACGGTGTATGGGATTGCGACGTCACCACCGGGTTGGCCACGTTGTCGCCGAGCGCCCAGCGCATCCTCGACAGCGAGCATGCCGTCGTATCCTGGTTCGGCGACCAGGGACTGGCCGAGCTGGTGCATCCTGATGAACTGGAAACGGTGCGCGCGGCCCTGCGCGACCATATCGACGGCGTGACGATGGACTATGCGATGGAGCACCGGCTGCGCACGCGCGACGGCGGCTGGCGCTGGATCGAGGCGCGCGGCGCCGTCACCGAACGGGGCGAGCGCGGCGAGCCGCTGCGCATGGTCGGCACCTTCTCGAACATCGACGCGCGCAAGCAGGAAGAGCAGCGCATGCGGCGCATGGCGCACGAGGATGCGCTTACCGGCTTGCCCAACCGCGTGCTGCTGCACGACCGCATGCGCCAGGCCATCCTGGCCGCCGATCGCGAGGGCCACAAGGTCGGCCTGGTGTATTTCGATCTCGATCACTTCAAGCCGGTCAACGACACCCACGGCCACGCGGCGGGCGACCGCCTGCTGCGCATGGTGGCGCAGCGCCTGCGCGCGGCGCTGCGCGAATCGGACACGCTGGCGCGGGTCGGCGGCGACGAGTTCGCGGTGCTGCTGCCGCGCTGCCAGCAGCCCCAGGACGCCGAGCGGGTGGCCGCCACCATCCTGGCGCGGCTGGAGCAGCCGTTCGAGGACGGCGAGCGCATCCTGCGCATCTCGGGCAGCCTGGGTTACGCGCTGTATCCCGATTGCGGCGCCGGCGATGGCGAAGGCGATGCGGCGGCCGCCGCCGAAGCGCTGCTGCATAGCGCCGACCTGGCGATGTACGACGCCAAGGCGCATGGGCGCAACCGCATTTCGGGCAGTTACCGCACGCGGGTCGGCTGAACCCCGTCCGTTTCCACGGTGTTCTTCACGTATGCTTACGTAGGTTCAGGCACCAGAATTGTGACTAGCGTTCCGCTACAGATCAGTGCTTCGCTAGGGATGGGCGCCGATGTCCGGCTCCGCCAGCGCGGGCAGCACCGGCGCGACATGGCGCGGCAGGTAGATGGTCACCGTGGTGCCGGCGCCCGGCGCGCTCTCGAGCCGGATCTGGCCGCCGCTCTGGCGCACGAAGCCGTGCGCCATCGACAGCCCGAGCCCCGTGCCCTTGCCCTCGGGCTTGGTGGTGAAGAAGGGTTCGAAGGCGTGTTCCATCACCTCCGGCGGCATGCCGTGGCCCTCGTCGGCGATGGAGATCACGACGTAGTCGCCGGGCGCCGGCTCGCCTTCGAGCGGGCTGGCGCCGGCGTCGACCGTCAGGTTGGCCAGGCGCAGCGCGATGCGCCCGCTGCCGTCCATCGCGTCGCGCGCATTGATCACCAGGTTGAGCAGCACGTGTTCGAGCTGGTTCGGGTCGACCAGGGTCGGCCATAGATCTGGCTCGGTGGTGCGTTCGAGCACGATGCCGTCGCCGGCGGCGCGCTGCAGCAGGCTGTCGCTGCGCTCGAGCAGCTGGGCGACGTCGACCACGCTCGGATGCAGCGGCTGGCGGCGGGCGAAGGCGAGCAGCTGGCCGGCCAGCTTCGAGCCGCGCTCCACCGCGTCGAGCACGTTGTGCAGGCGCTTGCGGCTGGGCGGGCCTTCGGCGCGCAGCATCAGCTGCACGTTGGCGCTGATGATGTGCAGGATGTTGTTGAAGTCGTGCGCCACGCCGCCGGTGAGCTTGCCGACCGCTTCCAGCTTCTGGGCCCGGGCCAGGGCCTGGCGCGCTTCATCGAGCCTCTGCTGGCGCTGCAGCTCGCGCGCCTCGGCTTCGCGGCGCGGCGTGATGTCGCGCACGAACACGGTCGCGCCCGCGCCGTCGCCAGGGGGCAGCAGGGCCACCGCCAGCTCCACCGGCACGCGCCGGCCGCTGGCGTGCAGCGCCTCGGTCTCGGTGGGCTGGCCGGCCATGGGGCCGGCGCCGCCGCGGATGAAGGCGTCGAAGGTGGCGCGGAAGGCGGCGCGCCGTTCTTCCGGCAACAGCTGCTCGGCCGGGCTGCCGATCGCTTGCGCGGCGTCGAGGCCGAAGATGCGCGTGGCCTGCGCGTTCCAGTCGGTGATGCGGCCCTGTCGGTCGACGGCGACGAAGCCGTCGTAGGCGGTCTCGAGGATCGTCTTGAAACGGCGCTGGTCGGCCGCGATGCGGCCGTGCGATTCGCGCAGCTCGAGCGTCATGGCCTGCGCCAGCTGCAGCGCGCGGCGGCGCGAGCCGGCCAGCAACCACACCACCATGCTCACCAGCGCGCCCAGCACGACCCCGGTGGCGGCCACCATCTGTGGGCGCTCGTGGTCGAGCGTGGCCTCGAGGTTGGCGCTGGACGCCATCCGCACGGTCCAGGTGCGGCCGGCCATCGCCATGCGGGTGGCGGTGGAAAAGCGCGGCGGCCCGGCGTGGCCGGCGCCGGGGGAGCGGTACAGCAACGCGTCCGGGGCCATGTGGTCGCCATCGTAGATCTCGACGTCGAGCTGGGGCGCGGCGATGCCGCCCACGCCGCGCATCAGGTCCTTCATGCGAAACGGCGAATAGATCCAGCCCACCAGCGCCGCGCGGCGTTGCTCGACCGTCTCGACGTCGCGCCCGCTGCGGTACACCGGCAGGTACATCAGGAAGCCGGCATCGCGGCTGGCGCCGCCTTCCTGCACCAGCACCACCTTGCCGCTGAGCGCGGCCTGGCCGCTGTCGCGCGCCGCCGCCATCGCCGCGCGCCGCACCGGCTCGCTGTACATGTCATAGCCGAAGGCGCGCAGGTTGCGCGCGTTGAACGGCTGGATGTGCGAGATGGCCGTGCGCGGCTGGCCGTCGGCCGGATGGACGCGGTAGTCGGGAAAGCCCTCGGCGCGCACCCGGGCCTCGTGGGCGGCGAGGGCGCCGGGCGGGATCGCGCTGGCGATCGCCAGCGCCTCCAGGCCGGGGAAGGACTGGTCCAGGCGCAGCACCTCGTAATACTCGGCGAACTCGGCCCGGCTCAGGTCGACCGAGCCGCGCAGGTAGCCGCGCGCGCCGCGCAGCACCTGCTCGTAGACCAGCAGGCGGCGTCCGATGGCGTAGCCCATGTCGCGCGTGCGGTAATCGAAGGCTTCGTGCAGCTGGGCCTCGGCGCTGCGCTGGGCGCTGGACCAGGCGCCGAAGGTGACCAGCAGTGTCAGCACGAACACTAGCAGCGCCATCAGCAGTGGCGCATGGCCGGCATGGGGCGCCGGGGTCGGGGCTGGGGTGTGGTTGGCGGTCTGCTGCATGT
>DDKG01000315.1 GCA_002339265.1 Massilia sp. UBA2604 | reverse complement strand
CGTCTCGGCCGGCAATACCGGCGCCCTGATGGCCGTCTCGCGCTACGTGCTCAAGACCATGGCCGGCGTCGACCGCCCCGCGATCTGCTCGATCATGCCGAACCAGAAGGGCGGCCCGACCTATATCCTCGACCTCGGCGCCAACGTCGACTGCGAGCCCGATCACCTGCACCAGTTCGCCATCATGGGCTCGGTGCTGTGCTCGGCGATCGAGGGCATTCCGCGCCCGACCATTGGCCTCCTCAACGTCGGCACCGAAGACATCAAGGGCAACGAGGCGGTGAAAGCCACCGGCGTGCTGCTGCGCGCCGACGCCGAACGTGGCAAACTGAACTTTTTCGGCAATGTCGAAGGCAATGACATCTTCAAGGGCACGGTCGACGTCGTCGTGTGCGACGGTTTCGTCGGCAACGTCATGCTCAAGGCGATCGAAGGCCTGTCGCGCTTCATGAAGGCCACGTTCAAGGAAAGCGTCCTGTCGATGCTGGGCGCGCTGCTGGCGCGCAAGTCGCTCAAGAAGCTCAATCCGGAACGCTACAACGGCGCCGGCCTGCTGGGCCTGAAAGGCCTGGTCTTCAAGAGCCACGGCGGCGCCAATGCCTATGCCTTCGAATGGGCGATCAAGCGCGCCTACGACGCCGCGCACAATAATGTGCAAGAGCACCTGTCGGCGCTGATCGCCGAACTGATGCCGAGCTCCCCGGTAACGGCGCCGGCTACCGCATCCGCGCCTGCACCCGTGCAGGATGGCCAGCGCCAGGCGCAATAACCCAGCAGGATGGTGAAGCAATGACCCTGTATAGCAAAATCACCGGCACCGGCAGCTACCTGCCGGCCAACCGTGTCACCAACGACCAGCTCGCAGCGCAGCTGGCAGAGAAGGGCGTCGAGACCTCGAACGAGTGGATCGTCACCCGCAGCGGCATCGAGGCGCGCCACTATGCCGCGCCCGACGAGCTGTCGTCCGACCTGGCCGTGCATGCAGCGCGCAAGGCGCTCGAAATGGCCGGCAAGACCCCGGCCGACGTCGACCTGGTGATCGTCGCCAGTTCCACCCCCGACTTCCACGGCAGCTTCCCCAGCACGGCCTGCATCGTGCAGCAGAAGCTGGGCATGGCCAACGGCAGCGCTGCCTTCGACGTGGCCGCCGTCTGCAGCGGCTTCGTGTACGCGGTCTCGACCGCCGACGCCTTCATCCGCGCCGGCAACCACAAGCGCGTGCTGGTGATCGGCGCCGAAGTGTTCTCGCGCATCGTCGACTTCAACGACCGCACCACCTGCGTGCTGTTCGGCGACGGCGCCGGCGCCGTGCTGCTCGAAGCCTCGAATGAGCCGGGCATCCTCGGCGCCAAATTGCACGCCGACGGCAGCCACGCCGACATCCTGTCGATCCCGGGCAACCTGGCCAACGGCGCGGTGGCCGGCAGCGGCTTCCTGCACATGGACGGCCCGGCCGTCTTCAAGCTGGCGGTGTCGGTGCTCGAGAAAGTCGCGCACGAAGTGCTGGATCACGCCGGCGTGGCCGCCGACCAGATCGACTGGCTGGTGCCGCACCAGGCGAATATCCGCATCATGAACGGCACCGCCAAGAAGCTCGGCCTGCCGCTGGAAAAGATGGTCGTCACCGTCAACGAACACGGCAATACCTCGGCCGCCTCGATCCCGCTGGCGCTCGACCAGGCGGTGCGCGACGGCCGCATCAAGCCGGGCCAGAACGTCCTGATGGAAGGCGTGGGCGGCGGCTTTACCTGGGGCGCGGTGCTGGCGCGCATGTAAGCGCCTGCCGTACCCGCAAGAACAACAAAACTACGGAAAACAACGATGAGCAAATTCGCATTCCTGTTCACCGGACAAGGCGCCCAGGCAGTGGGCATGCTGAACGGCTTCGCCGGGAACCCGGTCGTCGATCAAACGGTGCAAGAAGCGTCCGACGCCCTGGGCTTCGACCTCAAGCGCCTGATCGCCGAAGGCCCGAAAGAAGACCTGGACCTGACCACCAATACCCAGCCGGTCATGCTGACCGCCGCGGTCGCCGTCTACCGCGCCTGGATCGCGGCCGGCGGCCCGGTGCCGAATGTGGTCGCAGGCCATAGCCTGGGCGAGTATTCGGCCCTGGTCGCCGCCGGCGTGATCCCGTTCGCCGACGCCGTGCCGCTGGTGCGCTTCCGCGCGCAGTCGATGCAGGACGCGGTGCCGGTCGGGCAGGGCGGCATGGCCGTCATCCTCGGCCTGCAGGCCGACGACGCGCGCGCAGTGTGCACTGAGGCAGCGCAAGGCGAAGTAGTGGAAGCCGTGAACTTCAACGAGCCGACCCAGATCGTGATCGCCGGCCATACCGCCGCCGTCGAGCGCGCTTGCGAGATTGCCAAGGCCAAGGGCGCCAAGCGCGCCATGAAGCTGTCGGTGTCGGCGCCATTCCACTCGTCGCTCTTGAAACCGGCATCGGACCGCCTGCGTACGTATATGGCGGAGCTGAAATTTGCTGCTCCGCAAATCGATGTCATCAACAACGTCGACGTCGCCGTGCTGAGCGGTCCCGAGCAGATCAAGGACGCGCTGGTGCGCCAGGCCGCAGGGCCAGTGCGCTGGGTCGAAACCATGCAGAAGATGGCCGCCGAGGGTGTGACCCAGGTCATCGAATGTGCACCGAGCAAGACCCTGATCGGCATGGCCAAGCGCATCGATGCCAACCTGGTTGGCGAAGCGCTGGTCGATCAGGCTGCGCTCGAGCGCGTGCTGGCGTCGATGTCCGAATAAAAGATAAAGGAAAACCCATGAATCTGCAGAACCAAGTCGCCCTCGTCACCGGCGCATCGCGCGGCATCGGCAAGGCCATCGCGCTGGAACTGGCCCGTCAGGGCGCCAAGGTCGTCGGCACCGCCACCAGCGAATCGGGCGCCCAGGCGATTTCCGATTACCTGGCCGAATTCGGCGGCAAGGGCGTGGTCCTGAACGTGCTCGACGCGGCCCGCTGCGCGGAAGTCGTGGACGAAGTGCA
>DDKG01000318.1 GCA_002339265.1 Massilia sp. UBA2604 | reverse complement strand
CGGCATTCCGTGCATGTCGGTCGAAGAGGCTGTCAAGGCGGCCGAAGAGCTGGGCGGTCCGGTCTGGGTCGTCAAGGCGCAGATCCACGCTGGTGGCCGTGGCAAGGGCGGTGGCGTCAAGGTCGCCAAGTCGATCGAACAAGTCAAGGAATACGCTGACCAGATCATGGGCATGCAGCTGGTGACCCACCAGACCGGCCCGGAAGGCCAGAAAGTCCGTCGCCTGATGATCGAAGAAGGCGCCGACATCAAGCAGGAACTGTACGTCTCGCTGGTCACCGACCGCGTGACCCAGAAGGTCGTGCTGATGGCGTCGTCGGAAGGCGGCATGGACATCGAAGAAGTCGCCCACAGCAACCCTGAAAAAATCCACAACGTCGTGATCGATCCGGCCGTCGGCCTGACCGACGCCGACGCTGATGCTGTCGCCGCCAAGATCGGCGTGCCGGCCGGCTCGATCGCCGACGCCCGCGCCAACCTGCAAGGCCTGTACAAAGCCTACTGGGAAACCGACGCATCGCTGGCTGAAATCAACCCGCTGATCGTGACCGGCTCGGGCAAGATCATCGCCCTGGACGCGAAGTTCAACTTCGACGCCAACGCCCTGTTCCGTCACCCTGAAATCGTCGCCTACCGCGACCTGGACGAAGAAGATCCAGCCGAAGTCGAAGCATCGAAATTCGACCTGGCCTACATCTCGCTCGACGGCAACATCGGCTGCCTGGTGAACGGCGCCGGCCTGGCCATGGCAACCATGGACACCATCAAGCTGTTCGGCGGCGAGCCGGCCAACTTCCTGGACGTGGGCGGTGGCGCTACGGCCGAGAAAGTGACCGAAGCCTTCAAGATCATGCTGAAGAACCCGGAACTGAAGGCCATCCTGGTCAACATCTTCGGCGGCATCATGCGTTGTGACGTCATCGCCGAAGGCGTGATCACCGCATCGAAAGCCGTGTCGCTGCAAGTGCCGCTGGTCGTGCGCATGAAGGGCACCAACGAAGACCTGGGCAAGAAGATGCTGGCTGACTCGGGTCTGCCAATCATCGCCGCAGACACGATGGAAGACGCAGCGAAATCGGTCGTTGCCGCCGCCGCTGGTAAAGCCTAATTCGCTAAGGATATAAAAATGTCGATTCTGATCAACAAAGACACCAAAGTCATCACCCAAGGTATCACCGGCAAGACCGGCCAGTTCCACACCCGCATGTGCCGCGACTACGCGAACGGCAAGGAAGCTTTCGTTGCAGGCGTGAACCCGAAGAAAGCCGGTGAAGATTTCGAAGGCATCCCAATCTACGCATCGGTCAAGGAAGCCAAGTCGGAAACCGGCGCCACCGTGTCGGTCATCTACGTCCCACCAGCAGGCGCAGCTGCCGCCATCTGGGAAGCCGTCGAAGCCGAGCTGGATCTGGCAATTTGCATCACCGAGGGCATCCCTGTCCGCGATATGATGGAAATCAAGGATCGCATGGCCAAAGCCGGTTCGAAGACCCTGCTGCTGGGCCCGAACTGCCCAGGCCTGATTACCCCTGACGAAATCAAGATCGGCATCATGCCGGGCCACATCCACAAGAAGGGCCGTATCGGCGTCGTGTCGCGTTCGGGCACCCTGACCTATGAAGCAGTCGGCCAGCTGACCGCACTGGGCCTGGGCCAATCGTCGGCAGTCGGCATCGGCGGCGACCCGATCAACGGCCTGAAGCACATCGACGTGATGCGCATGTTCAACGACGATCCTGACACCGACGCGGTCATCATGATCGGCGAAATCGGCGGTCCGGACGAAGCGAACGCCGCTCACTGGATCAAGGACAACATGAAGAAGCCAGTGGTCGGCTTCATCGCTGGCGTCACCGCGCCTCCGGGCAAGCGCATGGGCCACGCCGGCGCGCTGATCTCGGGCGGCGCCGACACCGCGCAAGCCAAGCTGGAAATCATGGAAGCCTGCGGCATCAAGGTCACCAAGAACCCGTCGGAAATGGCGCGTCTGCTGAAGGCGATGCTGTAATCCAGACGATCTCTTGATCGACAGCTAAGACGGGGAGCTTCGGCTCCCCGTTTTCTATTTGCGGTTCCATTTTTCGTCGCCAATCTTCGTCGCCTGACAAAAATTGCCGTACGGCACTGACAATTTTTGTCACCCGAGGCGCCAATTTTTGTCGTGGCACAGGGTTTTATTATCTCGATATTAATAAAATCGACCGTTTCTTGCTGTTTTCGGCCTGGCACGGCACTTGCGTATAGGAAAGCGTAGCAGCTGAGCAGTACAAGACACGTAGTCCCAACTTTTTGAAATACCATCCTGGAGAGAAAAATGAACTTCAAGCAAATGCAAACCAAGAAAGCCCAAGGCGGCTTTACCCTGATCGAACTGATGATCGTTGTCGCAATCATCGGTATCCTGGCTGCCGTGGCAATCCCGGCTTATCAAAACTACGTTGCCAAGTCGAAGTTCGCAGCTGGCCTGGCTGAAGTGTCGGCTGGCAAGACGGGCGTGGACGTTGCAATGAGCGAGAATTCGGACTTGACTCAAGATCAAATTCTGACCGCCAGCGGCCTGAAAGCAACGACCCCAGCTTGCGATATGTCGGTCACTCTGACTGCTGGTGTTGCAGCCCTGACCTGCACCGTGAACAGCGGCCCAGCCCCTGTCAACGGTAAAGTGATCACCCAAACCCGCGCTGTCGATGGCACCTGGACTTGCTCCACCGATGCAGAAGACGAACATCGTGGCAATGCTTGCGCCGCCGCAGATGCTGAAACCGATCCGGAAACCAATCCAGAAACCAATCCAGGCTAATAATCGGTAAGCGTTGATTGAATAAAAAAACCCGCCTCGGCGGGTTTTTTTATTACGGCTTTTGTTTCAGATACTGATCCAACCACCCCACCACAGTGTGATGCCACTGCACCGAGTTCGCCGGTTTGAGCACCCAATGGTTCTCATCCGGGAACACCAGCAGCTTGCTCTCTACACCCATGCGCTGCAACGCGGTAAACGTTCCCAGCGCCTGCGCGGTAGGAATCCGGAAGTCCAGATCCCCCTGGATCACCAGCATCGGCGTCTTCCACTTGTTCACGTGATGAACCGGATTGGAGCGCTCATGGTTCTCCGGCACCTTGAAGTAAGGCCCGCCGCTTTCCCAGTCGGTGAACCATTGTTCCTCGGTCGAATACGCCATGCCGCGCGTATCGAACACGCCATCATGGTTGACGATGCACTTGAACTCATCCGACCAGTTACCCGCGATCCAATTCATCATATAGCCACCGTACGACGCCCCCAGCGCGCAATCGCGTGACCGATCGAGCCATGGGAATTTCTTCACCGCCGCGTCATAGCCCTTCTGCAGGTCGACCAGCGGCTTGCCGCCCCAGTCGTTGCTGATCGAATCCGTGAACTTCTGGCCGTAGCCGGTCGAACCGTGGAAGTCGATGAACACGGCCGCATAGCCCGCGCCCGCATACACCTGCGGATTCCAGCGATAGCTCCAGCTATTGCCGAAGCTGCCCTGCGGGCCGCCGTGGACGATGAAGGCAACCGGATATTTCTGACCCGGCTCCGCATTCCATGGCTTCATCACATAGCCGTACACGGTATCGCCATTCGCGCCTTCGAACGAGAACTGCTCGGCATCGCCGAAGCGCACATCCTTCAGACGCTCGGTGTTCACGTCGGTCAGCTGTTTCGGCTTGCCGCCCAGCTTCATCGAGAACAGCTGCGCGCCCGACTGCAGGTGCGCGTGGGTGTACACCAGCGTGTCGCGCCGCAGGTCATAGGCACCGACCGCGCCCTGGTCGACCAGCGTCGTCACCTTGCCGCTGGCGACGTCGATCGAGAACAGGCTGTGCTGTCCAACATTTTCGGCATCGACGATCAGCGCCTTGCCGTCCGCGCGCCACACGAGGTTGCCGGCCGAGCGATCCCAGTCGGCCGCCAGCTTGCGCTTCTGGCCGCTGGCCACGTCCATCAGCATGACCTGGTAGCGGTCGGCCTCGAAGCCGGGACGCGCCATTGCCAGGTAAGCGAGCGTGCGGCCGTCCGGCGAGAAGGTGCCCTTGGTGTCCCATGCCAGATTATCGGCAGTCAGGTTGCGCGGCGCCGCGCCACCCGCGGCCGGCACGCTGTACAGGTCGAAGTTGGTCGACCACGCTTCGGTCTTGCCGGCGATGCGCGCCGAGAACACGATGGTCTTGCCGTCCGGGCTGAAGCGGTATTCCTCGCGGTCGCCGAACGGCTTCGACGGCACGTCGCCGTCGAGCGAGCCGGACAGGCTGACCGGCTCGCTGCCGACCTTGCCGTCCGCACCCAGCGGCGCCGAGAACAGCACCGCATTGCGGTGGTCGCCCCAGGTGTCCCAGTGGCGCACGAACAGGCGGTCGTAGACCTTGCCGGTGGCCTTGTCCTTTTCTTTCGCATCGAGGCGCGACTTGGTGCAGGCCAGGTCGGTGCAGTCGCGGAACACGGCCAGGCTGAAGGCCAGGCGGTCGCCGCTCGGCGCGAGGCGGAAGTTGTCGACGTCCAGCGGCAGGTTCGTCACCTGCACCGCCTCGCCGCCGGTGACCGGCTGGCGCCACACCTGCGACGAGCCCGAGCGCGCCGACAGGAAATAGACGGCGTCGCCCGAGGGCGACCATTCCGGATCGCTGCTGCTGGACGCGTGCTGGGTCAGGCGCTGCGGCGCCGGCTTGGCGGCGCGCAGGTCGACCATCCACAGTTGGGTATTGCCGCGGTTCTTTTCCATGTCCGTGCTGCGCACGGTATAGATCACGCGCGTGGCGTCCGGCGATACGGCCGGGCTGCCCACCCGTTCCATATTGACCAGGTCTTCCACAGTAAAGCCGCGCGGCGCGGCCGTCGCGGTGGTGGCGGCCAGCAGGGCCGCCGCCATCGTCAGCAAGCGAAATGTCATTCCATCCTCGTCGATCAGTCCCGCAGCCGGGTGCCGCAGGCAAGCCGGCAATTTACCACGTTGCATTATAGGTATGTGAATTGCTACCTGATCAGCAATTTGCACACTGTTGAGTATTGGAACAGCATTTTTTTCGAAGGTGTGACACCATGCGGTTTCAAAAGATAGGTTCAACTACGGGACGTGTAATGACAGAAGTAAATAAAACGGGACAAGAACGGATCATGTACCGCACCGGCGCCGCCGCCCGGCTGGCCGGCCTGCCGGTGGAAACCCTGCGCGTATGGGAGCGCCGCTACAGCCTGTCGGACGCCCAGCGCTCCGAGCGAGGCCAGCGCCTGTACTCGGCCGAACAGGTGACGCGCCTCGGCCTGCTCAAGCAACTGGTCGACCAGGGGCATTCGATCGGCGTGCTGGCCGGCCTCAACCGCGACCAGCTGCAATCGATGCTCGGCCTGGACGGCCAGGCCAGGGCCGTGGCGGCGGCGCCGGTGCGGGTGCTGCTGGTCGGCGCCATGCTGGCGCGGCGCGTGGCCGCCATGGGGCAGGGCGCCCTGGGGCTGGACGTGCGCGGCCATTGCGCCGACCTCGCACAGGCGGTGGACATGTCGCAGGATCCAGATGCCGACGTGCTGGTGATCGAGCAATCCGAACTCGATGAACGGGCGGTGCCCGCCGTGGTCGCCGCGCGCGAGGCGGCCGGCGTCGGTGCGGTCGTCGTGCTGTACCGCTTCTGCTCGAGCGCCACCATCCGTGCCTTGCGCGCGCAAGGTTGCCTGGTGGCGCGCATTCCGGCCGACCTGAACGAGCTGGCGCTGCTGTGCCAGTCGGCCCTGACCGGCCACCGCCCCCCGCTGCACGAGCCGGCGACGACGGCCGTGGCGCCGCCGCGCTTCGCCGACGAAGACCTGGCCAATATCACGGCGGCCGGCAATCGGCTGACCTGCGAGTGTCCGCGCCACCTGTCGGACTTGCTGCTGATGGTAGGAAGTTTCGAGCGCTACAGCCAGCAGTGCGCCTCGCGCAATCCGCAAGATGCAGCGCTGCACGCCGAGCTGGCGCTGGCCTCGGGCCGCGCGCGGGTGGTGCTGGAGGCGGCGATGGAGAGGCTGGCGATCGAGGAAGGATTGCCCTTGCCGAAGGGCTGGGCCTAGTAGGCGCTAGACGATCTTGCCGCGGTCGGCCAGCAGCGCCTCATAGGTCATGTTCTGCAGCAGCGTGTAGTGGACCGGATCGAGGTCGATGAACTGCACGCCATAGCTGTACATCTCGGCCCGGCCATCCGCCGGTTTGCCGACCGCCAGGTTCCGGATGCTGGCGCGGGTGCGCACCTGCGTTTCCCGGTTGTCGGGCGGGATCACCAGCGCGAAGCGCAGATCCACGATGTCTTCGTCCGGCGGCAAGGGCTGCGGCGAATCGATGCGCGCACCCGTCACCGACACGTTCGCCAGCTGGCAATCCATCGGCGCCGCGGACTTCATGCCGGCCACCCGCACCGGCAGGTCGGCCCGCACCCGCATCGCCCCGCGCAGGCTGGTGCCATGGATCGAGGTCGGAAAGGACAGGTGGACGTAGAACAGGGGACGGGCAAAGACGCGCTCGACCGTGCAGGCGAACGAGCACACGTTGACACCCGAAAACACCCGAATGGTCACGCGTTCGCCTTCGGTCAGCCCGATCGGCACCCCGTCCTCGAACGGAATCTTGAGGATCAGGTATTCGTCCCTGACATAGCCGATGAGGCTGGAAAAATGCGCGACTGGCTTGAGCCGCCGGTGCGTGTTCAGCTGCAGGCGGACGCCAACCTGCATGTTCAGCGTTTCGAATTCAAATTCCTGGGGCGTCAGCTCGTGGGCTTGGGCGCTGTTCATATCGGCAAAACAAGCGGGCGGCCGTTGCCGCAGAGAAAAGCTTGCATGATAGCAGCAGCTTTAGCTCTGGAATGTATCTTAATGTCACTGCTTGCGTCCGACGGCCAGTAGCAAGAAGTCAATGATGGCCGGTAAGCGTGCGTTCAGCGCGCTGGTTTCCAGCCCGACGCCATTGCGTCGGCGAAACTCTGGCCCATGATCTCGACCGCCTTCTGGTTGGCGCTGATGAGCCGGCCGAACGACTGTTGCTGGACCGACACGGCATTTCTGGTCAGGGCTTCGGCGCACGACTGCGAGGCGGCGATGAAGGCCTTCATCGTCTCTTCCATGATGATCTTGGACGAGCTGATCCAGAGCTGCTCCAGGCTCGCGCGGGTCGAGTCCGCGTAGAGGTTGGCGATCTTCAGGAATGTATCTTGATAGGGCAGGGCGTTCAGCTGGACAGTCGCTGTGGTGAACTGCGGGTATGCGTTCGTCATGACACATCCTCTCGGGCAGAGTCAGGTTGGAATGGGGAAAAACGCATTGCGCGTCGCCCATCAGTATAGGCCGAGTATTGACGTTGTCTACAGTATTGCGCAGGCTGTCGAACTGGTTTCAGGCGTCGATGTCCGCCGTCCAGTCCCCGCTCTTGCCCCCGTGCTTTTCCATCACCCGCACATTGGTCATCACCATGCCGCGGTCGACTGCCTTGCACATATCGTACACGGTCAGCAGGCCCACCTGCACCGCAGTAAGCGCTTCCATCTCGACGCCAGTCTTGCCGATGGTCTCCACCTGCGCCCGGCAATGCACGCTATTGGCCACCTCGTCGATCTCGAAATCCACCGCCACCCGCGTGATCGGCAGCGGATGGCACAGCGGCACCAGGTCGCTCGTGCGCTTGGACGCCATGATCGCCGCGATGCGCGCGATCCCGATCACGTCGCCTTTCTTGGCATTGCCCGAGGTGATCAGGGCCAGCGTCTCGGGCTTCATGCGGATCGTCCCGGCCGCCACCGCGGTGCGGTGCGTATCCTGTTTCGCGCCGACGTCGACCATATGGGCCTGGCCGGTGGCGTCGAAGTGGGTCAAATGGTCTGCGGTCGGGGTCGGATTTGTCATTACTCGGTTAATACGGTCGGGTTACAAAATGGTTCGCTGGGCAGCAACTCATGCCCGGATGCAGGTATGATAGCACCGTGAAATCCGTCGTCCGTCCAGCAATGACGCGCCGCTGGCGCTCCTCCCTGTCCGTCATGGCCTTGTGCATGGCGACCGCCTTCCCCGTCGCGGCGCAGTCCGACGTGTTCAGGCGTCCCGATTCGACCCGCCTGCCCACCCTCGGCGACACTGCGCGCGGCGACCTGTCGCCGGTCGTCGAGCGCAAGCTGGGCGAGGAGTTCATGCGCGACGTCCGGCGCGATCGCGACTACCTCGACGATGAACCGATCTCCGAATACCTGAACAATTTTGGCAGCGGCCTGGTCTCCGCCGTGCCCGGCGCGCGCGGCGAGACCAATGCCGATTTCTATTTCTTCGCCGTGCGCGATTCGGCCCTGAACGCGTTCGCGATGCCGGGCGGCTTCATCGGCGTCCACTCCGGCCTGGTCATCGCGGCCCAGACCGAATCCGAACTGGCCGGCGTCGTCGCGCACGAAATCGGTCACGTCACCCAGCGCCACATCGCGCGCAGGGTGAGCCAGCAGCGCCAGGACGTGCTGCTGCCGCTGGCGTCGATGATCCTGGCGGCGCTGGCGGCCCGGGCCAGTTCGGATGCGGCCATGGGCGTGCTGATGGGCGGCCAGGGCCTGGCCGTCCAGCGCCAGCTCAACTTCAGCCGCGACGCCGAGCGCGAGGCCGACCGGGTCGGCTTCCAGATCATGGAGGCGGGCGGTTACGACACCACCGGCATCGTCGCCTTCTTCCGGCGCCTGCAGGCCGCGTCCAGGCTTTATGGCGACCTGCCTCCCGGCCTGGCCAGCCTGAGCAGCCACCCGCTGACCCAGGAGCGGATCACCGACATGCAGGCGCGCATCCGCGAGATTCCCAAGAAGCAGCGCGTCGACAGCCTCGACTTCCATCTGGTGCGCGCGCGCATCCGCGTGCTGCAGGATCGGGGCGAGCAGGGCCGGCGCGCGGTACGCAATGCTTTCGAGACCCAGTTGAAGGAACAGCCCCACCGTCAGCAGCAGGCCGGGGCCCAGTACGGCCTGGCCTACCTGGCGCTCAAGGAGAACGACCTGGCCGGCGCGCAGCGCTGGCTCGACCGGGCGCGCGAAACGATGAAGCCGCGCGAAGGGGTGCTGTCGGCGGCGCCGACGAACGTGGGCGATGGCGCGACCATGTTCGCCGGGCTGGCGCTGGAGATCAAGATGGCGCCGGGCCAGCCGGCGTCCGTGCTGGAAGAGGCGGTCAAGGAAGCGGATGCGGCGCGCCAGCGCTTCCCGCTGTCACGCGCGCTCACGCACCAGTACGCCGAGGCGCTGATCGCAACCAACCGCTTCGATGAGGCGGGACGCTTCCTGCGCGACCAGGCCCAGCAGTATCGTGAGGAATACAAGCTGCACGATATGCTGGCCAGGACCTATGCCAAGCAGGGCAAGTTCGCGCTGCAGCACATGGCGCTGGCCGAATCCTACGTGCTGGCCGGCGCCTTGCCGGCGGCGATGGCCCAGCTCGAACTTGCGCGCAAGGCCAGCGATGTCTCGTTCTACGACCAGGCCGTGATCGATGCGCGTGTGCGCGAGCTGCAGGAAAAACAGAAGAAGGCGAAGGAAGAAGCCGAGGAACGGTGATCCGTTTTATGGCTTCGGCGTCTGGTTGAAACCGAACTTGCGTGGCATCTCGTCGGCCGCCACCCGCTCGACGGCAAGGGGCTTGCCATGCCACGGCAAGACCATCCTGCCCTGGCCGTTCTCCAGCCAGGCCATGACCGCCTCGTCCGACGCCGCAGCGCCATCGAGCTCGAGCATGCCCAGCAGCTGCGCCACGTCACGGTCGTCCAGCTGCGCCACCGTCTCGCCCGCCACGAACACCAGCGCGCCGGCGTCGCTCAGGTAAATCCGCTCGACATCCGCCAGTGCCTGCCCGGTCTGCAGCAAGAGTCCCTGCTGCGGATCGGTGCGCGCGATGAAGGGCGTTGCCTCCAGGTTCACGTACACGCGCTGCGGCCCGTTCTGGAAATACCAGTTGCCATGCTCGTCGTGCAGGTAGTTGCGGTTGATGAAACCCACCAGCGCAGGATTGTTCAAGCGGTCGCCTGCCGCATTGGCGCGCTGGGCCGCTTCGTCGCGCATGCGCCAGCCGCCGCGCGCGTCGAGCGCCAGCCAGCCATAGCAGTGGGGCACGTTCGGCCATTTAGCCATTGCCTGTTTTACGATGTCGTCCATTTAAGCAGCATCGCACGGTTCGGCCCGCGCCAGCGCGCGCGTGCTATCGATTGAATCGAAATGGTGCAGGATCCGCCGCGGCAGCCAGTCGATCCGCCCCGGGAAGGGGCCGACGGCAAAGCCGACATGCCCGCCTTGCTCCGGATATTCGAGCGTCACTGCAATGGACGCCGACGCCGGCAGGTGGACGCCCGGCAGGAAGGGATCGTTGCGGGCATTGAGCACCAGCGTCGGCACCGTGATCTCGTGCAGCACGTGGCGGGCGCTGGCGCGGTGCCAGTAGTCGTCGGTGTCGCGGTAGCCGTGCAGCGGCGCCGTGACGACGTTGTCGAAGGCGTACAGGTCGCGCGCGGCGAGCAGGGCGGCGCGGTCGAACAGGCCGGGAAACTGTTCCAGCTTGGCCAGGCACTTCGGCTTGAGCGTCTGCAGGAACATCCGGGTGTACAGCATATTGAAGCCGGACGACAGCGCCTCGCCGCCGCGCGCCAGGTCGAGTGGAGCGGATACCGCGCAGGCGGCGTCGACGATCTCGGCGCCGTGGCCCGATTCACCCAGCCAGCGCAGCAGCGCATTGCCGCCCAGCGAGACGCCGGCCGCATACAGCACGCCATCATGGGATGCGCGCAGCTTGCGCACGATCCAGTCGACTTCGCTCGCGTCGCCCGAGTGATAGAAGCGGGGCGCCAGGTTGGCTTCGCCCGAACAGCCGCGAAAATGCGGCACCACGCCCGACCAGCCGCGTGCGGCGAGCGCCGCCATCAGGCCGCGGGCGTAATGGCTGTTCGAACTGCCTTCCAGGCCATGGAACAGCACCACCAGCGGCTGGCCGGGCTGGCCATCCACGAAGTCGAGGTCGACGAAGTCGCCATCCGCGCTGTGCCAGCGCTCGCGGCGGTAGGCGACCGGCGGCTTGGCGATGCAGGTCGCCGGATAGATCGTTTGCAGGTGGCCGCCAGGCAGCCACGCGGGAGCGGGGTAGGGCATCAAAAAAGGCAGCGTAGTTGAGGACTCACCACCATAGTCAGCCCTAAAACGTCGTTCCCGCGGAGGCGGGAACCTAAGTTTGCCAGCGTATCGATAACGCTTGCAGGACTTAGGTTCCCGCCTTCGCGGGAACGACGTGCGTGCAGCGAAAAAAATCAGTGGTGCTTGAGCACGGTGCCCGGCGCCAGGCGATACCCGGTGCCGCAGTAAGGGCACTTGGCTTCGCCGTGGTGGTCGAAGTCGAGGAAGACGCGCGGGTGCGAGGACCACAGCGGCATGGCCGGGTTCGGGCAGTAGGCCGGCAGGTCCTTGGCCGTGAGCTCCACCACAGGCATCGTCTTTTGATTCATCTGTTTCTCCGTCAGGCAAGTTGGGCAAAGACAGGATTTTAACGGATTCGCTCTATTGTCGAAATGACCGTAAAATAATGCGTTCAGCATAAAAAGCAAGAGCGGCGCCTGTTATATTGGGCGTCCAACCCGCGCCACATCCATACATGCGTTTCATGCCCGACCGTTTCAAGCCTGCCGCCTTCGCCGAGATCCCTGATTGCCGTTGCAAAAATGCCACACGCATTGCTGTGATGCGCGCTGCGCTGCGGCCCGCTGCATGAGCGCGGCCGACGAGTCGGGCCAGCTTCCCGCCTCCATCGGCGACGCGCCGGACCGCGCCGCCTGGAACGAAGGTTTCAAGACCGGCCTGCCGACCCTGTTCGGCATCGCCGCCTGGGGCCTGGTGGTCGGCATCGCCATGGTCAAGAGCGGCCTGTCGGTGCCGCAGGCGCTGGGCATGACCTTGCTGGTGTTTGCCGGTTCGGCCCAGCTGGCTTCGCTGCCGCTGATCGCCGCCCAGGCCCCGATCTGGGTCATCTTCGCCACTGCCCTGGTGGTCAACCTGCGTTTCGTGATCTTTTCGGCGTTGCTGGGGCCGCATTTCGCCCATTTGCCGTGGCGGCAGCGCTTTTATCTTGGTTATATCTCGGGCGACCTGACTGTCGCGCTCTTCCTGCAGCGCTACCCGACCCTGGCGCCGGTGGCAGGCAAGCTGTCCTATCTGAAGGGGTTGATGTACCCGAACTGGTTCGCCTGGCAGATCGGTTCCTGCGTCGGCATTTTCCTCGGCAGCGCGGTGCCGGCCGAATGGGGGCTCGGCTTTGCCGGCACCCTGGCCATCCTGTGCATCATGGTGCCGCTGATGATCAATAACGCGGCCTTGTGCGGCGTGCTGGTGGCGGCCGCGATCTCGGTGCTGGCCTACGACCTGCCGTACAAGCTGGGGCTGCTGCTGGCGGTGCTGGTGGGGATGGTCACCGCGATGGTGATCGAAGAAACGTTGGCGAAAGCGAAGGTGCGCCGTGGCTGATTGGGAAATCTGGGTCGTGATCGGCGTGCTGTGCGTGGCCACCGCCGCCACCCGCAGTTCGTTCTGGATGATCGGCCACCGTGTGACGATCCCGCCACGGGTGCAGGAAATGCTGCGCTACGCCCCGGCCTGCGCGCTGGCGGCCATTATCGGGCCCGACTTTTTGATCGATACGCAAGGCGAAGTCCAGTTCACGCTGGCGAATCCGAAGCTGCTGGCCGGCGCCGCCGCCTTCGTCTTTTATATGTGGCGGCGTAACATGCTGCTAACGATTTTATTCGGCATGCTCGTATTTACTGCGCTACGTGTACTGCACGTTTTCGGTCCCGTCAGCTAATGTACAATGACGTTTTTTCACTATTGCCACGCCGACCAAATGGACGCTCTCCGTTTCACCCGCCTGCAAGACCTGATCGACCAGAATGCGCTGCAAGGCAAGCGCGTCTTTATCCGCGCTGACCTGAACGTCCCACAAGATGATGCTGGCAATATCACCGAAGACACGCGCATCCGCGCCTCGGTGCCCGCGATCCAGGCCGCCGTCAAGGCCGGCGCCGCGGTGATGGTGACGTCCCACCTGGGTCGCCCGACCGAAGGTGAATTCAAGCCGGAAGACAGCCTGGCGCCGGTCGCCAAGCGCCTGTCCGAGCTGCTCGGCCAGCCGGTCGAGCTGAAACAGAATTGGGTGGATGGCGTCGACGTCACGCCCGGCTCGGTCGTGCTGCTCGAAAACTGCCGCGTCAACAAGGGCGAAAAGAAAAACAGCGACGAGCTGGCCCAGAAGATGGCCAAGCTGTGCGACGTCTACGTGAACGATGCCTTCGGCACCGCCCACCGCGCCGAAGCGACCACCCACGGCATCGCCAAGTTCGCGCCGGTCGTGGCTGCCGGCCCGCTGCTGGCCGCCGAACTGGATGCGCTGGGTAAAGCCCTGGGCCAGCCGCAGCGTCCGCTGCTGGCCATCGTCGCCGGCTCGAAAGTGTCGTCCAAGCTGACCATCCTGCAAAGCCTGGCCGACAAGGTCGACAACCTGGTCGTCGGCGGCGGCATCGCCAATACTTTCATGAAGGCCGTCGGCCTGAACATCGGCAAGTCGCTGGTCGAGAACGACCTGGTGGACGAGGCCAAGGCCATCATCGAGAAAATGTCCCAGCGCGGCGCGCAGGTGCCGATTCCCGTCGACGTCGTGTGCGCGAAGGAATTCGCCCCGACCGCGGCCGCCACCGTCAAGGACGTGGCTGACGTTGCTGACGACGACATGATCCTCGACATCGGCCCGAAAACCGCCGCCATGCTGGCCGAACAGGTCGCCAAGGCCGGCACTATCGTCTGGAATGGTCCGGTCGGTGTCTTCGAATTCGACCAGTTCGCCGAGGGCACCAAGACCCTGGCGCTGGCCATCGCCCAGTCCCAGGGCTTCTCGATCGCCGGTGGCGGCGACACCCTGGCCGCGATTGCAAAATATAAGATTGCCGACCAGATCGGCTACATTTCGACCGGCGGTGGCGCCTTCCTGGAGTTCCTGGAAGGGAAGACGCTGCCTGCCGTCGATATCCTGCTGCAACGCAGCGCCTAAAAAAGAGACCCCAGCGCAGCCCTGCTGCGCTTTGTTTTTATACAAGGACCATTCCATGTACCGTGGCACCAAGATCGTCGCAACCATCGGCCCTGCTTCGACCGACTTCGATATTCTCGTCAAAATGATCCGCGCCGGCGTCGACGTCGTGCGCCTGAACTTCTCGCACGGGAAGGCGCAGGACCATATCGATCGAGCTGCCCTGATTCGGCGTGCCGCCGAGGAATGCGGCCGCGAAGTGGCCATCATGGCCGATATGCAGGGTCCGAAGATCCGCGTCGGCAAGTTTGAAGAAGGCAAAATCTTCTTGAACAATGGTGACCGCTTCATCCTGGATGCCAAGTGGGGCGATAACGGCGAGCTGGGCAACCAGGAACGCGTCGGCCTCGACTACAAAGCGCTGCCGCGCGACGTCAAGCCGGGCGACAAGCTGCTGCTGAACGACGGCCTGATCGTGCTGGTCGTCGACCGCGTCGTGGGCCATGAGATCTACACCACGGTCAAGGTTGGCGGCGAACTGTCGAACAACAAGGGCATCAACCGCCAGGGCGGCGGCCTGACCGCGCCGGCGCTGACCTCGAAGGACATGGAAGACATCAAGACCGCGATGAGCTTCCAGGCCGACTACCTGGCCATTTCGTTCCCGAAGAGCGCGACCGACATGGAAATGGCGCGTCAGCTGGCCAATATCGCCGGCGAGCCGTTTGGCCACAAGCCGATGATGATCGCCAAGATCGAGCGCGCCGAAGCGATTCCGCTGCTGCAAGAGATCCTGGACGCCTCGGACGGCATCATGGTCGCCCGCGGTGACCTGGCGGTCGAAGTCGGCAACGCCGCCGTGCCGGCGCTGCAGAAGCGCATGATCCGCATGGCGCGCGATTCGAACAAGCTGGCCATCACCGCGACCCAGATGATGGAGTCGATGATCGTCAACGCCGTGCCGACCCGCGCCGAAGTGTCGGACGTCGCCAACGCCGTGCTGGACGGCACCGACGCCGTCATGACCTCGGCCGAGACCGCATCGGGCAAGTACCCGATTGAGACCGTCGAGATGATGGCCGCGATCTGCGTCGAAGCCGAGCAGTCCGAATACAACAAGATCGACGTCGACTTCCTGAACAAGCAGTTCACCCGCATCGACCAGACCATTGCCTACGGCACGCTGTTCACTGCGCACCACCTGGCGGTGAAGGCGATCGTGGCGCTGACCGAGTCGGGCTCGACCGCCCTGTGGATGAGCCGTCACAGCATCGACACCCCGATCTTCGCCCTGACCCCGCTGCAGGCGACGCAGCGCAAGGCGTCGCTGTACCGCAACGTGCGAGCATTCAATCTGCCGCAGGAAGGCGGCAGCCACGCCGTGCTGCGCAAGGCCGAGGAACTCTTGATGAAAGAAGGGTTCGTACGCAAGGGCGACCTGATCGTCGTCACCTGGGGCTCGCCGATGGGCCAGGCCGGTGGCACCAATGCGCTCAAGATCGTGCGCGTCGGCGAATACGATTAATTTGGGAATCAACGAGTGGCCTGAGGCGCAGTAGCGGCAATTGCCCGGCGCTGTCCAGGACGGACGGCGCCGCGCTCGGCATTCGGGATTCCCGAACAAGTTTCTTTATTGTTTTGGAGTACAACCATGGCACTCGTATCATTGCGTCAATTGCTGGACCACGCCGCCGAAAACGGCTACGGTCTGCCCGCATTTAACGTCAACAACCTGGAGCAGGTGCAGGCCATCATGGCCGCCGCCGATGCTGCCAACAGCCCGGTCATCATGCAGGCCTCGGCCGGCGCGCGCAAGTACGCGGGCGAAGCCTTCCTGCGTCACCTGATCGACGCCGCCGTCGAAGCCTATCCACACATCCCGGTCGTCATGCACCAGGACCACGGGCAGTCGCCGGCCGTCTGCATGGCCGCGATCCGCTCGGGCTTTTCCTCGGTGATGATGGACGGTTCGCTGGAAGCCGACGGCAAGAGCGTCGCCAGCTATGAATACAACGTCGAAGTGTCGAAAGAGGTCGTCAAGTTCGCGCACTCGATCGGCGTGACCGTCGAAGCCGAACTCGGCGTGCTGGGTTCGCTGGAAACCATGCAGGGCGACAAGGAAGACGGCCACGGCGCGGACGGCAAGATGACCCGCGAACAGCTGCTGACCGACGTCGACCAGGCGGCCGACTTCGTCAAGCGCACCCAGTGCGACGCGCTGGCCATCGCGATCGGCACCTCGCACGGCGCCTATAAATTCACGCGCAAGCCGACCGGCGACATCCTGGCGATCGACCGCATCAAGGAAATCCACGCCCGCATCCCGAACACCCACCTGGTGATGCACGGCTCGTCGTCGGTGCCGCAGGAACTGCTGGCGATCATCCGCGAATTCGGCGGCGACATGAAGGAAACCTATGGCGTGCCGGTCGAAGAGATTCAAGAGGGCATCAAGCACGGCGTCCGCAAGATCAATATCGACACCGACATCCGTCTGGCGATGACGGCCGCGATTCGCAAATACATGTTCCAGAACCCGTCGAAGTTCGACCCGCGCGACTACCTGAAACCGGCGCGCGAAGCGGCGATGGAAGTGTGCAAGGCGCGCTTCCTGGCGTTTGGCTGCGAAGGCCAGGCTGGCAAGATCAAGCCGATTCCGCTGGAGAAGATGGCCGAGCGTTACAAGGCGGGTGAGCTGGCCCAAATTGTTCAGTAATCATTGCCGCCACACTTAAACAACGTCGTTCCCGCGTAGGCGGGAACCCAATTTTGCGTGCAATGCGGCTGAGGTGATCTTGCCACTGTACATAGAAACTTGGGTCCCCGCCTCCGCGGGGACGACGGTGTTTGGGCGAAATTGACGTAAAATACCGCATTGCACAGGCCACCCAGCCTGACTTTCCCAACCGGCGGACCTTTCCGCCGGTTTCCGCTTTCCTGATACCCATCTATGAACAGCCTCTACCAATCCTCCATCCAGTCCCTGCCACTGCTCGGTCACGGCAAGGTGCGCGATAACTATGCCGTCGGCGACGACAAGATCCTGATCGTCACCACCGACCGCCTGTCGGCCTTCGACGTGGTCATGAACGAGCCGATCCCGGGCAAGGGCATGGTGCTGAACCAGATGAGCGATTTCTGGTTCGAGAAGCTCGGCCACATCGTGCCGAACCACCTGACCGGCGTGGCGCCGGAAAGCGTGGTCGCCGAGAACGAGGTAGAACAGGTGCGCGGCCGCGCCGTCGTGGCCAAGCGCCTCAAGCCGATCATGGTCGAAGCCGTCGTGCGCGGCTACATCATCGGCTCGGGCTGGAAGGACTATCAGCAAAGCGGCGCAATCTGCGGCATCCAATTGCCGGCCGGCCTGCGCCAGGCCGAAAAGCTGCCGCAGCCGATCTTCACCCCGGCCGCCAAGGCCGATATCGGCGAGCACGACGAGAACATCTCGTTCGCTGAGATGGAAAACCGCATCGGCGTCGAACTGGCCGCCAAGATGCGCGACATCAGCATCAAGCTGTACACCGCCGCCGCCGAATACGCAGCGACGAAAGGCATCATCATCGCCGACACCAAGTTCGAATTCGGCCTCGATGACGACGGCGTGATGCACCTGATGGACGAAGTGCTGACCGCCGACTCGTCGCGCTTCTGGCCGGCCGACTCCTACGCGCCGGGCATGTCGCCGCCGTCGTTCGACAAGCAGTTCGTGCGCGATTACCTGGAAACCCTGACCGACTGGGGCAAGACCGCTCCGGCGCCAGCACTGCCGGCGGACGTCATCGAAAAAACCCAGGCCAAGTATTTCGAAGCCATCGAACGCCTGACCGGCGAAAAGCTGAAGGCGTAAGCAGATGACGGAACAAGCAAAGCCATTGGTCGGCGTGATCATGGGTTCTTCGTCCGACTGGGACGTGATGAAGAATGCGGTCGACATCCTCAAGCAGTTCGGCGTGCCGTTCGAGGCGCAAGTGATCTCGGCCCACCGCATGCCGGACGAGATGTTCACCTATGCCGAACAAGCCCGTAGCCGCGGCCTGCGCGCCATCATCGCCGGCGCCGGCGGCGCGGCCCACCTGCCTGGCATGGTGGCCGCCAAGACCATCGTGCCGGTGCTGGGCGTGCCGGTGCCGTCGAAATACCTGCGCGGCGAGGATTCGCTGCTGTCGATCGTGCAGATGCCGAAGGGAGTGCCGGTGTCGACCTTCGCCATCGGCGAAGCCGGCGCCGCCAACGCGGCCCTGACCGCGGTGGCGATCATCGCCGCCGGCGACGATGCGTTGGCCGACAAGCTGGAGCAGTTCCGCCGCGACCAGACCGCCGCCGCCCAGGCCATGACTCTTCCTTTGTAAGTCGATGAATAATCCGTTTCTTCCCTCGGCCGATCCGTCGACCTGGCTCGGCGTGATGGGCGGCGGCCAGCTCGGCCGCATGTTCGCCCACGCCGCCCAGGAGATGGGCTACAAGGTCGCCGTGCTCGAGCCGAGCGCCGATTGTCCCGCCGGACACGTTGCCGACCGCATCGTCGAAGGTGCGTATGCGGACAGCGCGGCCGTGGCTACGCTCGGCCAGTTGTGCGCGGCCGTCACCACCGAATTCGAGAACGTCCCGGCCGACAGCCTGGCGCAGCTCGCGGCAAGCAGCTTTGTCGCGCCGTCGAGCCTGTGCGTGCAGATCGCGCAGGACCGCATCCTCGAGAAGAAATTCTTCGTCGACTGCGCGCCAACGTCGAACGTGATGCCGGCCCCGCACAAGACGATCGCCTCGCATGCGGACATCGACGACGTCAAGGACGACCTGCTGCCCGGAATCCTCAAAACGGTGCGCATGGGCTACGACGGCAAGGGCCAGGTTCGCGTGCGTTCGCGCGAGGATCTGCGCGCCGCCTTCGACAGCATGGACGGCGTGACCTGCCTGCTCGAGAAGATGCTGCCGCTGGCCTATGAGGTTTCTGTCCTGACCGCGCGCGGCCACGACGGCCAGTCGGTCGTGTACCCGATCGCCGAGAACGTGCACCGCGACGGCATCCTGTTCACCACCACCGTGCCGGGGCCGAACGTGTCCGCGGCCTGCGCGCAACAGGCCCAGGACGCGGCGCGCGCCATCGTCGCCCAGCTGGGTTACGTGGGCGTGCTGTGCATCGAGTTCTTCGTGCTGGAGGACGGCAGCCTGGTCGTCAACGAGATGGCGCCGCGGCCGCACAACAGCGGCCACTACACGATCGACGCCTGCGTCACCAGCCAGTTCGCGCAGCAGGTGCGCGCGATGGCGCGCCTGCCGCTGGGCGACGTGCGCCAGCATTCGCCGAGCGTCATGCTGAATATCCTGGGCGACGTCTGGTTCGAGGGAAGCAGCGATGCCCCCCGTGAACCCGCCTGGGACCAAGTGCTGGCGCTGCCTGGCGCCAACCTGCACCTGTACGGCAAGAACGATCCGCGCCGCGGCCGCAAGATGGGCCACGTGACCTTCGTGGCGCCGACCCTGGCAGCGGCGCAGGACAGCCTGCGCGCCGCCTGCGCCATCCTGGGCATCGAGGAATAAGATGGACCAGCAGCAGATCGACCTGGCCGCCCGCGCCCTCGAGGCCGGCCAGCTGGTCGCCTTCCCGACCGAGACCGTGTACGGCCTGGGCGCCGACGCCGAGAATCCGGCGGCGGTGGCCGCCATCTACGCCGCCAAGGGCCGCCCGCAAGACCACCCGGTGATCGTGCACCTCGCTCCGGAAGCACCGCTCGACTACTGGGCCTGCGACATCCCGCCGCAGGCGCAGGCGCTGGCCGACGCCTTCTGGCCCGGCCCGCTGACCATGATCCTCAAGCGCGCCCCGAACATCCCGGACACCGTCAGCGGCGGCCAGGACACGGTCGGCCTGCGCTGCCCCGCGCACCCGGTGGCGCTGGCGCTGCTGCGCGCCTTCAAGGCCGGCAAGGGCGGCGTCGCCGCGCCGTCGGCGAATAAATTCGGCCACGTCAGCCCGACCCTGGCCGAGCACGTGCAGGCGGAATTCGGGGCCGATGGCAGCGTGGCCATGGTGCTCGATGGCGGCGCCTCGCAGGTCGGCATCGAATCGACCATCGTCGACCTGTCGCGCCTGG
>DDKG01000317.1 GCA_002339265.1 Massilia sp. UBA2604 | reverse complement strand
CATAACGGCACCTTCGACCTGGGGATGCACCGCTGGCAGGATCCGTTCGACCGCATCGCGCAGCTGGCCGACGACAAGGGCGTCAGGCTGACCACGCCCGAGATGGGCGAGGCAGTCGACCTGCGCCAGCCGCATTCCGGGCGCGCATGGTGGCGCGCCATGAAGTAGGCGCGAAATAGGCGTCGTGCGTCGCCATTGACGTTCTTGTCGTAAAGTCCACATGACGAACTGGACTGTCAGGCACATGCCGGGCCGTGCCCGTTCGTGACGAATCTGGAGAGTGGCTGACATGAACAAACGCAATCGGAACTTGCTGCTTGCCGGCGCGCTCGGTTTGGCCGGGAGTGTCGCAGCAGCTAAATGGATGTCCCAATCTTCCCGCAGGGCAGGCGCGGCAAGACATGGTGGCCTGGCCACCGCCGGCGCGATCGACACGGCGGCCCTGGCCGTGGAGGTGCTGGCCCCGACCTTTGCCAAGGGCGTGATCGTGCGCCGCCCCAGGATGGTGGCGCTGGCCGAGCGCCTTGGGCTGGACGCGCGTGCGGTGCGCCGCATGCAGAAGCTGCGCGACAAGTATGGAGACGGGCCGCTGATGCTGCCGCTGCCGATCCGCAAGCAGGCCGTCCTGCTGGCGCCGGAACACGTGCGCCGGGTGCTGGACGAATCGCCGGAACCGTTCAGCGCCGCCAGCAGCGAAAAGCGCGCCGCGCTGTCGCATTTCGAGCCCGAAGGAGCATTGATTTCGTGCGGCCGCGAGCGCGCCGAGCGGCGCCGCTTCAACGAGGAAGTGCTCGAGCATGAACGCGCCGTCCATCACATGGTGGGCAAGTTCCTGCCGGCCGTCGACGATGAGGCCGGGCGCATCCTGGACCGCGCGCGTCGCCAGGGAACACTCGACTGGGATGGCTTCAACGCCGGCTGGACCCGCCTGGTGCGGCGCATCGTCTTCGGCGACGCCGCAGCCGGCGACCAGGAAATCAGCGACATGATCATCGCGCTGCGCCAGGCGGCCAACTGGGCATTCATGCGTCCCAAGAAGACCGTTATGCGCCAACGCTTCCTCGCGCGCATCCAGGCCTACCTCGAGCGCGCCGAACCAGGCAGCCTGGCGGCGGTGGCGGCGCGCGTTCCCAGGACGCCCGATGCGGCGCCGAACCAGCAGGTGCCGCAATGGCTGTTCGCCTTCGACGCCGCCGGCATGGCCACCTTCCGCGCGCTGGCGCTGCTGGCGGCACATCCGGAGCAGGCGGAGTGCGCGCGCGAAGAACTGCGCAGCCATCCCGGCATGGCGCGGCAATATCTGCCGTTCCTGCGCGCCACCGTGCTGGAATCGCTGCGCCTGTGGCCGACGACGCCGGCGATCCTGCGCCAGACGACGCGCGATACCGACTGGAGCGGAGACACGATGCCGGCAGGGACCGGAGTGCTGGTGTTCACGCCGTTCTTCCATCGGGATGACCGGCGCATGGCCTGCGCCAACCGGTTTGCGCCCGAGTTGTGGTTGAAGGACGATAAGGTGAGGGATGCGCAGGATCGCGATTGGCCCTTGATTCCGTTCAGCAGCGGACCGGTGACGTGCCCGGCGCGCAATCTGGTGCTGATGCTGACCAGCGTGATGCTGGGGGCCTTGATCGATGCGGGCGCGGACGGGAAGACCTTGCGGCTGCTGCCGCAAGGTCGACTGGACCCGGCGCAGCTGCCGGGGACGCTGGACAATTACGGCTTGCGCTTCGCGTTACGATAACGCCGCCACGCCGTCCCCCAACAAAAAACGCGGCCGAAGCCGCGTTTGAACAGGGTGCAAGTCCGGTCAAGCCGCCGGCAGCTTCGCCAACTGCTCCTGCATCTTGGCCAAGGTGGCCGAGAAGTTCGCCACGCGCTCCTTCTCCTGCGCCACCACGGCGGCCGGCGCGCGCGCCACGAAGCTCTCGTTGGACAGCTTGCCCTCGGCCTTGGCGATCTCGCCGGAGACGCGCGCGATCTCCTTCGACAGGCGCTCGCGTTCGGCGGCGACGTCGATCTCGACCTTCAGCATCAGCTTGGTGGTGCCGACGATCGACACCGCGGCCGGCGATTCCGGCAGCGCGTCGACGATCTGCACTTCGGCGAGCTTGCCCAGCAGCTGGATGTACGGTGCGAACACCGCCATCTTCGCGCGGTCTTCTTCGTTGCCCGGCTCGACGATCAGCGGCACGCGCACCGATGGCGACAGCGACATCTCGCCGCGCAGGTTGCGGGTGGCGTCGGTCAGCGCCTTGAACTGCTCCATCCAGGCTTCGGCTTCTTCGTCGACCAGCGAGGTATCGGCCAGCGGATACGGTTGCAGCATGATGGTCTCGCCGGATTTGCCGGCCAGCGGCGCGATGCTCTGCCACAGCGCTTCGGTCACGAACGGGATGATCGGATGCGCCAGGCGCAGGATCACTTCCAGCACGCGCAGCAGCGTGTGGCGGGTGGCGCGCTGCTCGGCTTCGGTGCCTTGCTGGACGCGTACCTTCGCGACTTCCAGGTACCAGTCGCAGTACTCGTCCCACACGAATTTATAGATGCTGCTGGCGATATTGTCGAAGCGGTAGTCGGCAAAGCCCTTGGCCACATCCAGTTCGACGCGGTTCATCAGCGAGATGATCCAGCGGTCGGCCGGCGACAGGTCCTCGGCAGCCGGGGCGCCGCAGTCCTTGCCTTCGGTGTTCATCATCACGAAGCGGGTCGCGTTCCACAGCTTGTTGCAGAAGTTGCGATATCCCTCGGCGCGGCCCAGGTCGAAGTTGATGTTGCGGCCCAGCGAAGCGTAGCTCGCCATCGTGAAGCGCACGGCGTCGGTGCCGAATGCCGGGATCCCTTCCGGGAACTCTTTACGCGTCGCCTTGCCGATCTTCTCGGCGGCGCGCGGGTCCATCAGGCCGGTGGTGCGCTTGGCCACAAGGGTCTCGACGTCGATGCCGTCGATCAGGTCGATCGGGTCGAGCGTATTGCCCTTCGACTTCGACATCTTCTGGCCCTGCGAGTCACGCACCAGGCCGTGCACGTACACGGTCTCGAACGGCACCTTGCCGGTGAAGTGGGCGGTCATCATGACCATGCGCGCCACCCAGAAGAAGATGATGTCGAAGCCCGTCACCAAGACCGACGACGGCAGGAACATCTTCATGTCCGGGGTTTCTTCCGGCCAGCCCATGGTCGAGAAGGGCACCAGCGCCGACGAGAACCAGGTGTCGAGCACGTCGTCGTCACGGCGCAGGGCGCCAGTGATGCCTTGCGCGGCTGCCTTGGCCTGCGCTTCTTCTTCATTGCGCGCGACGATGATGGCGCCGTCCTCGGCGAACCAGGCCGGGATGCGGTGACCCCACCACAGCTGGCGCGAGATGCACCAGTCCTGGATGTTGCCGAGCCACTGGTTGTAGGTCGTGCTCCAGTTCTCGGGGACGAACTTGATCTCGCCGCTGGCGACTTTTTCCAGCGCTACGTCGGTGATCGACTTGCCCGGATTGAAAGTGCCTTCCGGGGCCGGCTTGGTCATGGCGACGAACCACTGGTCGGTCAGCATCGGCTCGATGACGACGTTGGTGCGGTCGCCGCGCGGGACCATCAGCTTGTGCGGCTTGATCTGTTCCATCAGGCCCAGCGCTTCCAGGTCGGCGACGATCTGCTTGCGCGCGGCGAAGCGGTCCAGGCCCTGGTACTGGCTTGGGGCGTTTTCGTTGATCTTCGCGTCCAGCGTGAAGATGTTGATCGGCTCGAGGCCGGCGCGCTGGCCGACGGCGTAGTCATTGAAGTCGTGGGCCGGGGTGATCTTCACGCAGCCGGTGCCGAATTCCTTGTCGACGTAGCTGTCGGCGATGATCGGGATCTCGCGGCCGCTCAAAGGCAGCTTGATCAGTTTGCCCACTAGGCTCGTGTAGCGTTCGTCGGTCGGGTCGACCGCGACCGCGACGTCGCCCAGCATCGTCTCGGGACGGGTGGTGGCGACGGTCAGGTGGCCGCTGCCATCCGCCAGTGGGTACTGGATGTACCACATCGAGCCGTCTTCTTCCTGCGAATCGACTTCGAGGTCCGACACCGCCGTGCCCAGCACCGGATCCCAGTTGACCAGGCGCTTGCCGCGGTAAATCAGGCCCTGCTCGTACAGGCGCACGAAGACTTCGACCACCGACTTGGAGCGGGTGTCGTCCATCGTGAAGTATTCGCGCTGCCAGTCGGCCGAGGCGCCCAGGCGGCGCATCTGGCCGGTGATGGTATTGCCCGACTTTTCCTTCCACTCCCAGACTTTTTCCAGGAACGCTTCGCGGCCGAGGTCATGGCGCGAGATCTTCTGGGCGTCGAGCTGGCGCTCGACCACGATCTGGGTCGCGATGCCGGCGTGGTCGGTGCCCGGCACCCAGGCCGTGTTGTAGCCGCGCATGCGGTAGTAGCGGGAGAGGCCATCCATGATGGTCTGATTGAACGCGTGGCCCATGTGCAGGGTGCCGGTCACGTTCGGCGGCGGCAGCTGGATGCTGAACGACGGCTTGCCCTCGTCCATGGTGGCGGTGAAGTAACCGCGCTTTTCCCACTCGGCGCGCCAGAACTGTTCAATATCGGCTGGCTCGAAAGACTTGGCTAATTCCATGATGTGGTCGGAGTGTTATTTTCGAAAACAACCATTATAAATTACAAGCGCGTATAATTTAGTGTGCTGGACCGGGGAAACCTGGTTCGGCAAACGCTAGGGGTCCTATGCGTCGTCACGACGGCGCGTGGGTGAGAAATACCCTCCGAACCTGATCTGGATAATGCCAGCGAAGGGAAGCAGCCGAATCGATGCAAGCGTGCGCAGATCCGCGTCCGCCTTGCCGCATCCCGGCACCTCCTTTGCTGGCTCCGCAAGCAAGGGAGCCACATGAACGCACCTCTGAAGTTCGACGCCGCCACCGCCACGGTGGACCACGCGGCCATCAATCCACTACCCAACTCGCGCAAGGTCTTCATCGAAGGCAGCCGGCCCGATATCCGCGTGCCGATGCGCGAGATCACCCAGTCGCCCACGCCCGACAGCTTCGGCGGCGAGCCGAATCCGCCGCTGTTCGTCTACGATACCTCCGGCCCCTACACCGAGCCGGGAGCGGCGATCGACATCCGCAGCGGCCTGGCGCCGATGCGCCAGGCATGGATCGCCGAACGGGGCGATACCGTGCAGCTGGACGGTCCATCCTCGCGCTACGGCCAGGCGCGGCTGAACGATCCGCAGCTGGCCGCACTGCGCTTCAACCTGCAGCGCGCCCCGCGCCAGGCGAAGAGCGGCGCCAACGTCACCCAGATGCACTACGCGCGCCAGGGGATCATCACCCCCGAGATGGAGTTCATCGCCCTGCGCGAAAACATGCAGCGCAAGGAATACATCGCCTCGCTGGAGTCGTCCGGCCCGATGGGCCGGCGCGTCGCGGCGCTGCTCGGCCGCCAGCATCCCGGTCAATCCTTCGGCGCCAGCATCCCGGCCGAGATCACGCCGGAATTCGTGCGCTCGGAAGTCGCGCGCGGCCGCGCCGTCATCCCGGCCAACATCAATCACCCGGAACTGGAGCCGATGATCATCGGTCGCAACTTCCTGGTGAAGGTGAATGCCAATATCGGCAACTCGGCCGTCACCTCGTCGATCGGCGAGGAAGTGGAAAAGATGACCTGGGCCATCCGCTGGGGCGCCGACACGGTGATGGACCTGTCGACCGGCAAGCACATCCACGAGACGCGCGAATGGATCCTGCGTAACAGCCCGGTGCCGATTGGCACGGTGCCGATCTACCAGGCGCTGGAAAAGGTCAATGGCAAGGCCGAGGAGCTGAGCTGGGAAATCTTCCGCGACACCCTGATCGAACAGGCCGAGCAGGGCGTCGATTACTTCACCATCCACGCCGGCGTACTTTTACGTTACGTGCCGCTGACGGCCAACCGCCTGACCGGGATCGTCTCGCGCGGCGGCTCGATCATGGCCAAGTGGTGCCTGGCCCACCACCGCGAATCCTTCCTGTACACGCACTTCGAGGACATCTGCGACATCATGAAGGCGTATGACGTCTCGTTCAGCCTGGGCGACGGCCTACGTCCCGGCTCGATCTACGACGCCAACGACGAAGCCCAGCTGGCCGAACTCAAGACGCTGGGCGAGCTGACCCAGATCGCCTGGAAGCACGACGTGCAGACCATCATCGAGGGCCCCGGCCACGTGCCGCTGCACCTGATCAAGGAAAACATGGACCTGCAACTGGAGCAGTGCCACGAGGCGCCGTTCTACACGCTGGGACCGCTCACCACCGACATCGCGCCGGGCTACGACCACATCACCTCGGGCATCGGCGCCGCCAATATCGGCTGGTACGGCACCGCCATGCTGTGCTACGTAACGCCCAAGGAGCACCTGGGCCTGCCCGACAAGAACGACGTCAAGGACGGCATCATCACCTACAAGATCGCCGCGCATGCGGCCGACCTGGCCAAGGGCCATCCCGGGGCCCAGCTGCGCGACAACGCCTTGTCGAAAGCGCGCTTCGAGTTCCGCTGGGAAGACCAGTTCAATCTGGGCCTCGACCCGGACAAGGCGCGCGAATTCCACGATGAGACGCTGCCGAAGGATTCGGCCAAGGTCGCCCACTTCTGCTCGATGTGCGGCCCGCATTTCTGCTCGATGAAGATCACCCAGGAAGTGCGGGAATATGCCGCCGCCAAGGGCGTGCAGGGAGAATCCGCGCTGGCCCACGGCATGCAGGAAAAGGCGATCGAGTTCGTGAAGAACGGTGCCCAGCTGTACCGGGAGGTCTGAATGACGCCGATCGAAGTGAACGGGGCGCCGTGCACCGTGCCGCAAGGGCAAACCTTGTTCGGCCTGCTGGAACAGCTGGGATTGACGGGGCAGGGGATGGCGCTGGCGGTCAACCGCGAGGTGGTGCCGCGCCAGCAATGGCTGCACCGGCGCCTGCAGGAGCAGGACCGGGTCGATATCGTGCGCGCCATCGGTGGCGGCTGAAAGGAGACAAGACATGAATGCATTGAACGACATCAAACAGGACGTGCTGACCATCGCCGGCCGCACCTACCAATCCCGCCTGCTGGTCGGCAGCGGCAAGTACCGCGACCTGGAGCAGACCCGCGAGGCGACGCTGGCCGCCGGCGCCGAGATCATCACGGTGGCGATCCGCCGCGTGAACATCGGCCAGGACCCGAACGCACCGAGCCTGCTGGACGTGCTGCCACCAAGCGAGTTCACCATCCTGCCGAATACGGCCGGCTGCTACACCGCCAAGGATGCGATCTACACCTTGCAGATGGCGCGCGAGCTGCTGGGCGGCCACAAGCTGGTCAAGCTCGAGGTGCTGGGCGACCAGAAGACGCTGTTCCCGCACATGCCCGAGACCCTGGTCGCGGCCGAGGCGCTGGTCAAGGACGGCTTCGACGTCATGGTCTACTGCAGCGACGACCCGATCCAGGCCCGCATCCTGCAGGAGATCGGCTGCGTGGCGGTGATGCCGCTGGCGTCCCTGATCGGCTCGGGCATGGGCATCCTCAATCCGTGGAACCTGTCCCTGATCATCGAGCAGGCCACGGTGCCGGTGCTGGTCGACGCCGGCGTCGGCACGGCGTCGGACGCGGCCATCGCAATGGAGCTGGGCTGCGACGGTGTGCTGATGAATACCGCGATCGCCGCTGCGGGCGACCCGGTGCGCATGGCGCGCGCGATGAAGCACGCGGTGCTGGCGGGGCGCGACGCGTATCTGGCCGGCCGCATGCCGAAGCGCTTCGCGGCCTCGCCCTCGTCGCCCGTCGAAGGCAGAATCACCGGATGACACCCTGCGTGCTGGTCTTCGCCGGGCTCGATCCCGGCGGCGGCGCCGGCCTGGCCGCCGACATCCTGGCGATTGCGGCCCAGGGCGCGCATCCGCTGCCGGTGGCCACCGCCCTGACGGCGCAGGACAACAACCGGGTCCATGCGGCGAGCCCGGTCGATGCCGCCTGGATCGCGCGCCAGGCGGCGCCGCTGCTGGACGCCTTCGAGATCGGGGCGGTCAAGCTCGGCATCCCCGGCAACGCCGCCAACGCGGCGGCGATCGCGGACGTCATCCGAACTTTGCGCGCGCGCCGGCCCACCTTGCCGGTGGTGCTCGACCCGGTGCTGGCCAGCGGCCATGGCGACACGCTGGGGCACGGCGACGCTGTGAACGCGCTGGGCGAACTGCTGGCGCTGGCGACGATCGTGCTGCCCAACCTGCCCGAGCGCGAGGCATTGGGCGTGCATGCCGGCCACCAGGTGCTGGCGACCGGCGGCCACGCCGCGGGCGACACGGTCGTCAACCGCTGGCTGGTCGACGGCGTCGAGGCGCGCGCCTGGCACTGGCCGCGCCTGCCGCACGGCTACCACGGCAGCGGCTGCACCCTGGCCGCGGCGCTGGCGGCGCGGCTGGCGCTGGGCGAGCGCATGGAGGTGGCCCTCGACGCGGCCCAGTCCTATACCCACCATACGCTGGCGCAGTCGTATGCGCTGGCGCCAGGGCAGCGCATCCCGCGCCGCCTGCTGCAACTCACAACCTGAAAGGAGTCGACATGCGCGGCTTGTACCTCGTCACCCCGAACTGGGACGATACCGAACAACTGATCGCCGCGACCGATGCCGCACTCGGCGCCGGCGCGGCGCTGGTCCAGTATCGCCACAAGGAAGCCGGCCCGGAACTGCGCCTTGAGCAGGCGACGGCGCTGCTGGCGTTGTGCCGCCGCCATGGCCGGCCACTGGTCATCAACGACCACGTCGACCTGTGCCAGGCGATCGACGCCGATGGCGTGCACCTGGGCCATACCGACGCCGGCATCCGCGAGGCGCGCGCGCTGCTGGGGAAGGACAAGATCGTCGGCGCCTCGTGCTACGGCGAGCTGGCCCTGGCGCGCGCGGCGGTCGAGGCTGGCGCCAGCTACGTCGCCTTCGGCGGCTTCTATCCTTCGCCGGTCAAGAAATACACCTTCGTCACGCCGCCCGAGATGCTGGACCAGGCACGGGCCGAGATCAGCCTGCCGATCGTCGTCATTGGCGGCATGACGCCGACTAATGCGGCGCCGCTGGTGGCGCGCGGGATCGACCTGGTGGCGGCGATCACGAGCGTGTACGGATCGCGCGATCCGGGCGATGCGGCGCGCGCATTCGGCGCGCTGTTTCCGCCCGCCTGAACCTACAATGGGCGCATCGCGATTACCGTCGTTCATCCATGCGCCCATTGCTGCTGTTCGCCCACACCCGCCGCCACCCGTCCGCCATCCTGCTGCTGGTCCAGCTCGTTGGCATGCTGACCTATCCCTTCATCGAGGGCAGGCCGGGCGGCCAGGTGGCCTTCAATGCCTTCGGCATCGTGGTGCTGGCCTTCACCATCCGCATGGTGCGGCGTACGCCGGGCGAGGTGCGGGTCAGCTGGGCGCTGGCGGTACCGATCATCGCGCTGCTGCTGGCGCAGATCCTGTTCGGCCTGCGTGAACTGCTGGCCTGGTCGTCGGGGCTGGAGGCGCTGTTCTACTTTTATGCGGCGGGTAGCCTGATTGCCTACATGATGGACGACGAGCTGGCCACCACCGACGAGCTGTTCGCGGCCGGCGCCACCTTCACCCTGCTCGCATGGGGATTTACGCATCTGTACGTGCTGCTGCAGGAAGTCCACCCCGGTACCTTCGCCGCCGCCATCGATCCCGCCGCGCCGCGTACCTGGACCGAGCTGAACTACCTGAGCTTCGCGCTGCTGTCTAGCACCGGCATCGGCGACGTGATCCCGCTGACCGTGCACGCGCGGGCGCTGGCCAGCGTCGAGATGCTGGTCGGGCTGATGTACCTGGCGGTGGTGGTGGCGCGGTTGATCGCCTTTACCACGCGCAACCGGATCGAGGTGGGGCGTGCGCGCAAGCGGCGCATGGAGGATGGAGAGAAGGACTAGGCCCGTCTCACGCCTTGACCGGCACCACGAAGGCGCGCAGCTCGGCCATCTTCCCATCCCGGAAGCGCCAGACGTCGCTGTAGGCGTTCTGCACCGTGTTGCCTTGCTCGTCCTTCGATTCGATGTTGCCGATGGCCACGACGAGATCGCCTTCCGCGACCAGGTCGCGGACCGTGAACTTCGGCGGCTCGGCATAGCCGTCCACCATCCAGGCGCGCACCGCCTCCTTGCCGCGCAGCGTCTCGCCGCCGACCGTCGACCAGACGAGATCCTCTGTGCAGCACGCCAGGAATCCTTCGTTGTCGCCGCGCGTCACCGCGGCATTCGCCTTCAGCAAAACATCCTTGTTCGATGCGGACATGGTGATCTCCGTGGTTAAAGATAAAAATGTACCGATTGTCGGCGATGTGCGGCGCTCGGCAATGGGTGGATTCCTCCCTGCTAGAATTGTTTTCCGAAAGTAAGCGAGAGTCACCCATGATGCATGCACTTGCAGCATTCTCGATCAGGCCGTTCACGGCCGATGAATGGCCGGCCTACCGCGCGATTCGCCTGCGCGCACTGGCCGACGCGCCGGATGCCTTCGGCAGCACCCTGGCCGCCGAGGAAGCGCTCGCGCCCGAAACCTGGGCCGCGCGCCTGGCGCGTTCGACCACCTCCGGCATCGACCACGCGCTGGCCGCCAAGATGAACGGCGCGCTGGTCGGGCTGGCCTGGGCCAAGGAAGACGGCGAGGATCCCGCCATCGTCAACTTGTTCCAGATGTGGGTGGCGCCTGAGGCGCGCGGGCAGGGCGTGGCAGGTGCGCTGCTCGACGAGGCGCTGCGCTGGGCCAGGGAGCGTGGCGCGCAGACGATGCAACTGGGCGTCACCTGCACTAATCTCGCAGCCGTGCATCTTTACGAGCGCGCAGGATTCGTCGAGGCCGGCGTGCGCGAGCCGCTGCGGCCGGGCTCGGACCTGATTGAACAGCGCATGCGGGTGACACTAGCGCCGCTTGCGCCGTAAGTGACAATCAAGGCGGTCCGCCTTCCCGGCCCAATTCGCGCAGATGGGCCACCACACGCTTGCCTGGATAGCTGTCAGACCCCGCGCAGGGATAGGGGCGGTAGCTGATGGTCCTGCTCTCGATCGTGTTCAGGTAGCGCGGGTTCTCGCGCCCGAAGGCGGCGAGGGCGGCCCGCATGTCGGGCCCGAAGTCCGGCAGCGCCGCCTCGATGCGCTGCACGATCTCGTTCACGTATTCGCCGACAAGGTGCACGATGAAGGGCGTCACCCATCCCTGCGGCGCGGCCAGCAGCCGGACCAGGCATGCCTCGCGCACGTAACCGTTATGGTGGCGCGTGCCGAGGCACCACGCGATGGTGCGTTCGGTGTCGCCACGGCCGGCATCGTCCCACAGGATGCCGGGATCGAAGTAGAGACGTGTGGGAATGGTCAGCGTCTCGCCCCAATACATGACCTGATAGCTGTAGTGGCGGTGTTCGGGACGCCAGGCCGCGGTCTCGGTGAGCACTGCGACGGCGGGCCGCAGCGCGGCGGGAAAGGCAAGGGACAGATCGAGCGCAGCAACTCCCGGTGGCGGTTGCAAGGTCGGGGCGTCGAGATGCGCGGCGCGCACCTTCGCGGAATCGGGCATGGTTTTCTCCAATAGGCCCTGCAAAGGTGCAGGGATCGATGGTATCTGAACGAATCGCTCTGCGCCAGTCCTTTCCGTGAATCTGACAGGCCGCGGTTTCCAATTGGCGCGTGCGCCATCCGGCGTGCTATATTTTTTCCATGCTCCAGCATGTCAGCGGCGCTGACATCCCATGTATTGATAGGAGGCAGCATGAATTCCCTACCTTCAGCGCGCCGCCTGGTATTGATCGTCGACGACGACGCACTGCTGCGCGAATATCTGGCCGAGGTGCTGCAGCACGCCGGTCACGACACCATCGACGCCGGCACCGCGGCCGAGGCCCTGCGCCTGCTCGAAGAGCGCCGGGATGAGGTCGCCCTGGTCCTGCTCGACATCGAAATGCCCGGCATGTCCGGCCTGGTGCTGGCGCGCCTGCTGCGCGAAGAGACGACCGTCCCCTTCATGTTCCTGTCCGCCAGCGACGATGCGGCGACCGCGCGTGCCGCTGCCGATGCGGGCGCGGTGGGCTACCTGGTCAAGCCGGTCGACGGCCCCCAGCTGTTGCCGGCGTTCGAGGCGGCGCTGGCGCGCGGCGACGACATCCGGCGCCTGCGCCGCAGCGAAGAGAGCCTGACGTCGGCGCTGGCCGCGGGACGCGAGACCAGCATCGCGGTCGGCGTGCTGATGGCGCGCTTCCAGATCGACCGCCACCTCGCCTTCGACGTGCTGCGCGAACAGGCGCGCTCGCAGCGGCGCAAGCTGGGCGAAGTGGCCGAGCAGATCCTGGCCGCCGAAGAAACCCTCAATGGGTTACATGGCGCGATCGGCGAACGATTGCGCGGCCGCGGCCGCACGTGATTTGCCAAGCTTGTTATCATGTCACCTTTGCGGCGCGCTCATGGACGCGCGGATTTTCTTCAAGCAACGGGAACAGAACATGAAAACGAAGGCAGCAATTGCATGGAAGGCGGGCCATCCGCTCACGATCGAAGAGGTCGAACTCGAAGGTCCGAAGGCCGGCGAGGTGCTGGTCGAGGTCAAGGCCACCGGCATCTGCCATACCGACTACTACACGCTGTCGGGCGCTGACCCGGAAGGCATCTTCCCGGCCATCCTGGGCCATGAAGGCGCCGGCGTGGTGGTCGACGTCGGTCCCGGCGTGACCAGTTTGCGCCGCGACGACCACGTGATTCCGCTGTACACGCCGGAATGCCGCCAGTGCAAATTCTGCCTGTCGCAGAAGACCAACCTGTGCCAGGCGATCCGCTCGACCCAGGGCCGCGGCCTGATGCCCGACGCGACCAGCCGCTTCTCGCTGGACGGCCAGCCGATCTACCACTACATGGGCACCTCGACCTTCTCGAACTACATCGTGGTTCCCGAAATCGCCCTGGCCAAGGTGCGCAGTGACGCGCCGTTCGACAAGATCTGCTACATCGGTTGCGGCGTCACCACCGGCATCGGCGCCGTGATCTTCACCGCCAAGGTCGAAGCGGGCGCCAACGTGGTCGTGTTCGGCCTGGGCGGCATCGGCCTGAACGTGATCCAGGCGGCCAAGATGGTGGGCGCCGACAAGATCATCGGCGTCGACCTGAACCCGGAGCGCGAAGCGATGGCGCGCAAGTTCGGCATGACCCATTTCATCAACCCGACCAAGGTCGAGAACGTCGTCGACAGCATCATCCAGCTGACCGACGGCGGCGCCGACTACAGCTTCGAGTGCGTCGGCAACGTCAACACCATGCGCCAGGCGCTGGAGTGCTGCCACAAGGGTTGGGGCCAGTCGATCATCATCGGCGTCGCGGCGGCCGGCCAGGAAATCTCCACCCGTCCGTTCCAGCTGGTGACCGGCCGCGAGTGGAAGGGTTCGGCCTTCGGCGGCGCACGCGGCCGTACCGACGTGCCGAAGATCGTCGACTGGTATATGGAAAACAAGATCAATATCGACGACCTGATCACCCATCATCTGCCGCTGGACCGCATCAATGAAGGTTTCGACCTGATGAAGTCGGGCGAGTCGATCCGTTCGGTGGTGGTGTACTAAGCAGTTCTGCGGCCTCCACCCGCGTGTGGGGGCTTACCTGGCCGGCGGCTCGCGCACCTCTCGCGCGAGCCGCCCGGCCAGCCAATCGACGAACAGGCGCACACGACTGTTGAGCCGGCGCGATGGCGGATACAGGATCAATACCGGCGCCGTGCCGGTTTCCCAGTCTTCCAGCAATGGCACGAGCAGCCCGGCCGCGACGTGCGCGCGCACGGTCGACCAGTATGCCTGGCCGATGCCCAGGCCAGCCAGCACCATGTTCAGCTGCCCCATGCTGTCGTTCGACATCAGGCCGGCCTGGTCGAACCCGATGAATTCTTCGCCACGCCGGAATGTCAGCGGCACTGCTTCCCCAGTCAGCGCCGAAAAATACCCGACCAGTTCATGGCCATGCGCCAGGTCGTGCGGCGAGGCCGGCCTTCCCTTGCGCTGCAGGTAGCGCGGGCTGGCGCAGGTGAGCAGGCGGTCTTCGTAGATCACCTTGGCGATCAGCGCCGCATCGGTCAGCTTGCCGACGCGGATGACGCAGTCCGCTGCTTCTTCGATGAGGCTGATCGGAGATCGCTGATGCCGACCCGCAGCTGGATGTCCGGATACAGGGAGCGGAATTCACCGAGGAGCGGGATCAGGAGCGAGTTGGCCATCGACGAGGGAATGTCGAGCCGAATGCGTCCGCGCGGGCTGGAGCCGCGTTCGCGCAGCTCGGATTCGACCTCGCCCAGGCGGCCCAGCAGCTCGCTCACCTCGCGGTAGTATTCCGTGCCCTCGGCGGTCAGGTTCACGGCCCGGGTCGAGCGGTTGAGGAGCCTGACGCCCAGATGGCGTTCCAGCTCGGCGAGCTGCTTGCTCGCGGTCGACTTGGGCAGGCCGAGATGGATCGCAGCACGTGTGAGCGATCCGGTTTCGACGATTCGGGCAAAGAGGCGAATGGCGGAAAAATGGTCCATGGCGCGATCATATCCCAGCCTGCAGATTGTCCACGTGGGGGAACAGTGATTTCACTGGCTGCTGCTTCTTCAAGTGTCTGAGGACCACATAATGTTCGTCATCATGAACTCAAGGAACAGCAGCATGCCATCCACCGAACAGCGGGATGAACTTCTCGCATTGCGCTACGGCCCGCAGGACAAGCCGGAAAATATCATCTGGAACGATACGATCACGGCGCTCCTGCGCCATCGGAGCGTGCGCTTCTACCGGCCTGACCCCTTGCCCGACGGCGCGCTCGAGACCATCGTGGCGGCCGCCCAGGCAGCGTCGAACTCGTCCAACCTGCATCAATGGAGCGTGGTCGCCGTCACCGATCCGGCGCTGAAGGCGCGCATCGCCGAGACCTCGCGCGCCAATGGCGTCGGCAATCCCTATATCGAGCAGGCGCCGGTGTTCCTGCTCTGGGGCGCGGACCTGTCGCGCAACAATGCGATCGCGGGCGCCGACGGTGATCACGCGATCGTCCACGAGTACCTGGATTCCCTGGTCATGAGCACGATCGATGCCTCGCTGGCGTCGCAGAACGCCGCGATCGCGGCCGAGTCGCTGGGGCTGGGCATCTGCTACATCGGGGCCATGCGCAACGATGCGCGCGCCGTCGCCGAACTGATCGGCTTGCCGAAGTTCAGCTTCGTGACCTTCGGCATGGTGGTCGGGTATCCTGATGCGGATGCCGCTTACCGGATTCGTCCCCGTCCAGCCCAGGAGGTGGTGCTGCACCGCAACCGCTACGACGTAAACCGTTCGAGGGAGGGGTTGGAACCCTATGAAGAGGCGATGTCCGCTTTCCGCGCAGAATTGGGAATGACGCCGAAGACCTGGAAGGAATCGGCCAGGTCTTCCGCCACCGAGATGGCCTATATGGATGGCCGCGAAAACCTGCGCGCCACGCTCGAGGATGCCGGTTTCATGCTGCGCTGAGCCGGCGTCGCCATTCCCGTGTCCTTGCCGCCTGTTCCGCGATTTCGACCGTCTGTCGCAGCGCGCTGGGCGGCGCATGCCGACTTGTCTACAGTGCTTCCATCGCCGGCTGCGTCCGGCCCATCACTGGAGACCGCCTCATGTCACGCACCGCCTCGATCCACCGGAAGCTGGCGCTTCCGCTTCTCGGCCTGGCCGTCCTGGCAGCCTTCGCCGTGCCGGCCCAGGCGACGGCCGACGGCAAGCCACGCGTGGTGCGCGTAGCGGCGGCGGACGAGCCGTACGCCCTGGTGCGTGAGACCTCGGGCAGCTTTGACATCAGCGGCAGCAGCGACGACTGGGACGGGGTGCGCGCCGCCCAGCGCGCCATCAAGGGCGAGTTCATCTGGTTCCGCGCGGACGGCCAGGGCTATGTGATCCAGGATCCGGACACGGTCAAGCGGGCGCGCGCCGCCTGGGCGCCGCTCGACCGGCTGGGCGAGCTGATGAAGATCCACGGCAAGGAAATGGAAAAGCACGGCAAGAAGATGGAAGCGCTGGGCCGCGACATGGAGCGCGCCGCCGCGAAACCGGCGAATCTGCCGAGCGAGCGCGATATGCGCGAAGTCGACGACGGGATGCAGGCGCTGAGCAGGCATATGGACTTGCTGAGCCGGCAGATGGCGGCGGCGCGCGACGATGCCGAGCGCCGGATCATCCAGCAGAAGATGGCCGAGACCGGCAAGCGCATGTCCGACGCCGGCGAGCGCATCGGCGAAGCCTATAACGGTCCGCAGGCGCGCCAGCAGCGCGCTTCGATGGAAGACATCGGCCGCCAGATGGAAATCGCCAACCAGCCGATGGAAAAGCTGGGCAAGCGCATGGGGGAGCTGGGCAAGGAAATGGAGCGTGAGAGCAAGGCTGCCGACAAGATGGTGCGGGCCTTGATCAAGGATGCGCGCGCAAAAGGATTGGCCAGGCCGGCGCCGACGGTGAGCTGAACGAACGTCATTGTGGGGTGGACGGCAAGGCCGTCCACCCCACGGTCATTGATCAGGTTTGATCCGAAACCGGCAACATGGATCCCGTTTCGCGATACCGCACGTGCCACGAATACGCCTTTTCCAGCACGTGCGGCGTGTGGCCGCCGAGCCCATTCGCTTCCTCGACGTAGTCGCGCAGCATCTGTTTATATGGCTCGGCCACGCAATGCTCGATGATGCGCTGCGCCCGTTCGCGCGGGGCCAGGCCGCGCAGGTCGGCCAGGCCGACCTCGGTCACCACGATGTCGACGTCGTGCTCGGTGTGGTCGACGTGCGAGACCATCGGCACGATGCTCGAGATCTTGCCGCCCTTGGCGGTCGACTTGGTCGCGAATACAGATAGATAGGCGTTGCGCGCGAAGTCGCCCGAGCCGCCGATGCCGTTCATCATGTGGGTGCCCCCCACGTGGGTCGAGTTGATGTTGCCGTAGATGTCGAACTCGAGCGCCGTGTTGATGGCGATGAGCCCAAGGCGGCGGATGACTTCGGGATGGTTGCTCACTTCCTGCGGACGCAGGACCAGGCGCTCCTTGTACTTTTCCAGCTCGGCGAACACCTGCCGGCCTTTGTCCTCGGACAGCGTGATCGACGACCCCGAGGCGAAATCGAGCTTGCCGGCGTCGAACAGGTCGAAGGTCGAATCCTGCAGCACTTCCGAATACATGGAGAGCCCCTTGAACGGGCCGTCGATCAGGCCCGCCAGCACGGCGTTGGCGATGGTGCCGATGCCGGCCTGGATCGGCATCAGCTTTTCCGTCAGGCGCCCGGCGGCAATCTCGGCGTTGAAGAAAGCGGTCAGGTGGCCGGCGATGGCGGCGGTGTCGGCGTCCGGCGGCTGGATGGTGGAGGCGCTGTCGTGCTTCTCGGTCATCACGATGGCCACGATCTTCTCGGGCGGAATAACGATCGCCGTGGTGCCGATGCGGTCGCTGACGTTCGTCAAAGGCATCGGCTCGCGCTGCGGACGGTGCCTGGGGATGAAGATGTCGTGCAGGCCCTCGAGCGCCGGCGACTGGGAGAGGTTGATCTCGACGATCACCTTGTCGGCCAGGATCGCGAAGCTGGCGCTGTTGCCGACCGAGGTGGTCGGGATGATGGCGCCGCTCTCGGTGATGGCGATCGCCTCGATGATGGCGACGTCGACCGGCGCGAGCTGGCGCGTGCGCAGCAGCTCGACGGTCTCGGACAGGTGCTGGTCGGTGAACATGACTTCACCGCGGTTGATCGCGGCGCGCAAGGTGGGATCGGTCTGGAACGGCATGCGGCGCGCCAGCGCGCCGGCCTGGGTCAGCGCCGCGTCGGTCTCACCGCCGAGCGAGGCGCCGGTGATCAGGGTAATCGACAGCGGCGCGGTGCGCGCGCGTTCGGCCAGCGCCAGCGGCACCGCCTTGGCGTCGCCGGCGCGGGTAAAACCGCTGGTGCCGACGGTCATGCCGTCCTGGATCCATTCGGCCGCATGGGCAGCGCTGGTAATGCGTTCGCGCAGCTGCGGCAGGCGGACGCGGTCGTGGGCAAGGTGGTGGTCGTGATGCATGCGTGCTCCTCAGGTTTGGACTTGGTGTGGCTTTGCTTTTCTCTATGGTCAGGTCAGGCAGTAGTCGATCGGCTGCAGCGGCGGCGGCACGTGTTCGTCGCGCAGCGCATTGCGCAGGTCGATCTCGATGGCGCGGCAGATGGCGTCCAGCGGCAGGTCGTTGGGTTCGGTGCCGAACGGCTCTTCCAGCTCGTCGCCCAGCGCGTCCAGGCCGAAGAAGGTATAGGCCACGATGGCGACCACGAATGGCGTCATGAAACCGATCGAGTCGACCAGGCCGAAGGGCAGCAGGAAGCAGTAGATATAGGCGGTGCGGTGCAGCAGCAGCGTGTACGAATAGGGAATGGGTGTGTTCTTGATGCGCTCGCACGACGCGGCGGCGGCGGTCAGCGCCGACAGCGTGTTGTCGATGTTGGCCGCCAGGCAGGCTTCGATGCGCCCCTCCCTGATGCAGCGCTGCAGGTCGGCGCCCATGTGGCGCATCAGGCTGTCGGGCTTGTTGCGGGCGCGCGCCATGTCTGCGTACTCGTCCGGCAGCAGGAAGGTGGCCAGGTTCGCCGACGCCGGCTGGTCGCGCAGGTGGTCGCGCAGCGCGTGGACAAACGCAATCGCGCGGTAGATGATGCGAACCCGTGTATCCTGCAAGCCATTAATTGCAAGTGCAGGCCGGGGATCGTCGATCAGGCTCGTGGCCTGGCGCGCCAGGTTCCGGCAGCGCAGCACCAGCTCGCCCCACAGCTTGCGGCCTTCCCAGAAGCGGTCGTAGGCGGAATTATTGCGAAAACCGAGGAAGATCGCGATCGGCAGCCCGATCAGCGTGAAGGGAATCGTGGTGAGGGTGATCTTGAGGTCCCACAGGTCGCCGTGCGACCAGGTGACCAGGGTCGCCACCGCAATATTGACCAGCAGGGTAGGCAGGATGCGGGGCAGGACCGAACCGCGCAACAGGAGGAACAGCTTGAGCCCGGAAGGGCGCTCTCGGATAATCACGGTACCGACCGCATTCGCAAAAAAATAGACGGAGTCAAGGAAAACTCACTAATATATTCGTAGTTAATCACTACTATCTTAGTAAGTCAAGAACTTGTATTCACGCGACCATTTTGTTGTAGCCATACTTAACACGGAGCATTCATTGGCCCGCCGTATCACACACCGCAATCTGCCCCAGCTTTTCCTGAAGGCGCGCGAATCGTTGATGTCGCATTTTCGCCCCATCCTCAATCACTTCGGCGTGACCGAGCAACAATGGCGCATCCTGCGCGTGCTGGACGAGCACGGACAGCTCGAGCCGCGCGAGATGTGCGACCTGTGCCAGATCCTGAGCCCGAGCATGACCGGCGTGCTGTCGCGCATGGAAGAGCTGGGCCTGATCGAGCGCCAGCGCGTGGCGGCCGACCAGCGCCGCATCTGGGTGCGGCTGGCGCCGAAGGGGGACAAGCTGATCGACGAGATTGCGCCGCTGATCGAGCAGCAGTACAAATTGATCGAGGCAGCGTATGGCAGCCAGGTCGTCGACGACCTGTCGCAGGCGCTGGAGGGATTCATTGCGGCGCAGGCGACGCCGGTGGAGAGGGTGGAGTTGCCGGCGACGACGAAGGCGGTGAACAGCCGTCGGCCTTAGATCTGTGAGTTAGCTTGAAAAGCGAGTTAGCTTAAAAACGTCATTCCCGCGGAGGCGGGAATCCAAGTCTTGCCAGCACGAGATAGCGCATGCAGACCAGGCTGCGCAAATGACTTGGGCCCCCGCCAAGGCGCCCGGCGAGGGCGGGGGCGACGTGCTGACGCTAGCGGCTAATGTCAGCGTAGCGCTTGGCGCAGGCGTCCCGGTTCAGGGACGATCGTCGATCAATGCTGATCGATCTTCCCGCGCCAGCCGCCGGTCTCGGTGCCGCGTTTCTCCAGCAGTTCCTTGAAGTTGGCCAGGTTCGAGCGCGCTTCCATGCGCACGGCGCCCAGGGCGTCGCCCAGGGTTTCCAACGGGCCTTCCGGCTCGTAGTCCATCTGCAGCGCGATGCGGGTGACGGTATCCGAGATCTTGTGGAAGGTGACCACGCCGCCGTTCTTGACGCCGGTGACGCTGCGCCAGGCGATGCGGTTGTCCGGGATTTGCTCGGTGATCTCGGCATCCCATTCCTTGTCTTCGCCGGCCACGTTGGCCTTCCAGTGCAGGTGCTTGTCGTCCAGCTGGCGAATTTCTTTCACGCTCTTCATGAATTGCGGGAAGTCTTCGAACTGGGTGAACTGGTTGTAGGCGGTGCGGACAGGAACGTTGACTTCGATCGTCTCGACGATCGACGAGCTCGCGCCAAAGCCACGGTTCTGCTTCAATTTTTTCGACAGCATTGCGCCGCCGACGGCCAGTGCGGCCACGGTAACTACACGACCCAACATAGTCTTCTCCTTAGGTTTCGCCCGGACGCGGCGCCGGCACGTTGGCTGGCCGACACGCCTGGACTCGAATGAATGCACATGCGACGGGGTTCGCGACCTTGTCGCGAATCTGTCATTAAAATAAGCGAAAAGACAAGAGAGGGGCGCGCGGCTGGGAAATCCAATTTGGGAGAAGTTGCGCGATGTTAATGTGATTTCCTATGTGAAATCCGAGCAATTACAATCACGGGAGAATCAGATGAGCTTGCAAGGCGGATGCTTCTGCGGGGCGGTGCGCTACGAGGCGCGCGGTGAACCATTCAACAGTACGCTGTGCCATTGCCTTGATTGCCGCAAGGCCTCGGGCGCCCCAGCCTTCGCCTGGTTCAGCGTCCGGACGACCAGCCTGCACTGGACCGCTAGCGCGCCGCAACGATTTCGCTCCAGCGAGCACGCCGTGCGCAGTTTTTGTCCAGCCTGCGGCACCACGCTCACCTGGCATGACGAACGTTGGCCCGACGAGATCGACCTCGCCACCGCCAGCCTGGACGATCCCGAACTGGTGCCGCCGGCCGACCATACCTTCGTGCGCAGCCGGCTGAGCTGGCTGAAGCTGCAGGACGGCTTGCCGCAGTACCAGAAGACGCGCTCGGAAGGATAAGAAGCATTTCATGCGCGCCGCATTGTCATCCGCGCAGCAAGATGCGAGGATGGAATCACCGTGACTTCCTGGAAAGATAACGCCATGAGCGCACCATCCACCAACGGCAAGCGCCGTCGACTCTGCCTCGCCCTGCCTGCTGCCGTCGTGGCGGGAATGGCCAGCGCCGCGGTGCAAGCCCGGCCATGGCCGCCGGCCGGGATCGGTCACACCAACCACCATACCGGATTCGAAGTCGCCCTCAAGCTGGACCTGTTCGGCGAGGTCAGCAAGCCGGTCGTGGTCGCGCAGAATGCCGAGCGCATCAAGCTGAGCGGCGTGCATGGCGACACGCCGTGGAACCTGGAGTTCACGATCGTGCGCGCGGACTATCAGGGCAACCTGCGTGTGCTGACCAGGCTGACCAGTGGCGATGTGGTGCTGGCGGCGCCGATACGCACCGCCGTGGTCGGCCAGCGGGTCGTCGTGCGCGCCGACGACGAGATCAATGTTGCCATGTTGATCCGGCGCGTCTAAACCGCAGCCAAACTGGATGGGCATACAGTAGATCGCGGCGGTATAATGGCCGCATGCAGACCCTTCTTCACAACCTCAATCCAGAACAACTTGCCGCGGTTACACTGCCTTCGCAGAGCGCGCTGATTCTTGCCGGGGCCGGTTCCGGCAAGACGCGCGTGCTGACCACGCGCATCGCCTGGCTGATCCAGACCAACCAGGTGTCGCCGGCCGGCATCATGGCGGTGACGTTCACGAACAAGGCGGCGAAGGAGATGCTCACGCGCTTGTCGGCCATGCTGCCGATTAATACGCGCGGCATGTGGATCGGCACCTTCCACGGCCTCTGCAACCGGCTGCTGCGCACGCACTACCGCGACGCCGCGCTGCCGCAGACCTTCCAGATCCTCGACTCGCAAGACCAGCTGTCGCTCATCAAGCGCATGCTCAAGGCGCACAATGTCGACGACGAGAAGTACCCGGCCAAGAACCTGATGTACTTCATCAACAACGCCAAGGACCAGGGCCTGCGCGCCTCGCAAGTCGAGGCCTACGATCCGATCGAGCGCCGCATGGTCGAGCTGTATGAGCTGTACGATCAACAGTGCCAGCGCGAGGGCGTCGTCGATTTCGCCGAGCTGCTGCTGCGTTCGTATGAACTGCTGGCGCGCAACGGCCCGCTGCGCCATCACTACCAGATGCGTTTCCGCCACATCCTGGTCGACGAGTTCCAGGATACCAATGATCTGCAATACAACTTGCTGAAATTGCTGGCGGGGCAGGGTGAGACTGGCGGCGGCGCCATCTTCGCCGTGGGCGACGACGACCAGAGCATCTATGCCTTCCGCGGCGCCAACGTCGGCAATATGTCGGCCTTCGAGCGCGACTACCAGGTCAAGAACCTGATCAAGCTGGAGCAGAACTACCGCTCGCACGGCCACATCCTCGACAGCGCCAACTACCTGATCGCCAATAACACCAAGCGCCTGGGCAAGAACCTGCGTACGGATGCGGGGCAGGGCGAGCCAGTGCGCGTCTATGAGGCCTCGTCCGACCTCGAAGAAGCGCAGTGGATCATCGAAGAGGCGAAAAGCCTCATGAACGAGGGCATGCCGCGCAACGAGATCGCGATTCTGTACCGCAGCAATGCCCAGAGCCGCGTGATCGAGCACGCACTGTTCGCGGCCGGCCTGCCTTACACCGTCTACGGCGGCCTGCGCTACTTCCAGCGCGCCGAGGTCAAGCACGCCATCGCCTACCTGCAGCTGATGGACAATCCGCACAACGATTCGGCCTTCCTGCGCGTGGTGAATTTCCCGACACGCGGCATCGGCGCGCGCTCGATCGAGCAGCTGCAGATGGCGGCCGACAGCTACGGCATTTCGCTGTACGCGGCCGTGCCTTACATGACCGGCAAGGCCGGCACCTCGCTGGGCGCCTTCGTGAAACTGATCGAAGGCGCGCGCTTCGAGACCCAGCAACTGCCGTTGCCGGAACTGGTGCGCGTGGTGCTCGAGCGCAGCACCCTGCTCACGCATTACGCCAACGAGAAGGAAGGCGCCGACCGCATCGAAAACCTGGAGCAGATGGTCAACGCCGCGACCCAGTTCGTGCAAGAAGAGGGCTTCGGCATCGGCGCACCGGCGCACCTCGGGCCGCCATCGCAGGCCCAGGCCGGCGAGGCCGTGGTCTACCAGGACGGTATCGAGGTCATCGACGGCGGCGCGCCGCTGCCGACCGTGATGTCGCCCTTGTCCGCCTTCCTGTCGCACGCCTCGCTCGAGGCGGGCGACGCCCAGGCCCAGGCCGGGCAAGAGGCATTGCAGCTGATGACGGTGCACTCGGCCAAGGGCCTGGAATTCGATGCGGTCTTCATCACCGGCCTCGAAGAAGGCCTGTTCCCGCACGAGAGCAGCGCGCGCGAGCTTGATGGCGTGGACGAGGAACGGCGCCTGATGTACGTGGCGATCACGCGCGCGCGCCGGCGCCTGTACATGAGCTTTACCCAGCAGCGCATGCTGCACGGTCAGACCCGCTTCAACATGAAGTCGCGCTTCTTCGACGAGTTGCCCGAGGAAGCGCTCAAGTGGCTGTCGCCGCGCGTGCAGACCGCCTGGTTCGCGGGCCGCAAGCAGACGACGGCCTGGGACGACGCCAAGTTCCGCGACGGCGGCAGCGACAACAAGATCGCGCAGCAGATCACGCAGAAGTCCGGCAACGGCACGGGCTGGCGCGTGGGTGAATCGGTGTCGCACGCCAAGTTCGGCGAAGGCGTGATCGTCAATATCGAAGGCGGCGCCGGCGCGGCGCGGGCCCAGATCAATTTCGGATCGGCCGGCATGAAGGTGCTCGACCTGTCGATCGCCAAGCTGGAGAAGATCGGGCGCTGAACTGTTATACCGTTCAGTTCGCATCACGGTAGGGTGGACGGCTTTGCCGTCCACGCGTCCAGGAGAAGCATGCTTCGCCACATTGCGAACGTTGATTGAACAGTAGAAGCATGCTTTGCCACATCGCGAACGTTGATTGAACGCGTGGACGGCGAAGCCGTCCACCCTATCACGCTGTCAGGGGCCGATTGACGTAGCAGTCGACGGCCCTTTCTTTTCGTCTCGCAGGTTTACTTGACCGCCTTCTCGTACGTCTGTACGATTATTGCCGTACAGTTGTACGACACTCGCGACATGGTTCACGGGTGCACACCCTCTACAGCGGAAGGCTCGATATGCTTGTTTCCCGTGCAGCGCGCTACGCGCTGTTTTTCCTGTTCCTCATTCCCGGATTCGGCCTGGCCAGCTGGGCCACGCGTACGCCGGCGCTGCGCGACGGCCTGAACGCCTCGACCCAGCAAATGGGCATGATCCTGTTCGGCTTTTCTTGCGGCGCCATGTGCGGCGTACTCAGCGCCGGTTGGCTGGTGCAGCGCTACGGCGCCAAACGCATGGCCTGCGCCGGCCTGCTGGCCCTTCAGCTGGGCCTGGTCCTTCTCGCCTTGAGTCCGCTTGCGGGCAGCGCCGCGCTGGCCTTCTTCGGGCTGTTCGCCTTTGGCGTCGGCATGGGCTGGGCCGAGATCGCGGTCAATATCGAAGCGGCGGCCGTGGAGCACGCCGGCAAGCGCCAGATCATGACCACGCTGCATGGCTTCTTCAGCCTGGGCACCCTGGTCGGCGCCTCGCTCGGCATGGCGATGACGGCGCTGCGGATGCCGATCCAGGCCCACCTCGGCATTGCCGTGGTGTCGAGCATCGTCGTCATCGTCGTCGCCATCCGCCACATGCCGCAACTGAGCCGCGCAAGCGCGGGCGACGCCGCCGACCCTGCGCAGCCCAAAGCGAATGTATGGCAACAGCTGCGCGACCCGAGCCTGCTCGTGATCTGCTACATCGTCCTGGCCATGGCGCTGGCCGAAGGCACCGCCACCGACTGGCTGCCGCTCCTGATGATCGACGGCTACGGCTTCGACGCCACGCTGGGCACGCAGATCTACGTCGGCTTTACGCTCGCCATGACGATCACCCGCTTCGCCGGCGGCGCCTTCGTGGAACGTGTCGGCAAGGTGAATGCGCTGTATGCGAGCGCCATCCTGGCCGCGCTGGGGCTGGCGCTGATCGTCGTGTCGCCCTGGCCCTGGCTGGCGGTGGTGGCGGTGCTGGCCTGGGGTGTTGGCGCCTCGCTGGGCTTTCCGCTGGCGATCTCGGCGGCAGCCGACACCGGCGCCAATCCGGCCCAGCGCGTGAGCATCGCGGCCACCGGCGGCTACCTCGGCTTCCTGGTCGGACCGCCGATGCTCGGCTTTTTGGGCGAGCACTACGGCCTGCGGCTGGCGATGGCGCCCGTCATGCTGGCGGTGGTGCTGGCGTTCGTGGCGACGATGCTGTTCAGCCGCTACCGGACGCGGCATGCCGCGCAGTCGGCAACCGGCGCCGAAAGACTCAGCGCGTCAGTGCACTGACCGCCCGCGCGACGTCGTCGCGCGAGACGTGCTCGCGATTCAGGAAGTTGTGGATCGTGAAGCCTTCGAGCAAGGCGTCGACCGCCTTGGCCGTCGGCAGGTCGAAATGCAGTTGCAGGGCCGTGCGGCTGCGTTCCATCCATTCCTCGGCCAGGCCGCGGTACTCCGGATTGCGCGACACGAAGGTATACAGCTCGAAACTGAACATCATCTGCTTCGACAGCGGAGACACCGCGCCATAGATCAGGTCGACCACGGTTTCCCTGGCGGCCGCCACGTCCGGCGCCGCTTTCAGGCGCGCCGTGAAGGCGGCCGCGATATCGGCGCTCATCTTCGCGAAGGCCTGGGCCAGGATGTCGTTGATGCTGGCGAAGTGATAGGTGATGGTGCCGGGCGAGACGCCGGCGGCTTCGGCGATGCGGCGCGCGGTGGCCTGGGCGGCGCCGGCGCTGACGATGATGTCGAGCGCCGCATCGATGATCAGCTGCCTGGTGTCGGCCGCCTGGGCCAGGTGTCGGTCTCTGGCCATGCCCGTTTATTTCTCGAGGCTGACCTTGGCGGCCGTGTCCGAGCCCTCCGGCTTGCCGAAGATCTCGCGATAGCCCGCATACATCGCGCACTGCAGCAGCAGGATGAACAGGAAGATCACCCACATGATCACCACCCGCGCCAGGTTATTCCCGCCCAGCAGCATCGCAATCACTATGCACACTGCGAAGAAGATCGCGAACCAGGCCAGCAGCAGCACCAGGAACACGCCGGCGCTGCGTTTCACGGCAAAGAAGCTGTAGAACACGGCCTTGAACGGCGGCATCTTCTGCCAGTAGGTGAGCGGGGCGGCGAAGCACAGCGAGATCAGCGCCGCGACGTCGACCGCGAAGATCAGGAACATCGCCAGCACGTCCGATCCGGCCAGCACCGCCGGGGTGCCGGTCGTGCCCTGCGCCCGCACCTGCTCCCAGAACGTCGCATCGACGGCGAAGCGGGTGACCAGCGCCAGCACCAGCGACACGCCCAGGTAGACCACGCCGACCTTGCACAGTTCGCGGAATACCGGCTTGCGGAATCCCGTCAGCAGCACCGCGGGCGTCACGCGCTGGCCGCTTTCGATCATCGAGCACGCCATCATGAAGGCCATCGAGAACGAGGGAATCAGGACCACCGCCACCATCGGCCCCAGCAGCGGCACGGCGCTGATCAGTATGCTGATGAGGATATTGGCGAACAGCAGCGTGGTGAGCGCCGCGGGTTGTTGACGGAACAGGCTGGCGCCGCGTTTGAGCCAGATCCAGCCGGTGATAGCAGGCAAATTGTTCATTTAGGGCAAATTCGGCGCCGGGCAAGCGATGCGCTCGCGCAGGATGCGTTCGAAATGGGTCGGATCGTGCGGCGTCAACAGCTCGGCCGCACGGGGAAGATGCAGATCATACAGGCGCGACAGCCAGAAGCGAAGCGCGCCGGCGCGCAACATCGGCTGCCAGGCGGCGTGTTCGGCTTCGGTAAATGGCCGTACGGCATGGTAGGCGTCCAGCAGCGCACGCACGCGGGCTTCGTCCAGCACGCCCGAGGCAAGGTCGACGCACCAGTCGTTGACCGTCACGGCGACGTCGTACAGCCAGGTGTCGACGCCGGCAAAATAAAAGTCGAAGCAGCCGCTCAGGCGCTCGCCCTCGAACATGACGTTGTTGCGGAACAGGTCGGCGTGCACCGGGCCGCGCGCCAGTTTGGGATAGATCGCGCCGGCGGCGAATTCGCTCTGGTACGCCACTTCGCTGCGCAGCAGCGCGGCTTCGTCCTGATCCAGGAAAGGCAGGACGGCCGGCGCGGTTTCCACCCACCAGTCCAGGCCGCGCAGATTCGGTTGATGCAATTCGAAATCCCGGGCCGCCAGGTGCATGCGCGCCAGCATGCGGCCGACTTCGGCGCAGTGCGCCGGTTGCGGATCGAGCTGGGAACTGCCTTGCAGGCGGCTGACGATGATGGCCGGCTTGTCGTGCAGCGCCACCACCAGTTCGCCATCTGCATTCGGCACCGGCGCCGGCACCGGAATGCCGCGTTCGGCCAGGTGGGCCATCAGCTTGACGTAGAAGGGGAGCTGGTCGAAGCGCAGGTTCTCGAAGATCGTGAGCACGTACTCACCGCGCTCCGTACTTAGGAAGAAATTGCTGTTGTCGATGCCGGAGGAAATGCCTTCGAGCCCGACGGCCTGGCCGAGCGGGTACTGCTTGATCCACTGGTGAAGGTCATCCAGCGAGACCGCGGTAAATACTGCCATGTGCTAGCAAAAGAGTAGGTGAGAACCCGCCGCCGCGACACAAGCGCCGCGGCGGTCGGGATCATTGTTTGGTGGTCGGCTCCAGCGCGGGCGGCGGCGGCACGTCGGCGCGGGCGGGAACGCCCGGACGCGCAGGGGCCGGCGCGACCGGCTGATCGGCTGTGTCCTGCTTCTTGGGATTGCCAAAGTCGAATTCCATCACCGTCCATTGTGGGGCACGGATGTTGTTGCTGGTGGCGTCGCCGGGTTGGGCGTTACCTGGTGCAACGTTTGGCTTCATGATGTAGCGGCTCGGGCCGCTTTCTACCTCGACCTGGGTGACCGTGCCGTCGTTGCTGCGGCGCTCGTTGATCTTGGTGCGCTGGCGCGGCGGAATCGTGGTGGCCGGCGTGTCGCTGCCCGGCTCGATGCGTTCGAGGTCCGGCGGCGCATCGCTCGGACGCTGCTGGTTCTGCGGCGGGGTTGGCGTCGATTGGGTCGGGGGCAACGCCGACTGCTGGGCCGCGACCGAGCCGGCGAGCAGGCAGAGCGTCAGGAGGGCAAAGCGGGGAGTCGAGCGCAGCATGATAGTCACCTAATGTCGTTTAGTCCATTGTAGCAAACGGCGTCGCTTCCCTGTGAAAAGTGTGCCAAAACCCTAAGTTTGCAGCGGGGAAAGGGCTTCAAAGCTCAGGCGCGGACGTCGATGCGGATTCTGCGATAATGGGGGTTATCTTGGCGTCATCAATAGCGCCGCCTGCCGAATCCTGAATACCACTCCTTATGGACAATACCCTCCTGCTCGTCGACGGTTCCAGTTATCTTTATCGCGCCTACCACGCGCTGCCCGACCTGCGCAGCCCGGATGGCTTCCCGACCGGCGCCATGCACGGCATGGTCAATATGCTGCGCCGCCTGCGCGCCGATTTCCCGGCCGCCTATATCGCCTGCGTCTTCGACGCCAAGGGCAAGACCTTCCGCGACGACCTGTATCCCGAATACAAGGCGACGCGCGCTTCGATGCCGGAAGATCTGGGCAAGCAGATCGAGCCGATCCACGAAGTGGTGCGCTATATGGGCTGGCCGATCCTGATGGTGGATGGCGTCGAGGCGGACGACGTGATCGGCACCCTGGCGGTGCAGGCGACGGCGCGCGGCATGAAGACCGTGGTCTCGACCGGCGACAAGGACCTGGCCCAGCTGGTCAACGACAAGGTCATGCTGATCAATACCATGACCAATGAGCGCATGGACGAAGCGGGCGTGCTGGCCAAGTTCGGCGTGCCGCCGGATCGCATCATCGACTACCTGACCCTGGTCGGCGACACCGTCGACAACGTGCCGGGCGTCGCCAAGTGCGGTCCCAAGACGGCCGTCAAATGGCTTACCCTGCACGGCTCGCTCGATGGCGTGATCCAGAATGCGGCCAGCATCGGCGGAGCCGTCGGCGCCAACCTGCAGGCGGCCCTGGAGTGGCTGCCGAAGGGCCGCGAACTGATCACCGTCAAGACCGACTGCGACCTGGTCAAGCACGTGATCTCGTTCGAAGAGTCCCTGGTCGGCCGTCCGGAAGACGCCGAAGCGCTGCGCGATTTTTTCCAGCGCTACGGCTTCAAGACCATGCTGCGCGACCTGGGCGGCGCCAAGGCAAGTGACGGCAGCGTGCGTCCGGCTGCCGGCAGCGCGCCGGGCGGCGGCCCGCTCAATTCGCCGGAAGGCGCGGCGACCCTGGCCGGCATGCCGGTCATCAAGGGAGAATACGAGACCATCCTCACCGACGAGCAGCTGGACAAATGGCTGGCGCTGGTCGACGCCGCAGAATTGACGTCGGTCGACACCGAAACCACCTCGCTCGACCCGATGACGGCCGAGATGGTCGGTATCTCGCTGTCGGTCGAAGTGGGCAAGGGCGCCTACATCCCGGTCGCGCACCGCTATGCCGGCGCGCCGGACCAACTGACGCGCGAGCACGTGCTGGAAAAGATGCGCGGCTGGCTGGAGAATCCGGCCAAGCCGAAGGTGGGCCAGAATCTGAAATACGATATGCACATCTTCGCCAACCACGGGGTGACCCTGAAGGGCATCGTGCACGACACGCTGCTGCAATCGTATGTGTTCGAGTCGCACAAGCCGCACGATATGGACACGATGGCGATGCGCCATCTCGGCTACACCACGATTCCCTACGTCGACGTATGCGGCAAGGGCGCCAAGCAGATCTGCTTCGACCAGGTCGAGCTGGCGCGCGCCACCGAGTATGCGGGCGAGGATTCGGACATCACCCTGCGCCTGCATCAGAGCATGCTGCCGGAAGTCGAGAAGGACAAGGGCCTTGCGTACATCTACCGCGAGATCGAGATGCCGACCATGGAAGTGCTGCACAAGATCGAACGCAACGGCGTGTTGATCGACAGCGCGCTGCTCGACGTGCAATCGGGAGAGCTGGGCAAGCGCATGATGGAGCTGGAACAGCAGGCCTATGAGGCGGCCGGCGGCCCGTTCAACCTGGGTTCGCCGAAGCAGATCGGCGAGATCTTCTTCGGCAAGCTCGGCCTGCCGGTGATCAAGAAG
>DDKG01000316.1 GCA_002339265.1 Massilia sp. UBA2604 | reverse complement strand
TCGCCGAAGCCCTGGATCTGGCTGAAGATCGCCTCGGCGAACTCCTGCTTGTAGCCGCGTTCGAGCATGCCGCCCACGATGCGCTCGTAGTATTTTTCGAGGCCGCCCTTGCGCTTCCAGGCCGCCATCGCGCGTCGCAATTGGTCGGCCTCGCCCGGCGTGAAGCCGGCGCCCAGGATCGCCACCTGCATCACCTGTTCCTGGAAGATCGGCACGCCCAGGGTGCGCCCGAGCGCGACCTTCATCTCGGGGCTCGGATAGTCGACCGGCTCCAGGCCCTGGCGCCGCCGCAGGTAGGGATGGACCATGCCGCCCTGGATCGGGCCGGGGCGCACCACGGCCACCTCGATCACCAGGTCATAGAAGCGGCGCGGCAGCATGCGCGGCAACATGCTCATCTGCGCGCGCGATTCGATCTGGAACACGCCGATGGTGTCGGCCTGGCAGATCATGTCGTAGGTGGCGCTGTCCTCGAGCGGGATGTCCTGCATCTCGAACACATTGCCATGGCGCTGGCCGACCAGCTCCAGGCCGCGCCGCATCATCGACAGCATGCCCAGCGCCAGCACGTCGACCTTCATCAGGCCGAGTTCCTCGAGGTCGTTCTTGTCCCACTGGATCACGCTGCGGTCGGCCATCGTCGCGTTCTCGATCGGCACCAGGCGCGAGAGTTTGCCTTTCGCGATCACGAAGCCGCCCGGGTGCTGCGACAGGTGACGCGGGAAGTTCAGCAGCGACTGCGCCAGGGTGGCCCACTGGCGCGACAGCGGCGCCTCGGGATCGAGGCCGCTTTCGGCCAGGCGGCCCAGCAGATCGGCGCGGCTGTCGAACCAGTGGTGGGTCTTGGCCACCTTCTCGACGATGGCGAGGTCGATGCCGAGCGCCCGCCCGCTGTCGCGCAGCGCGCTCTTGGGGCGGTAGCTGATCACGACTGCCGCCAGCGCCGCCCGCTCGCGGCCATACTTGTTGTAGATGTACTGGATGACCTCTTCGCGCCGCTGGTGCTCGAAGTCGACGTCGATGTCGGGCGGCTCGTTGCGCTCGCGCGAGATGAAGCGTTCGAACAGCAGGCTGGCGCGGGCCGGGTCGACCTCGGTGATGCCGAGGCAGTAGCACACCGCCGAATTGGCGGCCGAGCCGCGGCCCTGGCACAGGATGTGCTGCGAGCGCGCGAAGCGCACGATGTCGTACACCGTCAGGAAGTAGTGTTCGTAGCCCATGTCGGCGATCAGTTCGAGCTCGTACTCGATCTGCGCCTGCACCTTGGCCGGCACGCCGTCGCGGAAGCGTCGATGCGCCCCGATCCAGGTTTCGCTGCGCAGGTAGCTGGTGGCGTTGTGACCTTCGGGCACCACTTCGTCCGGGTATTCGTAGCGCAGCTCGTCGAGAGAGAAGGTGCACAGACGCGCGATGCGCACCGTCTCGGCCAGCGCCTCGCGCGAGTAGATATTGGCCAGGCGCAGGCGCGCGCGCAGGTGCTGCTCGGCGTTCTGCGCCAGACCATAGCCGCAGGCGCCCACCGGTTTACCAAGGCGGGTGGCGCTCAGGGTGTCCTGCAAGGGCTTGCGCGAGCGGACGTGCATGCAGACGTGGCCCAGCGCGACGATCGGCAGGCCGTGCTGCCAGCCCACCTCTTCCACCGTGGCGCGGTGGGCGGTATCGAAGGCGCGGTGCAGCTGGGTGAGGCCGAGCCAGGCGCGGCCCGGGAAGGTGGTGGCCATCCACGCGGCCTGCGCGTGCAGGCGATCGACGTCCTGGGCTTCGTGGCCGGGGTAAGGCGGCAGCAGGATCGCCAGGCAGTCGGGCATGTGTTGCAGGTGCGCGTATTTTTGCGGGGGATTGGCAAGGTCGTCGGGGGTGAGGAGGTAGGTCCCCTTCTCGCTGCGGGTGCGGCCGATCGTGATCAGTTCGGACAGGTTGCCGTAGCCGTTGCGGTTTTGCGCCAGCAGGATCAGGGATGGGGCTGGCGTCGGATCGTTGTCGGGGTTCTTGAGGTGGAAGTGGGCGCCGATGATCAGGGGCAGGCCGGCGTTTTTCGCTTCGGCGTGGGCGCGCACGACGCCGGCGAGTGAGCATTCGTCGGTCAGGGCCAGCGCGAAGTAACCCAGCTGCACCGCGCGCGCGACCAGCTCCTCGGCGTGCGAGGCCCCTTGCAGAAAGGAGAAGTTCGAGAGGCAGAACAACTCGGCGTAGGGGGGCAGCACCTGGAGGGCTGGGGGCTGAGTGGCGGGTTTGGTCACGCTGCGGGGCTGTCAGACAGCCAATACTGTATAAAAACACAGTATAACTGAGCGGAGGGATGTGGCTGGTGAAATTGGGGTTATGGCCGAGGACAAGGAGATTTGCCTGGACCGGGCTGCGCAGTATTTTGCAGATGGCAGCATGTGCAGGATGAATATTTGTGCAATGTGATCAAAAATATTCTATATGTATTGACATGCGAGTAACCAAGTATTTTTATTTCTCACGGGAAATCCCGCATTTATCTAAGGAGAATTGAAAACATGATGGCGAAACTCTTATCCCGTTCTATCCAGGCGCTGTGTGCAGGCGGTATGGCTTTTGGCATGACTGCGGCGATGGCGCAGGACGCGTCGGTTGTACTGCACTATGCGGAAAAGGCCGATGGTGAACGCTTGGCCGTGATTGCTTATAGTGACCCTGAGAGCGAAGTCGGTAACGGCTTGAATCCTCCGAACCGCGTCGCTACTGATCCTGAAACCGAAACCGGCGACGACCTCGATGTGCCGATGGAAGTCGATAACTTTCCTGAGAGTGAAGTCGGCAATGGAACCTATCCACCGAATGTGAACCCCATGGCGCAGAACACTTCGGTCGTGCTGCAGCATGTGGAAGCAGTAGCTGGGGAGCGCCTGGTCGTGGTTAGCTACAGCGACCCTGAAACCGAAATTGGCAACGGCACGTTCCCTCCGAACCGTGAGGCCAACTCTGAGACCGAGACCGGCGATGATGTGGATGTGCCGATGGAAGCTGATAACTTCCCTGAAACCGAAGTCGGCAATGGCACCTATCCTCCAGGCGTGAATCCATAAACCGCAAATACCCGACGCTCATACGACGTAAGATTTACAAATCAGACGTGTGCGGGAAAGGGGCGCGGCATAGGCCCGACGGACGAGCCCGATGGATCCTGCTGCGCCATCCGCGCACGCAGGCCTGAGACGCCACCGCCGTGCGCGCGGCGCAGGATCGGCTGGTCGGCGCTGATCATGCGCTCATACGCGAGCATCAGCGCCGCGCCGCCGGTGGAATTGATGTAATCGAGCATATCCATCGTGGTCTCGTAAGCCCAGCCGGAGATACTCTCGCCCGGCTCGGCCCCTTGCACCGCACCAGCCGTCGCAACACCACCCTGCACTTTCGTCAGGATCGTGACGATGGCCCATGAAATCCCCATCCATCCGCTCGTTGCGAGCGTCAAGCGCAGCACCGGCATGAGGATGCCCGCCTCGTGGATCGCCTTGAGCACGGACAGCAAGGCGCTAGAAGGCATCGCACGGTTGCAATTAATGGTCGCGATCAGGACCGCGATCTTGTTCATCACACCCGGATAGCGCCGCAGGAAGCGGTACAAGGTGGGACCGATGTCCCGCGGGTCGCCGAGCAAAGGTCCAAGTCCGGTCACTAGAAAGCAGCCGCCGGTCAGCTTCCACACCACTTTCACCAGCTTCATGTCGACCGGGCCGTCCAGCATCGTCTCGCTGGCGAAGGCCTGCAAATGGCTGGCGTTGCCGGCCCGGGTGGGGTTCAGCAGCAGGTTGAAGCAGGTGGAAAAATTGGTGTCGTAGCTGCCGTCCACCGCAATGGCGCCGGTGGCGGTAACCGCGATGAAGGGCGCGCCCGCGCCACCGACGACGCCGATATTGATGGCGCCATTGGCCTGCAGCGATGCCATCAGTTGAACTGCGTCCTCCACGCTACCACCCGCACGCAAGGTGCCGTCCGGGCCGGCGCTCACGTAGCTGCCGTCACGGCAGCGCAGGGTGATGGCGGCCGAATCCAGGGCCTCGGGGACGCCGATCGTGAACACCTCGGCCGCATCGCTCGAGGTGCCGAGCGCCGCGATCTGTCCATCGGCGGCAAGCGACCAGTAGCCGCCAGCGGCGGTCTGGAGCTTGATCTCGTCACCGGCGGCGAGCAGGCCGGCCAGCGAGACGAAAGTACGGTCGGCGGCGAAGGTCGGCTCGGGCTGGGTGATCGAGACCGGCGTCTCTTCGGGCACGTTGACGCTCGATACCGCCGTCGTGCCCCAGCTGTAGACCAGCGAGAACGACTTGACGGCGGCCGGCCAGGTGTCGCCGAAGGTCATGCTGTCTGCCGTGAACGACAGGCTGCCGTTCTCTACCAGCGCAGCCACCTTCGCCGTGACGTCGACCGGTCCGTAGGCGGCGGCGATGATGTTCAGGGCGCGCGGGTCGAGCGACGCCTGGCCGGCGGGCGTGGCCTGATCGTAGTCGATGTGCAGAAGCTGGTTCTCGGTGGTCGCGGCCATTTGCGGTTTGCGGTCGCCGTATCGGTAAACCACGTGCAGGGTCTTGCGCATGGCCGGCCAGCCGTCGCCGAACACGCTGCTCGATGCGCTGACCGACAGCCTGCGCCGGCTGACGCTGGCGCGGACGATGTCGGTGACGTCCTTCAGTCCGTAGAAGGCGCTCAGGATGTGCAGCGGCGGACGGTAGCTGAGTGCATAGGGATTGCCCTCGACGACGATGTCGATGAATGGCACCTGGCCGCTATAGCTGGCGACGATGACGAAGGCGCTGCGCTTGCCTTCGCAGGCGGCGTTGAAGGTGACATTGTCAGGGACCAGGGACAGGGTTTTGGCCGCCCCATCGACCAGGCTGCGCACCGTCGTGCTGACGTCGACCGGGCCGAAGCTTGCGCCCCATACCGTCAATCCCGACTGGGTAGCCTCGTCTTGTGGCGCCGGGGCATGTGTCTGGGCGGCTTGTTCGAACTGCGGCACGCCGATGTTCAGGGTCTGGCCTTCCGAGGCCGTCGCCACGAACGTGGGGCCGCCGTCGTAGCGGTAGACGACCGTCAGCGTTTTTTCGTGGCCGATCCAGGTGTCCCCGAAAGTCTGGTTGCTTGCCAAAACAGTCAGGGACTCTGGGTAAGCCTGGCGGTTGACCAGCTTGATGACTTGAGCGGTCACCTGCTTGAGTCCATACGCCGCGCCGACAATCTGCAGAACGCCTGTGTTTTGGTTAGCCATAGTTGAATCTTCTTTCCGGAGTGAATAACATGCTTTGCGTCAAGAGCAACGATGGGGAAAACGAATTTTTGTTGTGCCGCATCGTCGCTGTGAGCAATAGTTTGCAAACTCCGTGCCACCCTGAAACAATGGTATGGCGGCAACAGATTCGACGTTTTGGTCGACTCTTTATGCCAAATGGGTGTAAAACAGCGGGTGTTTTTACATGTCAACGGAAACGTTGACACGCTGGGTGCCTGAATCACGGAGTCAAGAATGTGTGTTCGGCAAGTTTCTTTTCCTGTAGTATTTACGGCGCCTGCGCCGATCTGACGAGCCGCAAATGACTTCTTCGCCTGACCTTCTTGCCACTCCAAGTACCGAGCGATATCGCCTCGGTAAGCTGCTTGGCAATGGGGGATTTGGCGATGTGCATGAGGCATGGGATCCGGCGCTGCAGCGTACTGTTGCCATCAAGCGCCTGAAATCTGACCTGGTTCGGGACCAGCCGGACAATCTTCTTCAAGAAGCGCGCCTTGCAGCATCGCTGCGGCATCCTGCCTTCATCCAGATTTATTCGCTCGAAGACGACGGCCATAGCAAGTCGATCGTGATGGAGCTGGTTGGGGGGAAGACCCTACATCAGTTGCTGTCCACGATCAAGCTGTCGCGGGATCAGATACTCGATATCGTTTGCCAGTTGGCGGATGCCATGGCGCAGGCGCATGCTGCGGGGTTGATTCACGGGGATCTGAAGCCGGCTAATCTGATGATCGAACCATCGGGGCAGGTGCGCATCATGGACTTTGGGCTGGCGCGCAAGATCGATCCGCTAGCGACCGAGTCGGGCGATGTGTTACAGGCTCAGGGCACCATTGCCTACTTGGCGCCTGAAATCTTGAATGGTAAACATCCGAGCACGCTCAGCGATATTTATGCTGTTGGTGTGCTGATGTACGAGATGATGCATGGAGAGCGACCGTTTGCGCATTTGCATGGGCTAGCGCTAGCTGCCGCCCAAGTACAGTCGTCTTGCTCTCAATGGACATTCGCTCCAGACGGCGATCAGGATATGGTTGCCTTGGTACGAGCGATGTGCACACCGGACCCTTCCGCGCGTATTGCAACAATGGTCGAGATTGTGCAGACAGCACGTGCATTGCGAGAAGCTGAGTTGCACAAAGCTCAGGCCACGCCTAAGAAAACCGTAGGATACCTGTCCTCATTGCCATCCCGCAGCAAAATGACCAAGATTAGATTTGGTGCAGCGGCAATGATGTTGCTCTTGCTATTCGGCAGCACAGGCTATTTTCTTACTTCGCAAGATCGCCCTCGCCAATGGTTTCCTCCAGTATCCGATGCTGCGAGAATATCGAACGGCATGGCAGCACTGCGCCACTTCGACCGTGATGGTAGCCTAGATATCGCGATTGAAAACTTCAACTCAATTCTTGCGAGCCAACCTCAACATGCAGCAGCTGCTGCTGGTATGGCGATCGCCTATATGCTTCGTTATGCAAGCGATAGAAGCGATCCGAGCTGGTTGAAACGCGCTGAAGCCAGCGCCCAAACAGCGTTAGCACTTGACGATCAACTGGCGCTCGGCTATGCAGCGAAATCGTTGATATTCTGGCAACAAGACCAGAATGAAAAAGGTTTGGAATTTGCCGAAAAAGCTTTGCAACTAGATCCAACCAGCCTCTTCGCACTTAACACAAAAATTGGTGCGCTAGTGGACTTACAGCGTTATGCAGAAGCTGAACACAGCATCGAAGTTGCACGTAAATTACACGCAAGAGAACGTATATTCATCGATCAACTGGGCGAGCTCCATTTTCGTCAACATAATTATATTGCCGCTGAAGCCGCTTTCCGAGAGAGCATAGAAATCGATCCAGATGCCGTATATGCTTATGCCAACTTAAGCGCTGTATTGCTACAACAGGATAGAGGCGATGAAGCACTGCAAGTCTTACAACAAGGGCTTCAGGTACGTTCGAGCGGACAACTTTATAGCAATCTTGGCACGACATTATTCAGCCGGGGAGATTATGTTAGCGCAGCAAAAGCATTCGAACATGCTGTATCTGCCTCGAAAGGTAGTGGCATTGCTTATTTACGATGGGCCAACCTAGCTGACACATTACGATGGCTTCCGGGTCGTGAACAAGATTCTCGACAAGCCTATCACAATGCAGCTACACTACTAAAACCACTGCTCGACCGTTCTCCTGACGACGCCACTTTACTTTCACGTATGGGATTATATGCAGCGAAATTGGGAAACAAGGGTACGGCTTTGTCAATGAGCCAAAAAGCTATTAAGTCTCAACCAAATAGCTCGATTATCCGCTTTAGAGCAGCAGTGGCTTATGAAATCTCTGGCGATCGCAATGCTGCCCTGACTGAACTAAACAATGCAGAAGAACGTGGATATCCTAAGGCACTAATAGAAACCGAACCCGATTTATTGGCATTGCGGAGCGATCCGCGATTTGATTACTTGAAACGGAAATGAAATAATGACACAGCCATTAATGACATTAGCAGCGCGTTTTGATGTCAACCAAGTGGATGATGGTATCGACTGGTTGTTTACCGATATTAATTCAGTCGAAACCATAGAACGTACGCCTGAAGATCCGCACTGGAACCGGAATATTGAGTTTTCGGCGGAACAAGATTTTCGGATCGCTATTGTCGCAGATGATCAGGAAAAGACCGGTTTTGAATCATTGGAGGTAGTCGACTGCTGTGTTATCACCCGTCCTCAAATCATAAGCTGCGGACCCAAGGCTCGGACTTGCTATGCGCCGCCTTCTCTATTCGTTGATAGTAATGGCGAAGAGCTGGGTGCCCTTTATTCAATCAACCCTTCGGAATTCACCGTACATAGCACAGGCATCGATCCAGAAAAAGGAAAGAAAATTACATTACTATGGGACGGCCATTTGACCGTGGGTAAGTATAACGGATTTTGGGACCTTTCCTTTTATGTAACGGTCAGTATTAAGCGTTTTGGAGAGCTAGAACCGCAACGTCGAGTGTTCTATTTCGACCCCGAAAGCGAAGTCAACAATGGAACGAAACCAAAAATCATAGCGTAATTTTAAGCGTTATGAACAAGCCCTATTATCCCTACATGCCTTCTTAAAGCTTCCGCCGGCGTCATAAGCTTCGAAGCACACCGCTGGAGATCACCTTCACAAGCCGCCCAGGCTACACGAATCTCTTCCTCCGAAATACTGGCAGGAAAACGAATCCGAGGGTGAGCCTCCAGCAATTTATAAACCGTGGGCCGCGAAATCCCCAGCGCCTTGGAAGCAGCCAGAATCTGCCACTGACTCTTCTCCATCGCCTCAACCAGATCGTCATCGCTCAGCTCCGACACCTTGCGCCGCGCCGGCCTCGGCGAGACGGCACCTGCGACAGCACCAGCGTTAGCACCAACATCAGCAGAACCAGACACCTGCACCGCAACCACCGGCATCATCACCGACTGCTCCAACACCGGCACAATCCCCGCCTGCAAATCCAGCGCCACCCTCCGCATCGCGTGCCCCAACTGCCGCACATTCCCCGGCCAATCCCCATTGAACACCTGGCTCAGCAACTCAAACGGCAAACTCCACGCATCCCCCGCCGCCTCAGCCTCAAGAAAATGCCTTACCAGCACACCAATATCCTCGCGCCGCTCGCGTAACGCCGGCACCCGAATTACAAAGGCTTCAAGCCGCCGACGCAGCGCCTGATTGAACCCACCCTCCCCCAGATCCTGGTCGGTCGCCGCAACAATCCGCGCATTCGACCTCGCATCCGCACCCGCCCCCAGCGGCCGATACTCGCCGCTCTCGAGCACGCGCAACAGCATGGCCTGCACCGACGCCGGCGTATCCCCGATCTCGTCCAGGAACAAGCTGCCATCCCCGGCCTCGGCAAACCAGCCGAGCCGGCTGTTCGCCGCGCCGGTATACGCACCCTTGACCGCGCCAAACAACTCGGCCGCCGCCAGCGACTCACTTAAAGTCGCCATATTGATCGCAACAAACCGCCCATTCTTGCGCCCACTGAGCGCATGAATCGCCTGCGCCGCCACTTCCTTGCCGCTTCCGGTCTCGCCCAGCAGCAGCACCGGCATATTGGTCCCGGCCACCTGCGCGATCGCCTCACGCATCTTGACCGCCCCGTCACCGACGCCGATCAGGCCCGGCACATTCATCATGCGCGGCAGGCTGCGCATCAGATGCAGGCAGACGAACACCTGGCTCCCGAGCCCGATCACAATGCCGCGCTCGAGCTCACCCGCCGTGAACCCGTCGGTCCCGCTCGACGGGCGCCCATTGAGTTCCAGCCCCATCTTGCCGCGCATGTGATCGATCTGGATGCCACCCTCCACCACGAAGCGGATATGCACCGGCTCGCGCGTGATCGAACGCTCGCCGAGCGGCGTCCCTTCATGCCCAGCGCCAGCGCGCGCAAACAGCGGCGCAAACCGGTTCAACGCAATCGCCCCGCCCGCGGCCGGGCCGAGCATCTGCTCACCGATCCGCTCGCGTTGAGGATGCCAGAGAATGGTAATGCCGAGCACAGGCGCCGAGGCGAAATCCTCGGCCATCCCATAGCTTGTCAGTGTCGCGTCTGGATCGCTCACGCTTGACCGCTCACGGAATCAGCTTCGGTGGCATCGAGATATTCCTGAAACATGGGCAATGGGTGCGCAATCCGCTTGATGAAAAATATACACAAATTCTAACCGATTGGAACGCCTTGGCGGTCGTCTTCTACCCCGTCAAATTGTCGTGATTTGGTCACCCTGAAAGACGACTCCCGCTATGATCCATCATGCTGCCAGACACGAAAGAAAAACAATGAAAATCCATGCCCTCCGCTGCTTCGGCGCCACCGCAGGCGCCGGCAATCCGGCCCTGATGATCGAAGACGATCCATCGCACTCCGACGCACGCCAGGCCTTCGCGCGGGAACACAACACCACCTGCGTCTGGATCGATCCATCGCAGGAAGACGGCATCGCGGCCGTTGTCGACTTCTACTACCCGCACATGCGCAGCCCACTGTGCCTGCACGCCACCCTGGCCGCCGCCGATCGCCTGTTCGCGCGCGCCTGCGCCCATCCGCCGTTGACAATCAAGACCGCCCTGCACGGCCAGGCCCTCGCATTGACGCGCGAAGGCGACGACCTGTTCGTGCGCCTGGCGCCGCAGGTCGTGCCGCAGCCGGCCATCACACCAGCGCTGCCGGCCCATCTGCTCGGCATCTCCGCAACAGCCATCGCCACGGCACCGCAGGTCGCCTCGGTCGGCAGCCCGAAACTGCTGGTCGAGGTGCGCGACGCGGCCACCCTGCACGCACTGGCGCCCGACCTGCAAGCGATTACGCAGTGGAGCAAGGAGACCGGCGTCAACGGTCTGTACGCCTGGTGCCGTGCCAGCGCCGATGACGCCAACAACGACCTTGAAGGACGCAACTTCAACCACCTCGACCCGCAACTCGAAGACAGCGCCACCGGCGTCGCAGCCGGCGCCCTCACCGCCCTGCTCGGCCAAGCATTGACGCTGCGCCAGGGCCGCGCAACCGGTCGCGATTGCCTGATCCGTACCTGGATCGAGGGCGGCGCCGTACTGATTGGCGGCCGAGTCGAGGCCATGTGACACGGATCTTTGTCACGTTTTGTCGCCACTTGGCCGAATAAACTCTGGCTATAGCAATACACCGTTGTGTTATTGCTACATTACGATGGTTACCGAAGAAACAATTGAGTAATATCCGAATTTCCTTCGGAGAAAATCGTGATTAAACTCAAAATAATGTCTGGTTCGGTGCTTTTTGCCTTATATGGTAGCGCCGCACTGCTTTCCCTCGCCCCTGCCACCGTCCTCGCCCAAACGGCGCCCGCCGCTACCAGTGGCGACATCATCCCCAGCGTCAGCGTGGTCGGCTCGCGCCGCGTCGGCGCCGCATCGAGCACCGATACCCCGGTGGCCATCGACTTCATCCCGATGACGAAAGCCGCCGAACAAAGCGGCCAGTTCGACCTGGCGCAAGTGCTGAGCAACCTGTCGCCCTCGTTCAACTCGACCCGCCAGACCGGCGCCGACGGCGCCGACCTGATCGACTCGGCCGCCCTGCGCGGCCTGGGTTCGGACCAGACCCTCGTGCTGGTCAACGGCAAGCGCCGCCACACGGTGGCGCTGGTAAACCTGTTCGGCGCGCGCAACCGCGGCAATACCGGCACCGACATGAACGCGATCCCCGTGATGGCGATCCGCGAAGTCCAGGTGCTGCGCGACGGCGCCGCCGCCCAATACGGTTCGGACGCCATCGCCGGCGTGATCAACATCGACCTCAAACGCAGCCTGGGCTGCGAATCGGTGCTCGGCTACGGCCAGTACACCGCGGGCGATGGCGAGAACTGGCTGGCGTCGGCCTACTGCGGCGTGGCCGTGGCCGGCGGCGTGCTGGGCATCACCGGCGAATACTACGATCGCGGCCGCTCCAACCGCTCCGAAGCGGGCAACCCGCGCATCATCGGCGACACCAAGTCCGAGAACCAGACCGTCTACCTCAACGGCGAATTCCCGACCGGTCCCGGCAAGCTGTATTTCACGGCCGGCGCGCAAAAGCGCGACGCTTCCTCGGCCGCCTGGGCGCGCGAAGGCCTGGGTTCCGAAGACATCCCCTCGCGTAACTCGGCGGCGATGTACCCGGACGGCTTCGTCCCCTTCATCGACGGCGACGTCGACGACCGCTGGGGCACCGTCGGCTACCGCTGGGCGGTGGGCGAATGGAATGCCGACGTCTCGCAGACCTATGGCTACAACCGCCTGAAGTACGACATCAACAACACCCTCAACGCCTCGATCGCCAACCTGGATCTGATCAACGGCGGCCCGGGCGTCAGCGCCAGCCGCTTCTACGCCGGCGGCTTCTCGTTCCAGCAATCGACCACCAATCTCGACATCAGCCGCTTCTACGGCGGTGTATTGAAAGGCATGAACGTCGCCTTCGGCCTCGAACACCGCCGCGAGAACTATAAAATCTTCGCCGGCGAGACCGGTTCGTGGATCGACGCCGACGGCGTGGGCGAAGGCGGCAACGCCGGCAGCCAGGGGTTCCCAGGCTTCCAGCCGGGCGACGAGACCGACAGCGACCGTCACAGCAACGCCGCCTACCTCGACATCGAAACCGACGTGACGGACCGCTTCAAGATCCAGACCGCGGTGCGCCACGAACGTTATTCGGACTTCGGCTCGACCACCACCGGCAAGCTGGCCGGCGCGTACCGCCTGGCGCCAAACGTGCTGCTGCGCGGCTCGGCCAGCACCGGCTTCCGCGCGCCGTCGCTGCAGCAGGTGTACTTCTCGTCGACCTTCACCGACTTCGTCGGCGGCCAGCCGCTGGACGTGGTGCTGGCGCCGAACGGCGGCCCGGTGGCCAATGCCGCCGGCATCCCGCAGCTGAAGGACGAGGAATCGAAGAGCTATACGTTGGGCCTGACCTGGTCGCCGACCCAAACGACCTCGGTGACGGCCGACCTGTACCGCATCGACATCGACGACCGCATCGTGCTGTCGGGCCGCTTCGACGCCGACAACTACCCGGCGCTGGGCGCCACCCTGCAGCAGCTGGGCGTGGGCCAGGCGCAGTTCTTCGTCAACTCGGTCGATACCAAGACGCAAGGCCTGGACCTGACCGTGTCGAATCGCGCCAAGGTAGGCATCGGCAATCTGACCACCTTCCTGGCTGTGAACTTCAGCAAGACCGAAGTGCAGCGCGTGAAAGCGCCGGAAGCCCTGGCAGGTTTCGAGGACGTGCTGCTGTCGGAGCGCGAGCGCCTGTTCATCGAGGAAGGCGCACCACGCCGCAAGGCCACGCTGGGCCTGGACTGGACGCAAGGCCAGCTCGAGACCTCGCTGCGCGTGATCCATTTCGGTCCGCAGACCCTGGGCACCTTCTCGGGTCCACCGGTGCCGAACCAGCACTACGAGGCGAAGACCTCGGCCGACCTGTCGTTCACCTGGGCCTTCACCGAGAAGACCCGCCTGACCGTGGGGGGCACCAATATCTTCGACGTCAAGCCGACCCGCCAGGATCCGAACGAGACCGACAACGGCTTCAAGTACGAGAGCGTGCAGTTCGGCCTGAACGGCGCAGCGATGTTCGCGCGCCTGGCGCACAAGTTCTGATCGCCCCGAAGCAGGTGTAGCGCACACGGCCCGTGTTCATCGCGGGCCGTTTTCATTTGGAAGGTTCTACCGCGCGGCCAACGGGCGATATATCATGCTTCTTTTGACGCCGTAAGAATGACATGCAAAAACTGATCGCCGAGCTGATGCGGCTCTATCTTCCCGCCGACGCGCCGCCGCCCGACGTGCTGGCGCTGCACGTGCTCGGCCAGCAGAACATCCCGGTCAGCCTGACGGGCGGAGACGGCCTGACGCGCGCCATGATGATCCCCTTCCGCAAGGCCAAGGGCCTCGAGGGCGACGCCCACTGGCTGCGGCTGTGCGAGGTCGCCAACACGCTGCAGGAGACGCTCGACCTGCCCGCGCCGGCGGTGAGCATCTCGGGCGGCGACGCCTATTACCTGTGGCTGTCGCTGGCGACGCCGGTTCCGGCCGACCAGGCCCAGACCTTCCTCGAACGGCTGCGCGATGCGTACTTCCCCGAGATCGAACTGGACATGGACGCCGTGCGGGCGCCGATCGCGCTGCCGCCCTGCCTGCATCCGCGCACCGGCAAGTGGGCGGCGTTCATCCATCCGGGCATGGGCGCTTCGTTCGCCGACGAGCCGGGGCTGGACATGGCGCCTCCGCCGCTGGGCCAGGCGGCCTTTCTGGAAGGGTTGGAGAGCATTGGCAAGGAACAGTTCGACCGAGTCTTCGATGCGCTCGAAGCGGCGCACGAGAGCAAGCCGATAGTGGCGCCAGTTGTTACCGCCGCGCCGGCTCCGTCTGTTTCACAGCAGGCGCCTGGCCTGCTGCTGAAGGATGCGACGCTGGAAGACATCGTCCGGCATCTGCATGCGATGAATATCGAGCCGACCTTCCGCCACCTGATTCCACCACCACGTCACGACTGACGGCGAGCCCTGAGCGGGACGCCGCCCGATCGGCCGTCATGCGACACTGGCCATCTTTGAATCTCGCATATGAAGGAGCGCCTCATGACGACCGATCAGCAAAAACCGGAACAGCCGCCGACCGTCCAGCCGGCCGATACCGATGGACTGAAGAACAAGAAGCCTGAAGAGTTGACGCCGGAAGAACTGCGCCTGATGGCGGATACGATGCCCGGAGAGGGACCGGGGGACTAAGGTTGAAGCGAATGCTCGTGGTTCGCTGACGAGCTTGGGTTCCCGCCTGCGCGGGAACCCAAGTACACCTATCTCTGCCGCAAAGCGGCAGCACTTCTTACTTGGTCACGGTCAGCAGCGAGCGCTTGCCGCCCTTGAAGGTGTACAGCGTGATGGTGCCGTCGCGGATATCGCCGCGCTGATCGAACGCGATCGGTCCGGTCACACCCTGGTACTGGATCTTGGCCAGCACCGGCAGATACTTGGCCGGCGCGGCCGATCCGGCCTTCACCATCGCCTCGGCCATGGCCATCGTCGCGTCATAGGCATATGGCGCATTGATCTGCACGTCGATGCCGAAGCGCTTCTTGTAATCGGCGCGGAACTTGTCCATGCCGGCCTTGGCGTCGCCCTGCACGCCGCCCGCTTCCGCGCATACAACCTGGCCGTCGGTCATGGTGCCGCCCGACAGTTTGAAGATCTCGTCCGAGCAGATGCCGTCGCCGCCCATCATGCGCACGTTCATGCCCAGCTGCTTCATCTGGCGCAGCATCGGGCCGGCGGTCGCGTTCATGCCGCCGAAGAACACCAGGTCAGGCTTGGTGGCGCGGATGCGGGTGACGATGGCGGAAAAGTCGGTCGCCTTGTCGTTGGTGAATTCGCGAGCGACGACGCTGCCGCCGGCCTTTTGCAGGCTGCGCGAGAACTCGGTCGCCAGGCCCTGGCCGTACGCGGTGCGGTCGTCCACCACCGCCACCCGCTTCGCCTTCATGGCGCCGGTGGCATAGCGGCCCAGCGCCTGGCCCAGCTGCACGTCGTTGGCGATCACGCGGAAGGCGGTGTTGAAATCCTGCTGGGTGTATTTCGGGCTGGTGCTGGAGTGCGAAATCTGCGGGATGCCCGCGGTGTGGTAGATCTTGGAGGCCGGGATCGTGGTGCCCGAGGTCTGGTGACCGATCACCCCATTGACCTTCGCGTCGACCAGCTTCTGCGCCACGCTGGTCGCCTGCTTCGGATCGGCCGCGTCGTCCTCGGCCACCAGCTGGAAGGTCACCTTCTTGCCGCCGATCGTCACGCCGCGGGCATTGAGCGCTTCGATCGCCATGCGCGCGCCGTTCTCGGTGTCCTTGCCAAAATAGGCCACCGGGCCGGTCAATCCCGCCACGTGGGCGATCCGCACCACTTCCTGGCTCGAGGCCACGCCGGCCAGGGTCGACAGCACGGCTGCCAAGATTATCTTCTTGTTCATCGATTCCTCATCCATTGCAATACGGGACGCGCATGGTCCGCCGAACCGATCATTCTACCGCGAGCGGGCGCGGCGCGTATCACGACGATGGAAGAGATCTAGGCAGCGGCGGCGCCGAAGGTCACTACCGCCTTCAACCCACCCAGACGCTGCGATGCATCCAGCGCCAGCGTCGCGCCATGGCGCTCGGCGATCGCCTTGATGATGGCCAGCCCCAGGCCGCTGCCGGCGGCGTCGCTGCCGGCCACGCGATAGAAGCGGTCAAACACGCGCTCGCGCTCCTCCGGCGGAATGCCCGGCCCACTGTCCTCGACCTGCACCACGATCTTTTGCCCCTCGTGCTGGACCGAGATGTCGACCGTGCCGCCGCCCGGCGTGTACTTGACCGCGTTGTCCACCAGGTTGCGCAGCAGGATCTGCAGCGCGTCGGGCTGGCCCTCCACGGTGGCCGGATCGGCCTGC
>DDKG01000200.1:38595-43781 GCA_002339265.1 Massilia sp. UBA2604 | reverse complement strand
ATGTCCGTCGACGCGCTCGTGGAGCGTCTGGTTGGTGAAGTTGCCGCCAAGACGAAATAATCCCGGCCAATACCAATACATTCAAAGGAAAAGACATAGCTACTGACAAGCAGAATCGCATCAATGGCGAGATCACCCATCCGGAAATGCGTTTGAACGGTGTGGACAACGAGCCGCTGGGCATCGTGACCCTGGCCGAAGCGTTCCGTCTGGCCGAGGAAAAGAACGTCGACCTGGTTGAGATCGCGCCGAATGCGGTCCCTCCGGTTTGCCGCCTGATGGACTACGGCAAGTTCAAGTATTCGGAGCAGAAGAAGGCCCACGAAGCCAAGCTCAAGCAGAAGATCATCCAGGTCAAGGAAATCAAATTCCGTCCGGGTACCGATGAAGGCGACTACAGCATCAAGCTGCGCAACCTCATCAAGTTCCTGGAAGAAGGCGACAAGACCAAGATCACGCTGCGCTTCCGTGGTCGCGAGATGGCCCACCAGGATATCGGCCTGCGCATGCTCGAACGCCTGCGCGCCGACCTGGAAGCCGTGGGAACCGTTGAACAGTTCCCCAAGCTCGAAGGCCGCCAGATGATCATGGTGGTTGCACCGAAGAAGAAGAAGTAATTCTTCGCGAGGTAGTACACGGCCGGGTCCGTGGTGCAGGCGAATGCCTGTATCGCGGCCCGGCTTTCACACGTCTGTGCACACCACAAACATTGCCGAAGTCACCGTCATTCCTGCCACTGGCAGCAATGACTCCCCCGCGAAGGCGGGGACCCAAGTTTGCGTGCTGGCCAGTGGTGTAAAAAGCACCACGGTTCACGCACACTTGGGTACCCGCCTCCGCGGGTACGACGTTGATCAGGGGTGCAGGATCGATCGTGGCGCGACGTTGTTCGATGTGTCTGGACAAGTTGCCACAACCCATCCCATCCCCCAAAACCTGTGCTACAATCTGCGATTCCTGTTTTTAGAAACAGGTTGTAGCAGACTCGCTTCTGCTGCAAGACAAGTGAAAGTAGGCATCCAAGAGCAGCGTTGCTGCCACCTGCAATCCTGTCCCATATGAGGCTGTCCGCGAGGGCAGATGACTATGCCAAAAATGAAAACCAAGAGCTCCGCGAAGAAACGTTTTCGCGTGCGTCCGGGCGGTACCGTCAAGTCGGGCATGGCCTTCAAGCGTCACATCCTGACCAAGAAGACCACCAAGAACAAGCGCCAGCTGCGCGGCACCCGTAACATCAATGCGTCGGACGTGACCAGCGTCTACCGCATGATGCCATCTGCTGTTTAATCTCACACTAAGGAGCTAATATGCCTCGAGTAAAACGTGGGGTTACTGCACGTGCCCGTCACAAGAAAGTTCTTGAACTTGCCAAAGGCTACCGTGGCCGCCGCAGCAAGGTATACCGTATTGCCAAGCAAGCAGTCATGCGCGCTGGCCAGTATGCCTACCGCGATCGCCGCAACAAGAAGCGCGTCTTCCGCGCACTGTGGATCACCCGTATCAACGCGGCTTCGCGTTCGCACGGCATGACCTACAGCGCCTTCATGAACGGCCTGAAGAAGTCCGCGATTGAACTGGACCGTAAAGTCCTGGCCGACATGGCTGTGCATGACAAGCCGGCATTCGCCGCGATCGTCAGCGCCGTCAAGGCCAAGCTGGCTGCTTAATTTCAGTCTGCTAGCAAGAAGCGCCCCAGCAATGGGGCGCACTAGAAGCGGGGCAAGGTTCACACCTGTGCCCCGTTTTTGATTCTGGCGTCTCCCGCCAACGAAAAACAGGAAAAGAACAAGCATGAACTTGGAAGAACTCGTCGTCGCGGCCAGGACCGACTTCGCCGCCGCCGCGGACGCCGCCGCGCTCGAAAATGCGAAAGCCAAGTACCTGGGCAAGACCGGCCAGGTGACCGACCTCATGAAGGGCCTCGGCAAGCTCGACCCTGAACAGCGCAAGGCGCAGGGCGCCCTGATCAACGCCGCCAAAGAACAAATCGAACAGGCCTTGACCGCGCGCCGCGACGCGCTCGCCGAAGCGCAGCTGATGCTGCGCCTGTCCGCCGAAAGCATCGACGTCACCCTGCCGGGCCGCGGCCGCTCGAAGGGCGGCATCCACCCGGTGATGCGCACCTGGGAACGGGTCGAGCAGATCTTCCGCTCCATCGGCTTCGACGTCGCCGACGGCCCCGAGATCGAGACCGACTGGACCAACTTCACCGCGCTGAACAGCCCCGAGAACCACCCGGCGCGTTCGATGCAGGACACGTTCTATATCGAGGGCAACGACAGCACCGGCAAGCCGCTGCTGCTGCGCACCCACACCAGCCCGATGCAGGTGCGCTACGCGCGCACCCACCTGCCTCCGATCAAGGTGATCGCGCCGGGCCGCACCTACCGCGTCGACAGCGACGCCACCCACTCGCCGATGTTCCACCAGGTCGAAGGCCTGTGGATCGGCGAGGACATCAGCTTCGCCGACCTCAAGGGCGTGTACCTGAACTTCGTCAAGGCCTTCTTCGAGACCGACGACCTGCAGGTGCGCTTCCGTCCTTCGTACTTCCCGTTCACCGAACCGTCGGCCGAGATCGACATCGCCTTCGGTTCCGGTCCACTGAAGGGCCGCTGGCTGGAAGTGTCGGGCGCCGGCCAGGTGCACCCGACCGTCGTGCGCAACTTCGGCCTGGATCCGGAAAAGTTCATCGGCTTCGCGTTCGGCTCCGGCCTCGAGCGCCTGACGATGCTGCGTTATGGAATCAACGACCTGCGCCTGTTCTATGAAGGCGACCTGCGTTTCCTGAAGCAGTTCAACTAAAGATACCGACGCGAAGGCAAAAGAATATGCAATTCTCAGAAAACTGGCTCCGTTCCATCGTCGATCCGAAGATGAGCTCGGATGAGCTGTCCCACCTGCTGACCATGTCCGGCCTGGAAGTGGAAGAGGTCGAAGCGGTTGCGCCGCCGTTCTCCAACGTGGTGGTGGCCGAAGTCAAGGAAGTGGTCAAGCACCCGAACGCCGACCGCCTGAACGTGTGCCAGGTCGATGCCGGCACCGGCACCCTGCTGAACATCGTGTGCGGCGCGCCGAACGTGCGCGCGGGCATGAAGGCGATCTGCGCCAAGTCCGGCGCGCTGCTGCCGCCGGGCGCCGACGGCAAGCCGTTCGAAATCAAGACCGGCAAGCTGCGCGGCGTCGAGTCGCAGGGCATGATGTGCTCCGCCAAGGAGCTGGGCATCTCGGAAGAGAGTAATGGCCTGATGGAACTGCCGGAAGATGCGCCGGTCGGCCAGAACATCCGCGATTACCTGGGCCTGAACGACCTGAAATTCACGATCAAGCTGACCCCGAACAAGGCCGACTGCCTGTCGGTGCTGGGCGTGGCGCGCGAAGTGTCCGCGCTCACCGGCTCGCCGCTGAGCCTGGCGCCGACGCGCGCCGTGGCGGTCACCAGCGACGAAGTCCTGCCCGTCAAGGTTTCTGCGCCGGACCTGTGCGGCCGTTTCGCCGGCCGCATCATCCGCGGCCTGAACGCGCGCGCCGCCACGCCGGAATGGATGAAGCGCCGCCTGGAACGCAGCGGCCAGCGCTCGGTGTCGGCCCTGGTCGACATCTCGAATTATGTAATGCTGGAAGTCGGCCGTCCGTCGCACGTGTTTGACCTGGCCAAGATCCACGGTTCCCTCGACGTACGCTGGGGCAAGAAGGGCGAATCGCTCAAGCTCTTGAACGGCAATACCATCGAGCTCGACGACTGGGTTGGCGTAATCGCCGACGAGAAAGAGATCGAATCGCTGGCCGGCATCATGGGCGGCGATTCCACCGCCGTGTCGCTGGACACGACCGACATCTACCTGGAAGCGGCCTTCTGGTGGCCGAACGCCATCCAGGGACGTGCCCGCCGCTACAACTTCTCGACCGACGCGGCGCACCGCTTCGAGCGCGGCGTCGACTATGCGACCATTCCCGACCATATCGAGCGCATCACCACCCTGATCGTCGAGATTTGCGGCACCGCCGAGACCAAGGTTGGTCCGGTCGACGACCAGGTCGTCAACTTGCCGCAGCGCCAGCCGGTGCAATTGCGCACTGCGCGCGCCCAGAAAGTCGTCGGCGTGCCGCTGACCGATGAGCTGATCGCCGACATCTTCACCCGCCTGGGCCTGGAGTTCACCCGCGGCGAGGGCACTTTCCTGGTGACGGCGCCGTCGTACCGCTTCGACATCGAGATCGAGGAAGACCTGATCGAGGAAGTGGCGCGCGTGTATGGCTTCGAGAACATCCCGGCCAACCCGCCGGTGGCGCCGAGCGCCATGCTGATCGCGCCGGAAAATACCCGTTCGCTGTTCGCGGTTCGCCATCAGCTGGCCGACCTGGGTTACCAGGAAGTGGTCAATATGAGCTTCGTCGAAAGCGCCTGGGAGCAGGATTTCGCCGGCAACGATGCGCCGATCCGCCTGCAGAACCCGATTGCCAGCCAGCTGAGCGTGATGCGTTCGAGCCTGATCGGCAGCCTGGTCGCCAATGTGCGCTACAACCTCAACCGCAAGGCCGGTCGCGTGCGCGCCTTCGAAGTCGGCGCCGTGTTCAAGCGCAATAGCGACGTCCAGGACGGTCCGCTGGCCGTGGCCGGCTACGATCAGCCCAAGCGCGTGGCCGCGATCGCCTACGGTCCGGCGGCGGACGAGCAGTGGGGCTTGCCGACCCGCGCCGTCGATTTCTTCGACGTCAAGGCCGACCTGGAGGCGCTGTTCGCTCCGCGCCAGTTGCGTTTCACCAAAGCCGAGCATCCGGCGCTGCACCCGGGCCGCTGCGCCACGGTCGAGCTGGACGGCAAGCAGATCGGCCTGGTAGGCGAACTGCATCCGCGCTGGCTGCAAAAGTATGATCTGCCGCAAGCGCCGGTGCTGTTCGAAGTCGATGCGGCCGCCCTGTGCGAGCGCGTGGTGCCGAGCTACACCGAGATTTCGAAGTTCCCGGGCGCCACGCGCGACCTGGCGCTGGTGGTGAAACAGGACGTTCCGGCCCAGTCGGTGATCGATGCGTTCAACGCCGAGATCGCTGCGAATCCTGCAGGCAAGATCGTGCAAGCCGTTGTTTTGTTTGATGAATATCGCGGGAAGGGCCTGGAGACGGATGAAAAAAGTCTTGCTTTCCGCTTTAGCTTGCAAGATACTCAATCGACGCTGCAGGACGAA
>DDKG01000200.1:0-38497 GCA_002339265.1 Massilia sp. UBA2604 | reverse complement strand
TTCCAGGAGGCGCTGGCCGCCGACCTGGATCGCGCCATGCACGTGGCGCGGGTACGCAAGGAAGCTGAACAGTCATTGCCGACCTTGACCAAGGCCGAGCTGGCCGAGCTGCTGTTCGAGCAGGTCGGCCTGAACAAGCGCGAAGCCAAGGACATGGTCGAAACCTTTTTTGACGAGATCCGCAATGCGCTCGAGCGCGGCGAGGCAGTCAAGCTGTCCGGCTTCGGCAATTTCCAGTTGCGCGACAAGCCGCAGCGGCCCGGCCGCAATCCGAAAACGGGGGAAGAAATCCCCATCACGGCGCGTCGCGTCGTGACATTCCACGCTAGCCAGAAACTCAAGGGAATGGTCGAAGAGACCACGCCAGGCAGTCCACCCGCGGGTTCCCTGGCGCGTGCAGCCTGAGGACGCCCGATAAGCGATGAATGACCGACCGAACAAGATCGAACCGAACGTGCTGCCGCCGATTCCGGCCAAGCGTTATTTCACGATTGGGGAAGTCAGTGACTTGTGCGGAGTCAAACCCCACGTCTTGCGTTACTGGGAGCAGGAATTTACTCAGCTTAAGCCGGTCAAACGTCGTGGAAACCGCCGTTACTATCAGCACCACGAAGTCCTGCTGATCCGGCGCATCCGCGCGTTGCTGTACGAGCAGGGCTTTACGATCAGCGGCGCACGTAACCGCCTCGATGGTCGCGCCAGCGCGGCGATCGAGCTCGACGAGCTGGATCTGCCCGCCAGCCCGCCAGCGATCGACAGCGACAAGCTGCGCGCCGATCTGCTGGACATTCTCGACTTGCTCAAGAACGGGTCGCGGCCGGCGTAAGGCCTGGGCGCCATCCCGATATCCTTCGCCAACAGGGTGGGTCGTGAGCAAATCGTGCCGCACAGAATCTCGCGTTCATTCGCCGGCGGGTCGTCTACGGTTCAGTTGCCCGGAATGAGCACGACGTGCGCAGCATCGGGATACTCAAGCATTCGTGCACCTGTTGAACGCGGCCCTCTGAGTGTTAAAATGTCACCCGCGCATATGCTGAATCTAACGCATGTAAACCGGGCGGTTCAAGACCCGGCACTTTCCTGCGCAAGGAAAATTTAAGGGAAGACAATGATACGCGTTGCCATTTGTGACGATCACCAGATAGTTAGAGCAGGGTTCAAGCAGATTTTCTCGTCGTCGGGCGACTTCGAAGTCGTCGCCGAAGGCGCCACCGGCCGCGAGGCCCTCGATATCGCACGCCGCGAGATTTGCGACGTGCTGCTGCTGGATATCGCGATGCCCGACCAGAGCGGCATCGACATCCTGCGCACCATCCGCCAGGGCCAGCCCAATCTGCCGGTGCTGATCCTGTCCGGCTACCCGGCGCAGCAGTATGCGCTCAACCTGTTCAAGATGGGCGCCAACGGCTACCTGAACAAGGAATGCGAGGCCGACGAGCTCAAGACCGCCGTGCGCACCGTCTACCAGGGCCGTCGCTATGTGTCCTCGACGGTCGGCGAGCTGCTGGCCCAGAGTTTCGACCGCGATCCCAACACGGCGCTGCACACCGAGCTGTCCGATCGCGAGTTCCAGGTCTTCCTGCGCCTCGCGAAAGGCGCGACCGTGTCCGACATCGGCAACGCGCTGTCGCTGTCGATCAAGACCGTGTCCACCTACCGTACCCGCATCATGGAAAAAATGGGCTTGCAGTCGAATTCCGACCTGACCTATTACGCCATGAAGAACAATCTTCTCGATTAATCCTCGGCTGATTTTTCAACCAGAGTCATCTGACAACGCGCCCACCCGGGCGCGTTTCTACGTGCTGCACAGGTTGTCGAAACCTTCAGGCGCAAATGCAACAAAAGGTTACGTCCGGGCATTTCGCAGTGCAACATTACGTCCATACGCCTATAATGAAGGGCCACATTCCTTGCGTGAAAGGAAGTCTGGATGTACTTCACTACCGCTGCGGACGAGAAATCCATCCGTAGCCTCCCTCTTCACAAGACGCTGCTGTGCCTGATGTGCGTGGTGCTGCTGGTCGTCAATGGCGTGTTCCTGACGCGTAACCTCGACGATTTGCGGGCGGCCAATGCGCTGCAGGCGCAGACGGCCCAGGTGTCGGACGAGCTGCAATACCTGAACCTGGTCGTCACCGATGCCGAAAGCAGCCTGCGTGGCTATTTCCTTTCGGGTGACGAGGTGTACCTCGGCCCGCTGCGCGGTGCCTCCCAGCAGATCGACAAGCAAATGCGGTCGCTGGGTAACCTGCTGCACGACAATCCCTCCCAGGCCAAGAACCTGCAGCAATTGCGCGCCCTGGTGGACAAGAAATTTGGCCTGCTGCAACAGTCACTCGAGGTCTACCGCGAGGGTGGGCTGAACGATATCGTGGCCATTGCCGCCTCGCCCGACGACCGGGCGCAAATGGACGAGATCCGCCTGCAGGTGGTGATCATGACGCGCGAGCAGAACGAATTGCTCGCCACCCGCACCGCCGCGTTCTACCAGCAATACCGGCATGCCGTGGTGTTCGGCGTCGGCATCAATGCCGCCGCCATCTTCGTATTGCTGCTGTTCTACAAGATGATCAAGCGCGCCTTCCGCCTGCGTCTGCTGGCCGAGCGCGCGCTGCAGCACACGAATGATGGCCTGGAAGAGATCGTTGCCGAGCGCACCGCCCAGCTGTCGGTGCTGTCGCGCCACCTGATCAAGGTGTCGGAAGAAGAAAAATCGCGCCTGGCACGCGAGTTGCACGATGAAATGGGCGCCAATCTGACCGCGATCGGCATGGACCTGTCGACGGTCGGCGAAGAGTTGCGCGTCAGCCATCCGGAGCTGGCGGCGAAGCTGGGCCGCGCCAAGCGGACCCTGGTCGACACCGTGCAACTGAAACGGCGCATCATCGAGAATCTGCGGCCGAGTCTGCTCGACAATATGGGCTTGTCGGCTGCGCTCCAAAGCTATTGCGCCGATTACGCGCGGATCACGGCGCTCGATTGCGATGCGCTCATCGACCTTGACGCCGACAGTGCCGGCCCGATGCAGGCGATCGCGCTGTTCCGCATCACGCAAGAGGCGCTGAACAATATCGCCAAGTATGCCAAAGCGAACAATGTAATCGTGAACCTGACGCGCGAACCCGAGGGCTGGGGACTCGAGATCACCGACGACGGCATCGGCATTCCCCAGGACGCGATGGCCAGGTCGAAATCGCACGGCCTGCTCGGCATGCGTGAACGCGCCTTGCTGCTGGGCGGCACCCTGGTGGTGGAGCGTGGTGTGAATGGGGTGGGAACTTGCGTGCGCGCCTTGATTCCGGCGGCGCCCCCGGGGGGCAATGAAGAAGCGGGTGCCATGACGGCTGCCGCGGTGGCCATGTCCTGTGTCCAGGCTGGGCCGGTCTTGCTGGATTCGCCCGCGCCGGAAGAGGCAAAGGCGAATCCGGTATCATGTCAACTCAACGCGCCACATCCATGAGCAGGCGGTCGTATTCCGACTTGGCGACCTTGTAGCATTCGCCTGCATACTCTTCCAGGCCGGCGCGGTCCAGAACGGTGATATTGCCGCGGCGGTACTGGATCAGGCCTTCGTCCTGCAGCTTGCCGGCGGCGGCCGTGATGCTTTCGCGGCGCACGCCCAGCATGATCGAGATCAGTTCTTGCGTCACTTTCAGCTCGTTGCTGGCCGAGCGGTCCAGGCGGTCGAGCAGCCAGCGGCACAGTTTCTGTTCGATCGAGCTGTGGCGGCCGCCGACGGCGTTCTGGGCCATCTGGGCGAACAGCGCATTGGTGTAGCGCATCAGGAGCTGGGGCAGGGCGCCGCCGCGGGCAAAGGCGTCGCGCAGGTACTGGGTCTTGAGGCGGTAGCCGTAGCCGGCGCTCTGGACCACGGCGCTGCAGGTGGCGCGTTCGCCCATGAACAGCGACACGCCGACCGCGCCTTCATGGCCGACCACCGCGATCTCGGTGGTGGCGCCATCTTCCATCACGTACAGCAGCGACACGATTGCGGTCGTCGGAAAATACACGTATTCCAGTTTGCTGCCATACTCGAACAACTCTTTACCGAACGGCATCGGGACCAGTTCGAGATGGTCGAACATGTCTTCCAGGTCGGTACGGGGCAGGGCGGCCAGCAGTTCGTTCTGCTGGGTGCCGCTGTAGCTCACGACCGGTTTCGACGCGGACTTCATTGCCTCACTCGTGGCAGGGATCTGGTTTTTCGATTTTTGGGTGAGACCACCAAACTGAGTGTTGTTCATCTTATGTCCTCTTATGTCTATCGTGCGTCGGGGGCGATATCTGGAGGCTTGTCTTTCTTACCTCATCGCGATGGGTGTACTTTAAGGCTACCGTCTGTTGCCGCACATAAGACGAGTATCCGCCCCCATGTAGGTTCCAAGCATGATGTCGTGTCAGCCCAGTCCTACTGGAGAAAACCGTGCGGTGGCGCACCTAACGCCGCAAAGTTTCGTTAAAGAACTCCGAAATGCCTCATAATTCGCCGGCGCGAACTTCACGCGCGCATCACGACGACTAGGCGGATTGACGGATATGGGGCTGCGGGTATTGCTGGTGGAAGACGATGCGGTGCTGGCCGACGGCCTGCTGCGCGCGCTGCAGGCGCAGGACATGACGGTCACGCAGGTGGCCGACGGCCTGGCCGCCGACCGCGCCCTGCAGGAATCCGGCGCCGAGGTGGCGGTGCTCGACATCGGCCTGCCCGGCATCGACGGCTTCGAGGTGGTGCGCCGCCTGCGCGCACGCGGCGCGGCCACCCCGGTGCTGCTGCTGACGGCGCGCGACGCGGTCGAGGACCGGGTGCGCGGCCTGGAAATCGGCGCCGACGACTACCTCGTGAAACCTTTCGCCACCGCCGAGCTGGTGGCCCGCATCCGCGCGCTGGCGCGACGCCACGCCCCGCCCTCGACCATGATGTCGCTCGCCGGCCTGAGCCTGGATAGCGCCACCCGCCGCGCCCGCGTCGCCGGCAATCCCATCGAGCTGTCGGTGCGCGAGTGGGGCGTGCTCGAATACCTGCTGCAGCACGCCGGCCGGGTGGTGTCCAAGCAGCAGATCATCGACGCCATCCTGCCCTGGGGCGAGGACGTGACCCAGAACGCGGTCGAGGTCTATGTGTCGCGCCTGCGCCTCAAACTCGACGGCTCCAATGTGGCGATCCGCACCATCCGCGGCTTCGGCTACCTGCTGGAAGCGGCCGAATGACGCTCCCAGCATGAGCAGCATCCGGCTGCGCCTGCTCAAGTGGCTGCTGGGCCCGATCCTGCTGGTCAACCTGGTGCTGGCCGCGCTGGTGGCCGGCCTGGCCTGGACCCCGGCCCAGGTCGCCTTCGACGGCGGCCTGCTGGACACCGCCAATGGCCTGGCGACGCGGCTGGCGGCGGGCGCCGCGCCGCAGCTGCCGCCACCGTCCTCATCTTCGCCAGCGTCGCCGGCCGCCGATCGCAGCTGGTTCGTGGTGCGCGACGCCCAGAGCCGGCGCCTGGCCGGCGCACCGGCCTTCCCGCTGCTGCGGCCGGGCGCGGCCCCCTATGACGCCGAAGTCGACGGCGAGCCGGTGCGGGTGGTCGCGTTGGCTGTAACGACGCAAGATGGCGAGCGCCACCTGGGCGTGGCGCGCACCCTGCGCCAGCGGCTCGAGGTGCGCTCCGCCATCGTACGTTCTCTGGTGGTGCTGGTCTCGCTGGTCACGCTGACCCTGGCCGGCGTGGTCTGGCTGTCGGTCAGCAATGGCTTGCGCCCGCTGGCGCGCATCCGCGCCGAGCTGGCCGCGCGCGGCCCTGGCGACCTGGCGCCGATCTCCCAGGCCAGCGTGCCCTACGAGATCGCGCCGGTGGTCACCGGCTTCAACGAACTGCTCGACAAAGTCGAGGCCGGCGCGCGGGCCCAGCGCGACTTTTTGGCGGACATGGCGCACCAGCTGCGCACGCCGCTGGCCGGCATGCAGCTGCAGCTCGAGTGGTTGCATGCGCGCCATGCCGGCGACCCCGACACCGTGCGCTCACTTAGCATGATGGAACTGGCCAACGAACGCATGATCCGCCAGGTCAACCAGCTGCTGGCGCTGGCGCGCGCCAGGGAAGGGCGGCCCGATGGCCAGCACCTCCCGCTCGACCTTGCTCAACTGGTGCAGGAAACGATCCAGTTCTTCGTCGGCCAGGCAGCCGCCAAGGACATCGATCTCGGCTTCGAGCTGGCGCCGGCGCCCATGAACGGAGACGCGTTCCAGCTGCGCGACCTGGTCGACAACCTGGTCGACAATGCCTTGCGCTATACGCCGCCCGGCGGCCGGGTGACCGTCGCTTGCGCGCTTGAGGGAAACGCCGCGCTGTTCACGGTCGAGGATTCCGGTCCCGGCATTCCTCCGGCGCGGCGCGCCGCCGTATTCGAGCGCTACGTGCGCCTGGACGACAAGACCACCGGCAGCGGCCTGGGCCTGGCCATCGTGCGCGATATCGCGCAGGCGCATGGCGCCGCCGTGACGCTCGACGACGCGGCAGGGGGCGGCACCCGGGTCAGCGTGCGGTTTGCTGCCGGATCGGCAAGAGACGAAGCCTCTTGAACGCCGTCCGGCGTCGTATTTGTGTCGCTGTCAGGACTTTGTCAGCTTTTCCTCAGGGAAATGACAGCTTCCTGCGATATCATTCTCCATGGCAACATTATTGGCGGAATCCGACCGCCGTCCAGGAGAACCCCATGCAGCGCCAGTCCGGCTTCACCCTCGTCGAAATCATGATCGCCGTCGTCATCATCGGCATCCTGACCGCGGTTGCACTGCCTTCCTACAGCAGTTACGTGATGCGGGCGCGCCTGGCCGAGGCGCACAGCACGCTGGCCTCGACCCAGCCGAAGCTCGAGCAATTCTGGGCCAACAACCGCACCTATGAAGACTTCGACGACGAGGAGCTTGACCCCCAGCTGATGCCGGCGAATACCGACAATTTCGTCTACACCCTGGAAAACGCGAGCAGCACCGGCTACCAGCTAGTCGCCACCGGCCAGGGCGCGGCCGCCGATTTCAAGTACACGCTGAACCAGGCCGGCGCCCGCGCCACCACCGACGCGCCGGACGGCTGGACCAAGAGCGACAGCTGCTGGGTCGATCGCAAGGACGGCTCGTGCACCCAGTGAGCGCACGCCGCGTGGCGCGGCGCCAGGCCGGTTTCACCGCGCTCGAAGCCGTGATCGCGGTGTCCATCCTGGGCATCCTGATGGCGGTCGGCATCCCGCGCATGTCCGGCTGGCTGGCCGCGACCAAGGCCGCCGGCGCCGGCCAGTTCTACGCCGAGGGCTTCGCGCTGGCGCGCACCCAGGCCCTGGCCCACAACAGCCACAGCCGGCTGGTCTTCATCGCCAACCAGGGCGGCCAACCCGACTGGCGCGTGGACATCTGCTTCCGCGCCACCGGCAATGCATGCGACGACGCCAGCAACGACTGGTCGACGCCGACCACCGCGGCCGCCGACGCGCCGGGCGAGTCGGCCGCATTCCGCTCGATCCGCCGCAGCGCGGTCAGCCTGCCGCCGCCAAGCCTGCTGACGGTGACGCTGGGGCCCGACGACGATGGCGACGCGGTCTACTTCACGCCGTTGGGCTGGGTCGACGGCGCGATCACGCCACGCGTGACCGAAGTCGCACTGACCCCGGCCGAGGGCAAGGAAGACGAGTTCAAGCCATCGGCCGTCATGCTGACCCTGGCCGGGATCGCGACCACCTGCGATCCGGCCCTCGATGACGACGTCGGCGATTCGCGCAGGTGCCCGCAATGAGCGCGCGCATGCACCAGCAGCGCGGCATCGCGATGATCGAGTCGCTGATCGCGATCCTCATCCTGGGCATCGCCCTGGTCGGCACGCTCGGCCTGCAGGCGCGCTCGGTGGCGGCCCTGTCCGACGCCGGCCTGCGCGCCGAAGCCACCATCGCCGCCAACCAGCTGCTCGGCATCATGAACACCGACATCGCCAACGCCGCCAGCTATGCGGTGGCCAAGGCCGCCACGCCGGGCGAGCGGCTGGCGCCCTGGTATGCCGAGGTGAGAGCGCGCATTCCCGGCGCCACCATCGAGGTCGGCGTCAGCCCGACCGAAGGCACCACCCGCACCGAAGTCGACATCGTCATCGGCTGGCAGCGCACCACCGACAGCCAGGTCAACCAGCACCGCGTTACTTCCTACCTGTCGCCGGCGACATGAACTTTTATACCATCCGCCGCGCGCGCGGCTTCTCGCTCGTCGAACTGATGGTCAGCGTGGTCATCGGCCTGCTGGCGATCCTGTTCGCCACCCGCATCATGACCGACGGCGAGCGCAATAAGGATGCGGCGATGGGCGGCTCGGACTCGATGCAGAACGGGATGCTGGCCATGTTCCAGATCAGCGCCGATGCCGAGCAGGCCGGCTTCGGCCTGAACGATCCCCTGATCACCGGCTGCAATACCGTGTTCAGCGACAGCCAGGGCTACGCGCTGGCGCCGGCCCAGCGTGACGGCGTGACGGTGCGTCCGCTGGCGGCTGCAGTGATCGAGCCGGGCGGCGAAGGTCCCGATCGCCTGACCCTGTACGCGGGCAGCGCGACCGGCGGCGCCACGACCCTGCGCGTGACCCAGAACTACGTGGGCGGCAACACCATCACCGTCGACCGTCGCCCCTGGGGCTATTTCGCCCTGGGCGACGTGATCGTGGTGGCGCCCGAGCAGATCGGCGCCAATTGCGCCATGGCGCAGATCTCGGTCGAGCCGTCGACCCAGCCGCCAAATCCCATGCAGCTGCAGTTCGGTTCGGTCGAGCAGCGCTTCAATCGCGGCCAGCTCGACGTCCTCTACGACGGCAACACCACCCGCGTGTTCAATCTTGGGCCGGGCGCGCGCCTGGCCTTCCACACCTGGTCGGTGGACGGCGGCTACCTGCGCCTGCGCGCCACCGACGTGGCCGGCGCCGCCAAGGACCCGCAGGCGGTGGCCGACAATATCGTCATGCTCAAGGCGCAGTACGGCTTCGATACGCGCGAGGCCACCGACTTCAAGCCGGGCCTGGGCACCGAGATCGGCGAGTGGTCGTCCGAGATGATCGATGCCGACGGCGACGGCGTGGAGGGCGGCGCGGGCGACTATGGCCGCATCGTGGCGCTGCGCATCGCCGTCGTGGCGCGCGCGAAAAATCCCGAACGGCCGGTCGCCGACGCCGACGGCGAAGCCGTGTGCAAGGCCACCGTCGAAGTGGAAAACCAGGAGCCGGTGTACCTGTTCAACAGCGCGCAGCCGGCGGGCATCGAGGCCGCGCCGGTGAAGGTCGACCTGGCCGTCGCCGGCGACACGGTCGACTGGCAGTGCTATCGCTACCGCGTGTTCGAGACCATCGTCCCGCTGCGCAACGCCGGGTGGAGGAACTGATGCCGGCCCAGCACAACACCCGGAACCAGCGCGGCATCGCGCTGCCGGTCATGCTGATCATGATGCTGGTGATGCTGGTGACCGGCATCTACCTGCTCAAGTCGACCAATTCGACCACACTGACGGCCGCCAACCTGGCCTACGACGCCTCGCTCAGCCGGGCCGCCGACCTGGGCCTGCACACGGGCTTCGAGTGGCTCAAGCAAAAGTCCGTCACCGACAAGATCGCCCTCGACGGCAACCTGCCGGACGAGGGCTATTCCGCCATCCGGCAACCCGGGCTGAACAGCCGCGACGACGGCTTCTGGGATGACGCCATGACGGTCGAAGGGCCCGGCGAGACCAGCGTCGAATACGTCATCCACCGCATGTGCCGCAACCCGGGCCCTTATGATGGCGACAACGACTGCGTCCAGACCGCCGCCAATACGGCGATCCTCGGCACCCCGGTGGCCATCGGCGAAAGCCTGGCCTCGGACGCGCCGAACTACGCCGGCAGCCCGCAGCTGCATTACGTGATCACCGCCCGCATCCAGGGTGCGCGCGGCGGCACCGTGGTCAACCAGATGGTGGTCCTGATCGGCGTCTGACGACGCTGCAATACTCTGATGGAATGCGCATGAAACGCCTCCTTGCTCTGCTTGCCTTGTTGTTCGCGCTCCCGGCCTGGGCCGAGCCGACCGCCATCGCCCAACTGCCGCTGATGAACATCAGCGGCAGTGGCACCGTCCAGCCGAACCTGATGCTGCTGTACGATAACTCGGGCTCGATGAATTTCAACTACACGCCGGACTACGTCAACCTGCGCTCGACCTGCCGCCTCGGCAATACGATGGCCGACAACACCACCGCCTGCGTGGCCGGACATCCGCCTTTCGCCAGCGCCGACTTCAACCGCCAGTACTACGATCCGAAGGTGCGCTACATGCCGCCGATGAAGGCGGACGGCACGTATTACGGCGAACTGGACGCGGGTGCGACGGGCGACTGGAAGTCGGTGCCCAACGATGTATTCGGGGTGAACCGCACCGACCTGCTGGGCAACCGCAACGACAATTCGACCACCAACCTGGTGACGGGCTTTCCCGACCTCTACTGGTGCGTCGGCAGGAACAACAACTGCGACTACAACCGCACCGGCTATACCTACCCGACCAACTCGCGCGACTACGCCCAGTATTTCACCGCGAATCCCTATTACTACACGATCAACGTCGCCGAGTACTGCCTCGACGCCACCATGACCGATTGCCGCGCGGCGAGCGCCAGCGGCGGCCCGCCCAGCGATCTCTACAAGGTGCCGGCGCGGGTGCGCTTCTGCAACGCGAGAGATCTGAAATATTGCCAGGCCAAGTACGTCGGCGACTATATCTATCCTCGCTTCTCGGGCGACAGCCAGGCCTCCGCCTGGTACGGCACCATCACCATCGGCAGCTCGGCCGGCAACCAGGCGCGCACGATCGAGAGCGTCAGCGCGGTCGGTGTCGCAGGCACCGATGTCATTACCGCGAATGCGGTCAGCGCCGCAAACGGCACCAATACCGCCGACAAGCAGCTCGAGCTGGCGCGCGCGCTGGCCCGCTCGATCGTCGACAAGACCGGCCTGGCCAACCAGTTCACGGCCTGCCTGATGTCGCCCGGCAACAGCGGCGTGCCCTCGTGCGCGTCGCTCGGCATCTCGCTGGCGGGGAACAATGTGGTGGGCGTGCTGCCGATCGTGTGCCCGGAAGGCGTGGTCGGCAAATCGATCGGCGACTGCACCCTGGTGACCGACAACAGCCGCGCCGGCACCAACCTGATGGTGGCCAGCGGCACGGGCGCCACCGCGCTGCTGCGCATCAGCGGCACCACCAATGGCAGCAGCAACCAGGTGATCAGCAATTTCTCGCTCAACGGCGTGTCGCTGTTCGCGCGTTCGCTGAGCCTCGAGCGCGGCAAGAGCGCGACCTGGGTTGCCAGCCGCATCCGCGACTTCATCAACGAATCGATGGCCGGCAAGGGCACCATCCGCGCCTATGTCGGCGGCGACGCCAATTCATCGCCGATCTGCCGCGCCGAGCCGGTGACGACCTTGTGCGTCGTCGATTCCTCCGGCAACGCCGATGGCAAGAGCGTCAACTACGACGGCCCGACCAACAACGTCTTCTGGTTCACGCGCTACCTGACCCTGACCAGCGTGGCGGCGGCGTCGGATACGATGGCCATCAGCACCACCGGCATGGGCAGCTCGGTATTCGTGCGCACCGACATCGTGCCCACGCGTTCGATCTATCCGCGCTATCCGAACCGCAGCGACTGCACCGGCACCTTCTGCACCTATGCCCAGGAGATGACCAACTTCGCCAACTGGTACGGCTATTACAAGACCCGCAACCAGATGATGAAGACCGCGGTGGGCCAGGCCTTCGGCCCGATCAACGACAAGTACAACGTGGGCCTGGTGTCGTTGTCGGTGGCCGCCGATGAAGGCACGATGAACCCGCCGAAACCCTTCGCCGGCCGCGACCGCACCAAGTGGTATGCGGACCTGTACGGCATGAACACGTCGGGCGCCACGCCGGTGCGCCTGGCCCTGAATGCGATCGGCAAGATGTACGCCAACCGGGCGCCCTACGAATTCGAGGGCGACGACCGGGTCGTGAAGTTCGCCTGCCAGCAGAACTTCACCTTCATCACCACCGACGGCTACTGGAACGGCGGCGCGCCGAGCGGCATCGCCAGCAACGACAACAGGCAAGATGCGTCCCGCTTCTGCCTGCAGTTGAAGGGCTGCCCCGACCCGCGCCCCCAGCGCACGCCGTCGCTGGCCGACATCGCCCTGTACTGGTACAACGGCGGCTGGGACGGCACCGGCGACCCTCCCGAGATCGCGACGCTGCGCCTCGACCTGGAGGGCGCAGTGGGCGCGGTGCCGGCCGCCGGCGGCGAGAACAATCGCCTGCACATGCGCACCTATGCGCTGGGCCTGGGCGTGGACGGCATCATGACCTACGAGCCGAACTACGACGTGGCCCCGCTGCCGGGCGGCGACCTGTACAAGATCATCAGCCAGGAAAAGAAAGGCTGCCCCTGGAACGACGACGGCCCCTGGGTCTGGCCCGATCCGGTCACCGGCGAGAACAGCGGTTCGGCCGCCTATCAGTCGCGGGTGGACGACCTGTGGCACGCCGCGATCAATGGCCACGGCAAGTATTTCTCGGCATCCGATCCGCTGCAGGTGGTCGAGGGCCTGCGTTCGGCACTGGCCAATATCGAGGTCAAGACTGGCGCCGCCGCGGCCGCCGCAACCTCGACCCCGAACATCTCGCAGAACGACAACGACATCTTCTCGGCCACCTTCACCACCGTGCGCTGGTTCGGCCGCCTGGCCAAGCGCAGCGTCGACGTCGCGACCGGCGAGGTGAGCACGACCGAATCGTGGAATACCTCCGACACCCTCGGCGCCAAGGTCGACGCCGGCAGCGACGAGCGCAGGATCTATATGCGCAAGCCCAACGGCGCGCGCGCCAACTTCCTGTACGCCGAGATGGACGTCGAGAGGGCGTGGTTCGACAACAAGTGCAGCGCGCTGACCCAGTGCGCCAGCATGTCGGCCGCCAACCGCCAGATCGTCAACAACGGCGCCAACATCGTCAACTGGCTGCGTGGCCAGCAGCAGCATGCCGACGACACCGTGCTGCGTTCGTATTCGCGCACCACGGTGGGCGAGGACAGCGGCAACAGCTCGCTGCCGATCGTGCTGGGCGATATCGCCTCGTCCAAGCCGGCCTACCTGCGCGAACCGCGCCGCAACTTCGACCGCGACGGCTACAGCGCCTACAAGATCGCCAACGCCGGGCGCGCGGCGACGGTGTTCGCCGCCGCCAACGACGGCATGCTGCACGCATTCGACGCCGGCAGCGGCGAGGAAACCTGGGCCTACGCGCCGCGCATCACGATGCAGAAGCTGCATCTGCTGGCCAGCACCACCTACGGCACCAACCATATCTTCTCGGTCGACGGCTCGCCCGAGGTGGCCGACGTCAAGATCGGCGACACCTGGAAGACCGTGCTGGTGGCGGGCCTGAATGCGGGCGGACGCGGCTACTATGCGCTCGACGTCACCAATCCCGCCGATCCCCAGCCGCTGTGGGAAATTTGCGCCGACAGCGCCGTGTGCAGCGGCATCCACCATGAGCCGCAGATCGGCTACTCGTTCGGCAATCCGCAGTTCGGCACCATCAAGGACGAAGCGAACGGCGAGGAAAAATGGGTGGTGTTCCTGACCTCGGGCTACAACAACATCCCGGGCACTGACGGCGTGGCCGGCGGCGACGGCAAGGGCTATCTGTTCGTGGTCGACATCGCCACCGGCCGCATCTTGCGCAAGATCAGCACCGATGTCGGCAGCGTCGGCACGCCGTCGGGCCTGGCCAAGATCACGGCGATCACCAACGATCCGAACAACGATCCGCTGGTGACCTACGTCTATGGCGGCGACAATACCGGCAAGATGTGGCGCTTCGACTTCACTGTGCCGGGCACGACCACCCGCCTGCTGATGGGCGACGCCGGCGTCGACAAGCCGTTCACCACCCGTCCCGAAGTGACCGCCTGCCGGGTCGAGCGGCCGCTGCTGGACGAGGATGGCGACGAAGACGAGAGCGGCAAGACCGTGCCCGGCGCCCAGCGCGTGGTGGTGTTCGGTAGCGGACGCCTGCTGGACCTGGTCGACGTCGAGAACACCAAGCGCCAGAGCGCCTATGTGCTCAAGGACAGCGGCGCGACGATCGGCGCCAGCGGCTGGCCCGGCACGTCCATGGTCAAGCGGCAGCTGGCCCGGATCGAGGACGAGGAGGAAGAAGAAGCGGAAGACGCGGACGAGGACGCGATCAAGAAAGCGGTGCCATACAGCATCTCGGGCAATGACGTCGACCTGGTGCGCCAGGATGGCTGGTATGTGGACTTCGATCAGAACACGGGCGAGCGCGTCAACCTGGATCCGAAAGTGGTGGCGGGCACCGTCAACGTGGTGACCAACCTGCCGAGCTCCTCGACCGCCTGCTCGGTGGGCGGCACCAGCGTCATGTACCAGCTCAATGTCTGCACCGGGCGCGCCGCGTCGCCCGACGGCGTCGCCGGCTATCCGCTGGCGGCGTCGGCGGCGGTCGGCTTCATCGTGGTGCGCCTGCCCTCGGGCGCCCTGAAGACGATCACCACCACGGCCGACGGCAGCATGGTGACCGGCCGCTTCCCGCCGTCCGAGACCACCGAGGCGCACCGCGCCGGCTGGCGGCGGGTGCGCGAATAAGGCTCAGGCGAGGCCGACAGACCGGGGGCGCGCGCGCCGTGTCCCCATTAGTTCACACGGGAGGGGGCGGAGACGGTAAAATCGAGGGTTTTCTTACCAGGGCCGCCAGAAGGGCTCGACTATGGCCAACGACACCGATATCTCCGCCGCGAACGCTACCGCCGACGCCGGCGACGACAGTTCCAGCACCACCTCCCGCCAGGGCGGCCTGACCGCGCGCGAAGTCGCGCGCCGCCGCACCTTCGGCATCATTTCCCACCCCGACGCCGGTAAAACGACGCTGACCGAGAAGCTGCTGCTGTTCTCGGGTGCGATCCAGCTGGCCGGCACCGTCAAGGGCCGCAAGAGCGGCCGCCACGCGACCTCGGACTGGATGGACATCGAGAAGCAGCGCGGCATCTCGGTCGCGTCCTCGGTGATGCAGTTCGAGTTCCGCGAGCACGTGATCAACCTGCTCGACACCCCGGGCCACCAGGACTTCTCCGAAGACACCTACCGCGTGCTGACCGCGGTCGACTCGGCCCTGATGGTGATCGACGCCGCCAAGGGCGTCGAGGAACAGACCATCAAGCTGCTCGACGTGTGCCGCATGCGCGACACGCCGATCGTCACCTTCATGAACAAGATGGACCGCGAAACCCGCGATCCGCTGGAACTGCTGGACGAAGTGGAATCCGTGCTCAAGATCGAGTGCGCGCCGGTGACCTGGCCGATCGGCATGGGCAAGAACTTCCGCGGCGTGTACCACCTGCTGCGCGACGAGATCATGCTGTTCAAGGCCGGCGAAGAAAAGGCCGACGGCGCCTTCGAGATCGTCAAGGGCATCGACAATCCGAAGCTGGCCGAGATGTTCCCGCTCGAGATCGAGCAACTGAAGATGGAAGTGGAGCTGGTGCACGGCGCCTCGCACGTGTTCGACCTCGAGCGCTTCCTGTCGGGCGTGCAGACGCCGGTGTTCTTCGGCTCGGCGATCAACAACTTCGGCGTGCGCGAAATCCTGTCGGCGCTGGTCGACTGGGCCCCGGCGCCGCGCGAACGCGACGCCACCGTGCGCGCGGTCGAGCCGACCGAACCCAAGTTCTCCGGTTTCGTGTTCAAGATCCAGGCCAATATGGACCCGGCCCACCGTGACCGCATCGCCTTCCTGCGCGTGTGCTCGGGACGCTTCGAGAAGGGCATGAAGGTCAAGCATTTGCGCCTGGGACGCGAAGTGAAGCTGTCGTCGGTCGTGACCTTCATGGCATCGAGCCGCGAACAGGTCGAAGAGGCCTACGCGGGCGACATCATCGGCCTGCCGAACCACGGCAATATGCAGATCGGCGACAGTTTCTCGGAAGGCGAGATGCTGACCTTTACCGGCATTCCGTACTTCGCGCCGGACCTGTTCCGCACCGTCCGCATCCGTAACCCGTTGAAAGTGAAGCAGCTGCACAAGGGCTTGCAGCAGCTGGGCGAAGAGGGCGCGGTGCAGGTCTTCAAGCCGGTGCTGGGTTCGGACCTGATCCTGGGCGCGGTCGGCGTGCTGCAGTTCGAGGTCGTGGCCAGCCGCCTGCTCAACGAGTATGGCGTCGACGCGGTGTTCGAGAGCAGCAGCATCAGCAGCGCGCGCTGGATCTCGAGCGAGGACAAGAAGTCCCTTAGCGACTTCGAGAACCAGCTCGGCCACCAGGTCGCCTACGACGCCGCCGGCAATATGGCTTTCCTGGCCACCTCCGGCGTCAACCTGCGCCTGACCCAGGAACGCTGGCCCAAGCTGGTGTTCCACGCGACCCGCGAGCACGCGGCGAAGCTGGCCTGACGGCCTTTTAGTCCTCCTGCCTGGCCTCGATCGCGATCGAGGCCATCGTCTGGGTGCTGGCCATGCCGTCCGCAGCGGTCATCCGCAGCTGCACCGGCATCCAGGCATGCTGCGGCGCCAGCCACAGCTCCAGGCGCGGCGCGCCGTTTTCCGAAATGCGCGCCAGCCGCACCGTGTCGAGCGGCCCGAGGCCGGTCTCGATCCGCTCCGGGCCCAGCACCTGGTAGCGTTCGACCCCGGCGCCGCCGCTGCCGCCGACCCAGAATTCCAGCTCCATGCGCACCTGGCGCGCGTCTCCCAGGCCGATCCCCGCCAGTTGCAACAGCACCGAGGCCGCGTCCTGGCTGCCGGGCGCCAGTTGGTCGGCGTGTCCATCTGGGCTGGCGATCGTGCCCGTGGCGCGGTCGAAGGTGGTCGCCGCCTTGCCGGTGCCCACGGCGCGCAGCGCGCGGTCGGGCGCGATGCCGGCGTCGTCGACCCGGCCTTCGCTCGACAGCGATCCCATTACCCCATCGATCTCGACTGCATACCGATTGCCGTCGCTGCGCCAGGCCATGCTGGCGCTGCCGGCGTCGCTGGGCGTGCCGCCGGGCGCGCTGCGGCTGACCGTGTACTCGATGCGGCCCGAGGGCGGCGGAGTCACGCGGTAGGTATCCGGCATCCGGACCGGGGCGACGTTGCCTTCCTCGGCGGGTGGGGGGGGCTCCGGCACCGGGGCGGGGGCGGGCAAGGCGACGTCGTTGTCCGGGACGTCGGTCGGCGGGACGGGAGCCACGTCAGGCACGGCCAGCTCCGGTGCGGGAAGGTCGGGCGCCTGCGGCGTCGGCGCGGCCGGCGGCGCATCGACGAGGCGCAGCGCGAGCGCGGGATTGCCGACCGTGAGGGTCGGCGGTGCGAGGCGGGCGTCGATCCAGGCGATCGCCAGCAGGTGCAGCAGCAGCGAGGCGAGGCAGGCCGCCAGCAGGCGCCGGTAGCGCGCCAGGAAAACGGAAAATCTCATGGGCGCCAGTGTAGCGCGTACTCCTTGGTAGGTGCGCTTCAGAAACCCATGCTCAGGTTGGCCTTGACCCGGCTGCTGGAATTGGTGCCGTTCTGGAAGCGCTCGGCCGCGTGGCCATGGTCTTCGAAGGAGCCGTCGACCGTGACCCGTTCGCTGACCTGGTACCGGGCGCCGACACCCGTATACAAGCCGGTATCGACCCGCTCGAACCGGCTGCGGCGGTTCTCGCTGTGCGCCACGCCCAGCTTGCCGTAGGCCGACAGGCGCTCGCTCAGCGGCTGCGTGACCTTCACGGCCGCGTGCAGATTGAAGCCGCGCAGGCCGATCGCGCCGCTGGTGTCTTCGGGGTCGCGCTCGTTGACGGGGCGGAAACCCTGGTCGATCAGGTTGACGTAACCCGCCTCGAAGGAGACGGCCTGGTTCGCCGCGATTCCCATCAGCAGCCTGGGATCGGTCTTGAACATGCCGCCGAACAGGCGGTCGTTGGGGTTGGCGGCGAGGTTCCCGCCATAGACGCGCGGGAAGGTTTGGAAACGGGGATCGCGCGGCGCCGAGAACACGCTGCGTGGACGGGTGTCGGCCAGTTCCACCGGCGCGGGGGGCGGCTCGACGGATTGCGCCTGCGCAGGCGCGCAGGCGGCAGCTGCGGCCAGGATCAAGGCTGCTTGTTTCATATCGCCTCCTTTCAGAAGCCCATCTTCAGATTGCCTTTGAGACCGTCCTGCACGCGGTCGAATTTCTTTGCCGCGTCGCCGTGGCGCACGAAGTCGCCGCTGACGGTGGTGCGCTTGTCGACCTTGTAGCTGGCGCCGGCGCCGGTGTACAGGCCGGTGTCCGACCCGGCGACGCCGCGCTCCCTTTTTTTCTCGGTATAGGCAATGCCGGCCTTGCCGTAGGCCGTCAGGCGTTCGCTGGCCGGCAATGAATACTTGGCGGCCAGGTGGTTGCTGGAGCCTTTCTCGCCGAGCGGAATCGCGGCATCGGCCGGCAAGCCCGGCTCGACCTTGTGCAGGCCCTTGTCCGGCAGGTTCACGTAGCCGCCCTCGATCGCCACCTTGGGCGCCACCTCGACGCCGCCGATCAGGCGCGGATCGCGCCGCATGCCGGTGAACACGTGGTCGTTCGGCTGGGCCGCCACGTCGGCGCCATACACGCGCGGGTAGGGCTGGTGGCTGCCGGCGAACGGGTCGGGTTTGTCGGGCTTATTCTTCTCAAGCTGGGCCGGCTGGCGCGGCGCCGGGTCGGGCAGCAGCTGGGCCTGGGCTGCGGCGACCGCGAGCCATCCGAGTGTCAATACGAAGGCGCGTGCTTTCATGGCATTTCCTCGATCAGGGTATCTTGCAAGCATAGCGCGTTAAGAGACGCTGCGCTCATGCACGGCGCATGCCTTTGTAAGCTTTGTTACCGGTATGCAGACCTTGACGCAGTGTCCGCGGGGGTGCGCCCGAGCCCTTGCGCCGTCACAAATGCCGGCTGCCACGGGCGGCGTAGATTGTGGGGTGCACTGAAGAAATGGTGCGCCCAAGCCCGAAAAGGAATGCCATGAACATGCCGCCACCCCGTCTTCCGTCCCGTAGCGCCGACCGCGCAGGCTGACCATGCTGCCCCGACTGCTGTCACGGCTGAAAATCGGCCCCAAGCTCCTGCTCGCGCCCGGCGCGGTCCTGGTGCTGCTGCTCCTGCTGTCGTGGGTCGCCTACTACGCGTTGGCGCGCCAGAACGCCTCGCTCGAATCGATCGTCGGCCAGCGCGCGGCCAGCATGCGCGCCGCCAGCAGCCTGGCGGCGCAGACGCAGAAGGCGCATGCCGACATCTATCGGCTGCTGAGCTGGATGGGCGGCAGCTTCCCGCTGGCGCGCACCGAGCCGCTGCGCCAGGACATCCTGGCCCAGCACCGGCGCATCGAGGCCGGGCTGGACGCGCTGGGCAAGGCGACCCTGACCGAGGCCGAAGACCGCCACGTCGAGCAGGCCGCGGTGGCGCAGCGGCGCTATGCCGAAGCGGTGCGCGACGTGATCGAGCTGGCGCCGCTGGACGGTTCGATCAGCGCCAACGCCATGCAGAAGGCCGAGAGCGCGTTCGCTCTGGTGGCGCAGCGCCTGGCCGACTTGGGGGCGCTCGAAGATGCGCTGTCGCGCGAGGCGTCTGCCAGCGCCAAGGCCGACTTCCGCATGATCTCGGTGCTGATGCCGGCCGTGGTGCTGCTGGCGATCGGGCTGTCGCTGGCGATCACCTTCGCCGTGCGCCGCATCCTGCTGGGCGAGATCCGCGGCATCGGGCTGGCCGCCAGCGGCCTGGCCAGCGGCGACCTGACGGTGCGCCAGCGCGAGGGCCACGATTACGGCGGCGACGAAATCGCCGACACGTCGCGCCAGCTCGACGCCAGCATCCGCAACCTGAACGGCACGCTGCGCTCGATCCTCGAATCGGCGCGCCTGATCGGCGCCGCCTCGCGCGACATCAAGCTCGGCAGCCTGAGCCTGGGCAGCCGCGCCGTGTTCCGTGCCAGCGCCATGGCCCATACCGAGGACGCGCTGCGCGAGCTGGCGGCCGACGTCAGGCTGGGGACCGACCAGGCGCGCGCCGCCAACCGCCTGGCCGCCGGCGCCGGCGAGGTGGCGCACGAGGGCAGCGGCGTGGTCGAACGGCTGGTGGCGACGCTGGAGGGCAGCCGGCGCGGCGCGCAGCGGGTGGTCGAGATCGTCGATGACCTCGACCTGGCTGCAAGCGAAACCGGAACGCTGGCCCTGAACGCGGCGCTGGATGCGGCGCGCGCGCAGGTCGATGCAGGCGCGCAGTCGCCGGCGATGGCCGCCGTGGCGGGCGAGGTACGGGCGCTGGCGCGCCGGGTGGCCGCCGCCAGCCGCGAGATCCGGAGCGTGGCGGCGCAGTCGCTGGCCGAGATCGACGGCGGCGCGGCCTGGGCCCTGCACGCCGGCAGCAGCATGGAGCGCATCGCCGGCACGGTGCGCGAGGTGGAAGACATCGCCGGGCGCATCGGCGCGGCCGGCGAAGGCCAGGCCACGCAGCTGGCCGACGTCGGCCAGGCGATCGTGCAGATGGACCAGGTGACGCGCCAGAACTGCTCGCTGGTCGAAGAAGCGGCGAGCGCGGCGCGCACCCTGCAGATGCAGGCGCTGGCGCTATCGCGCACGGTGGCGGGATTCAGGCTGGAGGAAGAAGGACAAATGCCGGCCACGGCGCAGGTGGAAGACGCGGGCCGGAAAGACGAAGGCGGCGGGATCGGGTCGAAACCCGGAGAACCGCAGCGCGAACGCCGCGGGCAAACCAGGGAGCGCCGCCGTCACCAGGCGTCGCACTTGCGGCTCGCCTCGAGCCGCAAGTGAGCATCAACGTCGGGGGCGATTACTCGTAATCGCTGATCGGCGCGCAGCCGCAGAACAGGTTGCGGTCGCCGTACACATTGTCGGCGCGGCCGACCGGCGGCCAGTACTTCTTCTTGCGCAGGCCGGCGACCGGGAAGGCCGCCACTTCACGGGTGTAGCCGTGCTGCCAATCGTCGGCGGTGACCACTTCGGCGGTGTGCGGCGCGCCCTTGAGCGGGTTGTCCATGCGGTCGTACTCGCCGCGCTCGACCTTGACGATCTCGGCGTGGATGGTGATCATCGCCTCGATGAAGCGGTCGATCTCGGCCTTCGATTCCGACTCGGTCGGCTCGATCATCAGGGTGCCCGGCACCGGGAAGCTCATGGTCGGGGCGTGGAAGCCGAAGTCCATCAGGCGCTTGGCCACGTCCTCGTTGCTGATGCCGGTCTTGTCCTGCAGCGGACGCAGGTCGATGATGCACTCGTGCGCGACCAGGCCGTCGTGGCCCGCATACAGCACCGGGTAGTGCGGGGCCAGGCGGCGCGCGATGTAGTTGGCGTTGAGGATCGCGACCTCGGTGGCGCTGGTCAGGCCTTCGGCGCCCATCATCGCGATGTACATCCACGAGATCGGCAGGATCGAGGCCGAGCCGAAGGCGGCGGCGCTGACGGCGCCGATGCCGTTCTCGTCACGCACATAGCCGGTGGAGAGCTGGTTTGGCAGGAACTTCGCCAGGTGGGCGCCGACGCCGATCGGGCCGACGCCGGGGCCGCCGCCGCCGTGCGGGATGCAGAAGGTCTTGTGCAGGTTCAGGTGGCTGACGTCGCCGCCGAAGGCGCCCGGCGCGGCCAGGCCGACCAGCGCGTTCATGTTGGCGCCGTCGACGTAGACCTGGCCGCCGTGGGCATGCACGATCTCGCACAGTTCCTTGATGCCCTCTTCGAACACGCCGTGGGTCGACGGGTAGGTGACCATCACGCAGGCCAGATCCTTGCTGTACTGCTCGGCCTTGGCCTTCAGGTCGCTGAGATCGACGTTGCCGTTGTCGTCGCAGGCGGTGACCACGACCTTCATGCCGACCATGCTGGCCGAGGCCGGGTTGGTGCCGTGGGCCGAGGACGGGATCAGGCACACGTTGCGGTGGCCTTCGCCGCGCGCTTCATGGTACTTCTGGATCACCAGCAAGCCCGCGTACTCGCCCTGCGAGCCGGCGTTCGGCTGCAGCGAGATGGCGGCGTAGCCGGTGGCGGCGCACAGCATGGCTTCGAGCTGGGCGATCATCTCGCGGTAGCCGATGGTCTGGTCGTTCGGCGCCAGCGGGTGGACGTTCGAGAACTCGGGCCAGGTGACCGGCACCATCTCGGCGGTCGCGTTCAGCTTCATCGTGCACGAACCGAGCGGGATCATGGTGCGGTCCAGCGCCAGGTCCTTGTCGGCCAGCGCGCGCAGGTAGCGCAGCATCTCGTGCTCGGCGTGGTAGCGGTTGAAGGTCGGGTGGGTCAGGTAGGCGCTGGTCCGGGCCAGCGCGGCCGGGAAGGCGTCGGCGACGGCGGCGTCCAGCTGGTCCAGGTCTACAGTCTTGCCATTGCCGAACACGGCGAACAGATTGGCCAGGTCGTCGCGGGTGACGGTTTCGTCGAGCGAGACGCCGACGCTGGTCGCGTCGATCCGGCGCAGGTTCAGGCCGCGTGCGGCCGCCTGCTGGTGGATCGCGGGCGCATCCTGGACGCGCACGGTGACGGTGTCGAAGAAGGTCTTGTTGACCAGCTCGAAGCCCAGCTGCTGCAGGCCGGCGGCCAGGATCGTGGTCTGGCGGTGCACGCGGCGCGCGATGCGGGCCAGGCCTTGCGGGCCGTGGTAGACCGCGTACATGCCGGCCATCACGGCCAGCAGCACCTGCGCGGTGCAGATGTTCGAGGTCGCCTTTTCGCGGCGGATATGCTGTTCGCGAGTCTGTAGCGCCAGGCGGTAGGCCGGGTTGCCCTGGGCGTCGACGGTGACGCCCACCAGGCGGCCCGACATGCTGCGCTTGAATTCGTCGCGGGTGGCCAGGTAGCCGGCGTGCGGGCCGCCGAAACCGAGCGGCACGCCGAAGCGCTGGCTGTTGCCGACCACGACGTCGGCGCCCCATTCGCCTGGCGGCGTGAGCACGGTCAGGGCCAGCAGGTCGGCGGCCACGATCACCATGCTGCCTGCGGCATGCAGGTGTTCGACGGCGGCGCGGTAGTCGCGCACTTCGCCGTCCACGCCCGGGTATTGCAGCAGCACGCCGAAGCAGGTTTCTTCGAGTTTCTCGATGTCGCTTGGTGCGATGGTGCGCACTTCGACGCCGATCGGCTCGGCGCGGGTCTCGATGATCTCGCGGGTCTGCGGCAGCACGTCGTCGGCCACGTAGAACACCTTCGAGGCCGACTTGCCGACGCGCTGGATCAGCGTCATGGCTTCGGCGGCGGCGGTGCCTTCGTCCAGCATCGACGAGTTGGCGATGCCCATGCCGGTCAGGTCGGTGATCGCCTGCTGGAAGTTCAGGATGGCTTCCAGGCGGCCCTGCGAGATCTCTGGCTGGTACGGGGTGTAGGCGGTGTACCAGGCCGGGTTTTCGAAGATGTTGCGCAGGATGACCTTCGGCGTGTGGGTGCCGTAGTAGCCCTGGCCGATCAGCGATTTCAGCACCTTGTTCTTCGACGCCAGGCCTTTCAGCAGCGCCAGCGCTTCTTCTTCGGTGCGAGGTTCGGCGAACTGGCCCAGGTCCAGCTTGTCCTTGCGGCGGATGTTGGCCGGGACCACGGCGTCGATCAGGGCGGCGCGGGTGGCGTAGCCGAGGGTCGACAGCATGGCTGCCTGTTCGGATTCGGACGGGCCGATATGGCGCGGGATGAACGAATCGCGTGCTTCAAGTTGGGTGAGGCTGGAGCGGGTCATGATAAGAAGGAGTCTGGCTGGCTGGACGAAGAAGGGGTGCTGAGACAGGTGCGCCCGGGCCGGGCGCACCTTCGACGATCAGTGGTCGGTGGTCTTGCCGTAGGCGTCGGCGTCGAGCAGCTTGTCATAGGCGGCGGCGTCGCTCGGGGCCAGCTTGAACAGCCAGGCGCCGTAGGCGTCCTGGTTGATCGAGTCAGGGGCGTCGGCCACTGGCTGGTTGACGGCGGTGACGGTGCCCGAGACCGGTGCGTAGATGTCGCTGGCGGCCTTGACCGACTCCACCACGGCGGCATCCATGCCTGCGGTGAATTCTTTGCCGACCTGCGGCAGCTCGACGAACACGATGTCGCCCAGCGCGTCCTGCGCGTATTCGGTGATGCCCACGGTCAGGCTGCCGTCTTCTTCGCGGCGCACCCATTCATGGGATTCGGTGTATTTCAGGTCGGTAGGGATGTTCATGGAAACTCCTGAGGATGGTGGGGTTATTAGTATACGTGTTTGTTATTACAGGGCGGCGATTCAGGCGGCCAACACTTTGCCGTTGCGCACGAACGGCAGCTTGACCACGCTGGCGGCCAGGTGCTTGTCGCGGATTGCGACCTGCACGGTGTCGCCGACCGCGACATCCATCGGCACGCGCGCCAGGGCGATCGCCTGCTGCATGCTCGGGCTGAAGGTGCCGCTGGTGATTTCGCCGAAGTTGCCCGAGGCCGCGATGACGCGCTGGTGAGCGCGCAGGATGCCGCCTTTTTCGCGCAGGATCAGGCCGACGAATTGCGCGCCCTGGCCCTTGGCCTGCAGCGCGGCCTTGCCGATGAAGTCGCGCTCGGACACCAGGTCGATCGTCCAGGCCAGGCCGGCGTCGAGCGGGTTGGTCGTTTCGTCCATGTCCTGGCCGTACAGGTTCATGCCGGCTTCCAGGCGCAGGGTGTCGCGCGCGCCCAGGCCGGCGGGCTTGACGCCGGCCGCGAGCAGGGCGTTCCACAGCGCTTCGGCCTGGGCCGCAGGGACGCCGATCTCGAAGCCGTCTTCGCCGGTGTAGCCGGTGCGGGCGACCATGGCTTCGCCGAAGGCGGTGCCGGCGACGATGGCGGCGTTGAAGGGCTTCAGGTTCTCGGTGGCGGCCTGGGTGGTCGGCAGCACCTGCCACACCTTGGCGCGGGCGTTCGGGCCCTGCACGGCGATGAGGGCGATCGGGTCGTTGCCGTCGCGGCGCTGGGTGATGGTCACGCCACTGCTGGTGGCGGCATTCTGCGCGTTCATCCAGGCGACATCCTTGTCGGCGGTGCCGGCGTTGACGACGATGCGGAACCAGTCCTCGGCCAGGAAATAGACGATCAGGTCGTCGATGACGCCGCCTTCCGGATTGAGCATGCAGGAGTACAGGGCCTTGCCCGGCGCCTGCAGCTTGTCGACGTTATTGGCCAGCAGATGACGCAGGAAAGAGCGAGTGTTCGCGCCGCGCACATCGACCACGCACATATGGGACACATCGAACATGCCGGCGTCGCTGCGCACCGCATTGTGCTCTTCGATCTGGGAGCCGTAGTTGACGGGCATATCCCAGCCGCCGAAATCGACCATCTTGGCGCCAAGGGCACGGTGAGCGGAATTGAGCGGGGTCGCTTTGAGCGTCATGGAATCCTCGGACATGAATAGGGGTAGGGTACACGATCGCCGTGCACCATCGACCCCTCTGTCCTTGGTACCTGAGAGATAGCGGCTCGCGCCGCTTGCCCCTTCGGTGGGCCGCATCGCAGCCGCTCTCCAGAGTTGACCGGCCGCGCTATGCGCCGCCGTCCCTTGACCGGTCCTTTTGCCTGAGAGTTTATGGGTGAGTGCCCCTTCGGCGGCAGCGTCGCTGCGCTCTCCCGATCAAGACTGCGGAGGATATGCCAGCCCGCCAACCCTGTCAACCACACGAGCCCCCACATTATTTCCCCACCCCCTTACCCATCAATTAGGGTCAGAGTCGAATTCTTTGACAACTTCGAGGTTGCTCATTAATTCTACTCCGACCCTATTTAATTCCTGACCGCTGCGGAAACAAAAAGCGTTCATCTGGAAAACTATTTGACTGCGAGAATCAAACCCCGATTTTGATAGCGCTAAACGCGCCAAAATTAAATAGGGTCGGAGTCGAATTGTTTGACAACTTTGAGGAATTGCCCAATAAATCGACTCTGACCCTCATTGTGAATTTCGATGCGGAATTGCTGGATAGTATTGCTGCGCACTATTGGTGCACGGCATTCGGGGTGTTTGTCGTGATTTGCTACACTTGTTCCACTTACTTTGTAGGCGGAAAAGACTATGAACGAAGAAAAAACTTTGCAGGAGAAAGAAGGCTGGTACACGCTGTCGGGGGACGTCAACAGCGATATGGTGCATCGGATGTTCGAGGCGGTGGCGGCGATGACCGAGGACGGGATCGATACCGCCCACGTGCTGCTGCAGTCGAATGGCGGCTATGTCAGCGACGGCTTGTGCCTGTATAACTTCATGGCCAGCTCGCCGATCAGGTTTGTCATGTATAACGCCGGGGCGGTCGCTTCGATCGCCGTGGTGCTCTACCTGGCCGGCTCGCGCCGCTACGCCAGCGAGACGGCGCGCTTCATGATCCACAAGTCGCATGCGACGGCGTCGCCCGGCTCGCGGCCGGATGCGCTCAACATCATCGTCGAAGGCCTGCGCGCCGATGATGCGCGCACCGAGGCCGTCCTGCGCAAGGAAATCGAGCTCTCGCCCGAGCAGTGGAGCGTGCACCAGTACGGCGACCTGCACTTGACCGCGCGCGACGCCAAGCAGGCGAAGATGATCCACGAGGTGCTGGACTTCGCGCCGCCGAAAGGCGCCATCCTGCGCAATATCTGAGCCGGGAAGGCCCGCCGGCCGCCGCGCCGGCGGCCGCTCCTGCCCCGGCCCGGATGTGTTTGGTCATTGCTGAGGGGTAAGAATATGGCAGAATAGGGGCTTGCCTCACTTCGCCGAACCGTCATGGCCACCCCATCCGCCCAGACCTCCGCCGCGCGCAAGGCCGCCCCCGCCCAGCAGGCGGTGCTGGCCGAACTGGTCGACATTGCGCGCGGCCATGCCGAGTCCGGCCTGGCGGACATGGCGCGGCGCATGGTGTCCGCGCTGCTGGACCTGACCGCGGCCGGCCCCGAGCCCGCCGTGGTCATGCGGCGCGTCAAATCGGGCAATCTCCTCAAGGCCAACAGCTACGCCTTCGTCCACCTGGCGACGGGCGAGATCGATGCGGCGCTGCGCAAGGAAGTCGCGCGCCTGCTTCCGCACGCTGCCGACGCTGCAACCGCTGCCGCCGCCGTCCCGGTCGAACTGAGCCTGGTGCCGCTGGAACAGATCGACCAGCAGATGGCGCTGGGCGCCGTCAGCCGGCCGTTCGACCTGCAGCACTCCGAAGGCCTGGCCACGCTCGGCGTGCGCCTTGGCCTGCTGCTCGGGCGCGACCTGGTGCGCGCGGCCCACAACCCGTTCCGTCCCGACGTCTTCCTGGCCGCCGTGGACGCGGCCTGGCGCCAGTTCGAGCCCGATCCCGAAGCCCACGGCCTGGTGGCGCCGTTGCTGCGTCCCGGCCTGATGTTCGACCTGGGGCCGTTGTACGAGGCCCTGGTGCAGAAGCTCAAGGCGCGCAAGGGCGGCAGCGCCGACACCCGCTTCAGCAAGACCGACGACCGCGCCGCGCGCCAGGCCGAACGCGCGCGGCGCGAAGGCGCGCTGGCGCAGCAGCTGCGCCAGTTGTTCGACCCCACCGTGCCGGAGATCCCGAACCTGCCGCAGGGCAGCGGCGGCTGGCGTCCGAGCACGGCGTCCGGCTTCGCCATGGCGCCGGCGCCGCCGCCCACGCCCGCGGCGGGCTTCGGCCCGTCCAGTGCCGCCGCGCTCCCGTCCGCCCATCCGGGCCCGGCCTATGCCTCCAGCGGCGCCGGCAGCGCCGCCGCAGCAATGCCGGCGCCGGCGCCGGCGCCGGCGGCGCAGCCCCTGATCGACCTGCTGGCGCGCGCGGGCGTCACCGGCCCGGCCACCGCCCCCGGCATCCTGGTCTTGCCGGGCCTGCGCGCCAGCATGCCGCAGGGCGCGCTGTCGCGCGCCGACGAAACGACGCTCGACCTGTTGTCGCGCGTGTTCGGCAGCGTGCTGCAGGATGATGGCGTCGCCTCCGAGACGCGCGAGCTGATCGGCCACCTGCAGCTGCCGGTCCTGCGCACCGCGCTGCGCGACCGCAGCTTCTTCTTCCAGGAGAGCCATCCGGCGCGGCGCCTGCTCGACCTCCTGTCGCAGGCCGGCTGGGAGCGTCCCCTGGACGCGGACGACCCGGTCTACCGCGCCATGCGCCGCAGCGTCGAGCGCGTGCGCGACCAGCTCGACCCCGAATTCGGCGCCGCCGTCGCCGACCTCGAGGCCGGCCTGGCCGCCCGCGACAGGGTCGAAGAGGAGGCCATGGCGGCGCCCATCGCCCAGGCCCTGCGCAGCGAGAAGCGCGCCGCCGCCGAGCGCTCGGCCCGGCGCGCGGTGGCATTGCGGATGGCGGGAGAGCAGTTAATGCCGGCGGTATCGAGCTTTCTCGAGGGCCGCTGGAGCGCCGCGCTGGCGCTGGCCTACACGATCGAGGACAGCCGCCCGGGCGCGGTCGACAATGCCACGCGCACGATGGAAGACCTGATCTGGAGCGTCAAGCCGAAAGCGACCCAGGAGCAGCGGAAGGCCCTGATCGCGCGCCTGCCCGCGCTGCTGGCAAGCCTGAATAACTGGCTCGACGCCACCCGCTGGCAGGACGCCGAGCGCCTGCAGTTCTTCGCCGAGCTGGCCGAATGCCACGCCTCGATCGTGCGCGCGCCGATCGAGCTCCTGCCCGAGCGCCAGCTCGAACTGGCGCTCGAGGCGGCCCAGCAGGATGCGCTGCGCCGGGTCGCACAGGAACAGGCGCTGGAGCAGGAAGAAGAGCGCGAGCAGGCGAGGGTGCAGGCCGAGGAGGCGCAGGCCGCGGCCAGGGATCCGGCCGCCGCCGCGCTGGCCGGCCTGGAGCGCGGCATGCGCCTCGAGCTGAGCGAGGCGCACATCGTGCGCCGGGTGCGCCTGGCCTGGGTCAGCCCGCTGCGTACGTTGTACATCTTCTCGGGCGCCGGCCGCCAGGAAGCCTTCTCGCTGTCGGCTGCGCGCCTGGCCGAGCTGCTGCGCGAAGGCGCGATGCGCGTGGTGGCGGCCGAGGGCGTGGTCGGCCGCATCCTGAGCGCGGCGGTCGGGCAGGGCGCGGTCAACGATGCCGGCCCGGCGGCGCACAGTGCTTGAACCGGTTGGAGCGGCCGCCGGGGATGTTCGAGCCCATGCCGGCAATGGTATGATGGGCGCTTTACCTCTACAGCCATAGCCGACCCACGTGCGCCTCTCTTCCATCAAATTGTCGGGATTTAAGTCGTTCGTCGATCCCACCAATTTCCAGGTGCCGGGCCAGCTGGTCGGCGTGGTCGGCCCCAACGGCTGCGGCAAATCCAATATCATCGACGCGGTGCGCTGGGTGCTGGGCGAATCGAAAGCGTCCGAACTGCGCGGCGAGTCGATGCAGGACGTGATCTTCAACGGCTCCACCCACCGCAAGAGCGCCGGGCGCGCCTCGGTCGAACTGGTGTTCGACAACAGCGCCGGCAAGGCCGCCGGCCAGTGGGGCCAGTATGCCGAGATCGCGGTCAAACGCACGCTCACGCGCGACGGCACCTCCACCTATTACATCAACGGCCAGCCGGTGCGCCGGCGCGACATCCAGGACATCTTCCTCGGCACCGGCCTCGGTCCGCGCGCCTACGCCATCATCGGCCAGGGCATGATCGCGCGGATCATCGAGTCGCGCCCGGAAGAACTGCGCGTGTTCCTCGAAGAAGCGGCCGGCGTCTCGAAGTACAAGGAGCGGCGCCGCGAGACCGAGAACCGCCTGTCCGACACGCGCGAGAACCTGCTGCGGGTCGAGGACATCCTGCGTGAACTCAACGCCAACCTCGAGAAGCTGGAAGCACAGGCGGCGGTGGCCAACCGCTTTCGACAGCTGCAGGCCGACCAGGAAGAAAAGCAGAAGCTGCTCTGGCTGATGCGCAAGAACGAGGCCAAGGCCGAACAGGTGAAGTTCTTCCGCGAGATGGAAGAAGCGCAGACGGCGCTGGAAGCGCAGACCGCCAAGCTGCGCAGCGTCGAAACCGACCTGGAACACCTGCGCCAGGCGCACTTTGCCGCCGGCGACCGCCTGCACACGGCCCAGGGCGCCCTGTACCAGATCAATTCCGAGATCGGCAGCCTGGAGGCGCAGATCAAGTTCGTGGTCGAGTCGCGCACCCGCCTGCAAAACCAGATCGTGACCCTCACCGCCCAGCGCGATGGGTGGCTGGCGCAGGAACAGGAGCAGCGCGAAGGGCAGGAAGAAGCCGAAATGCAGCTCGAGGAGCTGGCCGCGCGCGCCGAGGGCGCCCAGATCGCGGTCGAGGTCCACAACGAGCGCCTGCCCGAGCTGGAAGCGGCCTGGCGCGCCGGCCAGGAACGCCAGGCCGCCTCGCGCGCCCGCACCATGCAGGTCCAGCAGCGCATCGAACTGGCCTCGGCCCACGGCCGCAACGCCGCCGGCATCCTGTCCAACCTGGCAGCGCGCCGCGAACGCCTGCAGCAGGAGAGAAATGGCCTGAACCTGCCCGACAGCGAGACCCTCGACAACCTGCGCCTGGAGCTGGAAGAAAAGCAGCAGGCGCTGGAAGAACAGACCATGCTGCTCGACGAGGCGACCGGACGCCAGGAGGCGGTCGAACTCGAACGCAAGGAGGCGCACGCGCAGGTGCAGGTCGAGAGCGCCGCCAATGCCCAGCTGGAGGCGCGCCTGAATGCGCTGCGCCAGATGCAGGAACGCGTGCAAACCCAGGGCAAGGTCCAGCCCTGGCTCGAGAAGCACGAGCTGGCCGGCTTGCCGCGCCTGTGGCAAAAGCTCGACGTCGAAGAAGGCTGGGAAACCGCGCTGGAGGCCGTGCTGCGCGAGCGTTCCGGCGCCCTCGAGGTATCGAACATCGACTGGGCCAAGGCGTTTGTTGGCGACGCGCCGCCGGCCCGCCTGGCGCTGTACGCGCCGCAGGCGGGCGGTCACGCGCCGTCGCCCGACGGCTTGAAACCATTTTCCAGCCTGCTGCGCGTGAACGACGCCGGCGTGCGCGGTGTGCTCGAAGACTGGCTGCACGGCGTCTACGTGGCGCTTGATGCTGCCCAGGCCTTCGCCGAGCGCGCGCGCCTGCCGCAGGGCTCGGCCTTCGTCACGCGCGAGGGGCATATGGTGACCCGTTCCAGCGTGCGCTTCCACGCGCCGGACGCCGAGCAGGACGGCATGCTGGCGCGCCAGCACGAGATCGAGAACATCGGCAAGCAGCTCAAGGCCCAGGCCTTGCTGGCCGACGAGGCGCGTGCACGCGCGGTCCGTGCCGACGCCGCCGTCACCGACCTGGCGCGCCGCCTGCAGGATGCGCGCGGCCGGGTGGCGACCTTGCAGCGCGAAGTGCATGCGCTGCAGATCGAAGTGCTCAAGCAGAGCGAGATCGAGGCCCGCTTCAACCAGCGCAGCGGCCAGATCGCGGCCGACCTGTCCGAGATCGCGGCCCAGGAAGCCGAGCAGCGCCAGGCCCAGCTTGACGCCGAACAGGAATTCGAGCAGCTCGACCTGGAACTGGCCGAGCTGCAGGAAGCCCACGAAGACGGCCAGACCGCCTTCCTCGAACAGGAGCAGGCGCTGGCGAGAGCCCGCGACCACCTGCGCGAGCTGGAACGCAGCGCGCAAGAGGCGCAGTTCGCCGAACGCGCCCAGCGCAGCCGCATCGAGGAACTGCGCCGCACGATGGCGACCGCCGCCACCCAGGCGGAGCAGGTCGGCGCCAGCCTGGCCCAGGCGAGGCTCGAACTCGAAGCGCTGGAAAGCGGCACCGCGCACGAGGGTTTGCAAGAGCTGCTCGACCGCCGCACGAAGCAGGAAGTGGCGCTGTCCGACGCCCGCCACGAGCTGGACCAGGTTGCCCAGCAGCTGCGCGCGGCCGAAGAAGCACGCATGGGCTCCGAGCGCAGCCTGCAGCCGCAGCGCGACCGCATCACCGAAATGCAGCTCAAGGAGCAGGCCGCGCGCCTGAACCAGGAGCAGTTCGCCGAAGCGCTGGCGGCTACCGGCGCCGACGAGGCGGCCCTGGCCGAGAAACTCGACCCCGAGCTCAAGCCCCAGTACCTGCAAGGCGAGGTGACGCGCCTGACCAATGCCATCAACGGCCTTGGCGCGGTCAACCTGGCGGCGGTCGACGAGCTGGCCCAGGCCACCGAGCGCAAGCGCTTCCTGGATTCGCAGAACGCCGACCTGAACGAGGCGATCAACACGCTCGAGGACGCAATCGGCCGCATCGACCGCGAGACGCGCGACCTGCTACAGGACACCTTCGACCGCGTGAATGGTCACTTCTCTGAATTGTTCCCGATCCTGTTCGGCGGCGGCAATGCCAAATTGGTGATGACGGGCGACGAGATCCTCGACGCCGGCGTGCAGGTGATGGCCCAGCCGCCGGGCAAGAAGAACGCCACCATCCACCTGCTGTCGGGCGGCGAGAAGGCATTGACCGCGACCGCGCTGGTGTTCTCGATGTTCCGCCTCAACCCCGCGCCATTCTGCCTGCTGGACGAGGTCGACGCGCCGCTGGACGACGCCAATACCGAACGCTTCTGCCGCATGGTCAAGCGCATGTCGGACCATACCCAGTTCCTGTTCATCTCGCACAACAAGATCGCGATGGAGATGGCCAGCCAGCTGATCGGGGTGACGATGCAGGAGCAGGGCGTCTCGCGCATCGTGGCGGTGGACATGGAGTCGGCCGCCGACCTGGCCGCCGCCTGAGCGTACGCGGTCCGGCCGGGCCGCCATGCTACACTGGCCCGCCCCCGTCCGGGCAGCTTCCTCCGTACCAATGCCAGCAATGACCGCCAACGCCAGTCCACCGCAGTTTGCCTCCGTTCCAGCCGCCGTGGAACAGGGCTTACGGCTGATCCACGCGTCGCCGGCGCCGATGCTGATCGTGCGCGGCGACAGCGGTATGGCGGCGGCGAATCCGGCATTCGCGGCGCTAATGGAAGTCTCCCACATCGATTGGACGCCGTTGGCGGCGCTGCTGCCCGGCGCTGCCGACATGGCCGCGCGCATCCTCGACGGCAGCCTGCCCCAGGCCAGCACCGAGCTGGAGTTGCCCACGCGCATCCAGCTGGCCCTGTCGCCGGTGTGCGAGCCCGATGGCGCCATCGTCGGCGTGCTGGGCGTGGCCGCGGCGGCCCCGGCGCAGGCCGACCAGGCGGCGCGCGAGCTGGGACGCCTGGTCGAGCTCAGCCCGGTCGGCGTGGTGCGCTACACCCTCGACGGCGACATCCTCGACTGCAACGATGCCTTTCTCTCCATGCTGGGGCTGAACGAGGAAGATCGCCGCCGCGGCCTGAACTGGCGCGCGCTGACGCCGCCCGAGTGGCGCGACGCCGACGACGCTGGCATCGCGCGCCTGCAGGCGCACGGCCTGATGCCGCTGATCGAGAAGGAATTCCTGCACCGCGACGGCCGCCGCATACCGGTGCTGGTCGGCGCTGGCAACCTGCTGGCCGACCGCCGCCAGGGCTTCGGCGTGGTGATCGACATCTCGGCCACGCGCGCTGCCGAACGCGCGCTGGCCGAGAGCGAGGCGCGCTTTCGCGCGATCACCAACGCGATGCCGCAGATGGTCTGGTCGACCCGGCCCGACGGCTTCCACGATTACTACAACGACCAATGGTACGCCTTCACCGGCGTCCCGCCGGGATCGACCGACGGCGAGGGCTGGAACGATATGTTCCATCCGGACGACCAGGACGCCGCCTGGGCCAGGTGGCGTCATTGCCTGGCCACCGGCGAACCCTACGAGATCGAGTATCGCCTGCGCCACCACGGCGGCGGCTACCGCTGGGTGCTGGGCCGCGCGCTGCCGGTGCGCGACGCGGGAGGAGCGATCCGGCGCTGGATGGGCACCTGCACCGACATCCACGAGCACAAGCTGACCGAGGACGCCCTGCGCGAGGCCGACCAGCGCAAGGACGAATTCCTCGCCATGCTGGGCCACGAGCTGCGCAACCCGCTGGCGCCGATTCGCAGCGCGGCGGCGCTGCTGCCGCTGGCCAAGGACGATCCGGCCCGGGTCGAGCACATCGGCCGCGTGATCGCGCGCCAGTCCACCCACATGACCGGCCTGATCGACGACCTGCTGGACGTGTCGCGCGTGACGCGCGGCCTGATTTCGCTGGTCCAGGAAGACGTGGCGGCGCGCCTGCTGGTCGACGAAGCCGTCGAACAGGCGCGCCCGCTGATCGAGACGCGCACCCATGCGCTCGCGATCGCCGACCACGCGGACGGCGCCTGCGTCCACGGCGACCGCAAGCGCCTGGTCCAGGTCATCGCCAATCTGCTGGCGAATGCGGCCAAGTACACGCCGCCCGGTGGGCGGATCGTCGTCACCCTGGCCCAGGTGGACGGGATGGTCGAGATCGCGGTCGGCGACAATGGCATTGGCATGGCGCCCGACCTGGTCGACAGCGTGTTCGAGCTGTTCCGCCAGGGGCAGCGCACCCCGGACCGCGCCCAGGGCGGCCTGGGCATCGGGCTGGCGCTGGTGAGGAAGCTGGTGCTGCTGCACGGCGGCCGGGTCCGGGCGTCGAGCCCGGGGGAGGGCCTGGGCAGCGAGGTGGTGGTGGCCTTGCCCGCCTGCGCGCGGCCAGGGACGCCTTAAATGAGGGATGCGCCGCCAATCCATGGCATCCGGGCGGGGGAGTTGGTATGATGGCACGAGTTTTCGTGGGGAGCGCCCGCACGGATGGCATTTCGATCGAATCAACCTTCGCGCATGACAACAGGACCCGGCGTCCGGCGCGAATTTCGCTATTGAGGCACACGCAGCATGACTGATTTCCAAATGAGCCTGATCGCAGCCGGCGGCGTCTTCGTCGTCGGCGTCATCACTTATAACAAGTGGCAGGAATACAAGGCCAGGAAGAGCGTCGAACGCGCCTTCGCCTCTGACCACGACGACGTCCTGATGCGCGACGGCGAACAGGCCCCGGCCGTGGACCGCCACGAGCCGGTATTCGACGCCGGCCTCGAAGAAAAAGCGCCGGTGGCCGCCAAGGAACCCGTGCTCGATGCCGACGCCTTCGTGCCGGAAGACGTCAAGCCCGAGCCGCAGCTGGACGCGCCGGCGCCGGCCGCCGCGCCAGCCCAGGCTCAGGCCCCTACGCCGGCAGCGCCGGCCATGGCGATCCCGGCCGATGCGCCCACCACGACTTACCGCGCCACCGGCGCCAGCGCCGCCCAGGATGCGGTGGCGGCCTCGCTGCCCGGCACCCGTCCCGGCATGCCGGCGGCCGAACTGGCCGAATGCCTGGTCGATCCGCTGATCGACTGCCTGATTCCGCTGTCGCTCGAGACCCCGGTCCGTGGCGACAAGATCCTGCCGACCCTGCAAACGCTGCGCCGGGTCGGCAACAAGCCGATTCACTACATCGGCTTCGCCGTCAGCGGCGACTGGGAGCCGATCGTGCATGGCGGCGTGTACACCAAGCTGCAGGCGGGCGTGCAGATGGCGACCCGCACCACGGCGCTGAACGAACTCGAATACTCCGAACTGGTCACCCGCCTGCGTGCAGTGGCCGACGAGATCGGGGCCGAGCCCGAAGTGCCGGACATGATCGAAGTGATGGCCGAGGCGCGCATCCTGCACCGCTTCGTGGCCGGCCACGACGCCCAGCTGGGTGTGAACCTGGCCGCGAATGGCGCGCCGTGGGCGATGTCGACCCTGATCGGCGCCCTCGAGAATGCCGGCTTCGACGTGCGTCCGGATGGCCGCTTCGCGATGTCCGATGGCGAGGGCGGCGTGCTGTTCACGCTGTCCACCAACGTCACCCTGGGCGCCGACACGACGTCGCGCCTGACCCTGCTGCTGGATGTGCCTTGCGTGGCCCCGAGCCGCGACGGCTTCGGCCGCATGGTCGACACGGCGCGCGGCCTGACGCAGCGCCTGGATGCGACCATCGTCGACGATTTCGACCAGCCGCTGGTGGACGAGGCGCTGGACGAGATCAAGGGCCAGGTGGGCGAGTTCTACCAGGAGATGGACGCGGCCGACATCCCGGCCGGCTCGACCCGCGCGCTGCGCCTGTTCAGCTGAAGGATACGCGGTGAACGAGCAACAGAATCACTTGCAACGCATGGCATGGCTGGTCGCGGAGCTGAACCGCGCCAGCTATAACTACCATGTGCTGGACGCGCCGACGATCCCCGACGCCGAGTACGACAAGCTGTATCACGAGCTGGTGGCGCTGGAGACCGAGCACCCCGATGCGGTTGATCCCGATTCGCCGACCCGGCGGGTGGGCGACGCCCCCATTCCCGAATTCGGCCAGGTCACCCATGCGGTGCCGATGCTGTCGCTGAACAACGGCTTCACTGACGACGACATCGACAATTTCGACCGCAAGGCGCGTGAAGGCCTGGAGGTGCGCCAGGTCGTCTACAACGCCGAGCTCAAGTTCGATGGCCTGGCCATCAGCCTGCGCTACGAGGATGGGCGCCTGGTGCAGGCGGCGACCCGTGGCGACGGCTACACGGGCGAGGACGTCACCGCCAACATTAAGACCGTGCGCGTGATCCCGATGCGCCTGCATGGCAGCGACGTGCCGGAGGTGCTGGAAGTGCGCGGCGAAGTGCTGATGTTCAAGCGCGACTTCGAAGCCCTGAACGAGCGCCAGCGCGCCGCCGGCCAGAAAGAATTCGCCAATCCGCGCAACGCCGCCGCCGGCAGCCTGCGCCAGCTGGATGCGCGCATCACCAATGAACGCCGGCTGCGCTTCTTCGCCTATGGCGTCGGCCAGCTCGAAGGGGCCGAGCTGCCGGAGACCCATTCCGGCCTGCTCGACTGGTTCGAGACGCTCGGGCTGCCGGTGGCGAAGGAGCGCAAGGTGGTGACCGGCCGCGACGGCCTGCTCGAGTTCTACCGCGACGTCGGCGAACGGCGCAAGTCGCTGGCCTACGAGATCGACGGCGTGGTGTACAAGGTCGACCGCATCGAGGACCAGCGCGCGCTGGGCTTCGTCTCGCGCGCCCCGCGCTTCGCGCTGGCCCATAAATTCCCGGCCGAAGAGGCCCTGACCACGGTCCAGGCGATCGAGGTCCAGGTGGGCCGCACCGGCGCCATCACGCCGGTGGCGCGCCTGGTGCCGGTCTCGGTCGGCGGCGTCACCGTCACCAACGCCACCCTGCACAACGAAGACGAAGTGCGGCGCAAGGACGTGCGGGTGGGCGACACCGTGATCGTGCGCCGCGCCGGCGACGTCATCCCCGAGGTGCTGTCGGTGGTGCTCGAGCGTCGCCCGAGTCCCGAGCCGGCGATCTATGAATTGCCGAAGCAATGCCCGGTATGCGGCTCGCACGTAGTGCGCGAAGCCGACGAAGCGGTCGCGCGCTGCTCCGGCGGCCTGACCTGCGCCGCCCAGCGCAAGGAAGCGATCCGCCACTTCGCGGGCCGCCGCATGATGGACATCGAAGGCCTGGGCGACCGCTATATCGACAGCCTGGTCGAAGCGAACCTGGTCGAGGGCGTGGCCGATCTCTACAAGCTCACGCTCGACGACCTGCTCAAGATGAAGCGCCTGGCCGACGAGCGCGACGGCACCACGCCCGAGACCGTAAAACAGGGCAAGGTCGCGACCAAGTGGGCCGACAACCTGCTGGCTGCGATCGCCGCCAGCAAGCAGCCGCCGCTCGAACGCCTGCTGTTCGCGCTCGGCATCCGCCATGTGGGCGAGTCGACCGCCAAGACCCTGGCCGACTGGCTCGGCAGCCTGGCGCTGGTGCGCCGCGCGCCGGCCGCGCTGCTGCGCGTGCTGCCCGATATCGGCGGCACGGTGGCCGAGTCGATTGCCGAGTTCTTCGCCGAAGAAAAGAACCAGATCGCGCTGGACGCCTTGCTCAAGGCCGGCGTAGGCCCGCGCGACGAGCATCCGCCGAAAGCCCAGTTGCGCGAAAAGCTCGACGAGATCAAGCTGCTGGCCGCGCTGGGCATCCCGAAACTGACCGAGCCGCGCGCGCGCCAGGTGGTCGGCGCCGGCCAGACGCTGGAAGACATCGGCGTGCGCACCGACTTCGGCATCTTCGGTCTCCCGGCGGGCATCGCCCAGGCCCTGGAGGAATGGATGGCCGTCCGGGAGAACCGGGAGCTGGTGCAGTCGCTGGCGGCCCTGCGGCGCTCGCTGCTGGAATCCCTGCCCGAAGCGGCGGCTGCCGCGCCCGAGGGCCCGCTGGCCGGCAAGACCTTCGTCCTGACCGGCACCTTGCCGACCATGAGCCGCGACGCGGCCGGCGCGCTGATCGAGCAGGCCGGCGGCAAGATCTCCGGCTCGGTGTCGAAGAAGACCTCGTATGTGGTGGCCGGCGCCGAAGCGGGCAGCAAGCTGGCCAAGGCCGAGGAACTGGGCGTCACGATCCTGGACGAGGCGGCGCTGCTGGCGCTCCTTGGACAATGAATAAACCGTCAACTGGACCACGATGAACCTGATCCGCAAAGCCGTTTTCCCCGTCGCCGGCCTGGGCAGCCGCTTCCTGCCGGCGACCAAGGCGCAGCCGAAAGAGATGCTGCCGATCGTCGACAAGCCGCTGATCCAGTACGCGGTCGAAGAGGCGGTGGCCGCCGGC
>DDKG01000201.1 GCA_002339265.1 Massilia sp. UBA2604 | reverse complement strand
AAGAACTTTATTCGGTACTGCTTTCTGCGTCTTGCTTCGAAGCGTTGTGTTCGTCAGCAGCAGAGAGGCGAGAGTATGAAGTGTTTCTCATTTTTCGTCAACCTCTTTTTTCTCTTCGCTTTCGCTACCGTGAGGTTGCGCCTGCGTCGAGGAGCGAGACTATAGCAAAGCGCGAGCGCCCCCGCAAGGGCCAGTTTTCAACTTCGTCGAATTGCTTCGACTGCCCACGCGTAGCCAATACGCTCCTGCTCCAGCCGTAGCCGCTCGCCCACCAGGTTGTCGCGCAGTTGAAGAAACAGCTGTCGCTCACCCCCAGTGAGCCGCTGCAAATCGCCCAGGTAACGCTTGTCCACATCCTCCTGTCCCCACACATGCCGATGCGCCTCCAAGGTCCCGTCGTCCATCAGCACCGACCTGACATCGGGCAGAGAGGCACGCAGGCGATCGAGGATCGCAAAGCCATGGGTATCGATGTCGCCCCAGTACACGACCTGCCTGCCACGCAACCATTCGATTTGTGCGAGACGTTCGATACCGTAACCTCCGCCAAACACCACCATGCTCGAATCCATGTCGGGAAACGCCAGGGCGTTCACTTCGTTCTCGGTGATGAAGACGCGGTCCACGCCCACGCGCATGGCGGCAAACTGCGGCACCGGCACCATCAGGTCGGACAGCCCTCCGATGTGGTGACGCTCATCGAGCATGCGAAAGCGGATCTGCGCGGGCTTTCCCAGCAAGCCAAAACGCGCCTCGAACTGGCGTGCGCCGACCGCGCCGGCGACAATCGCTTCCGCTGGCAATACCTGGTCGAGCAGTTCGGCGATGAGCCCCTTGCGCACTTCGATGAATTTCGTGTCGACAGCCTGGATATCGAGCTGACGCAAATAGATGCTGGGACGTGGATGCGCCACGAACCAGCGCAGCACGGCCAGGATCCGCTCCCATGCTTCTTCATGATCGAGCATCCGCAGCGGCTGATTGGCCAGCCAGGGACGCAGCACGGGAAACGTGTCGAGGGTCACAGCCGCGAGCTCGTCGAAGCGACGCGCGGCTGCGCTCTTCCCGATCATGCGCAGCGCAGACGCTTCGGAGTCGATCACCGCCGCAACCGGAATGCTGTTGCGTCCCAACTGGCGATGGTTGATGTCGCGCCAGACCAGCTCATAGCCATGCTCGCGTTCGAGGCGGCTGCCGGTACGAAGTGCGGAGATCCATTCCCGGACGAGATCGAACTGCTCTCCCATGGCCGCAACAGAAGGTTGCCGCAACCGGACTTCATGCGGGAAGAGCGCCACACCATCCAGGCGCGCCGCCAGCAAGGCGCCGCTGTCCCACAATCGCTGGACACCGGCAATGATGTCGGCCGGCCCCGACCAGGCGCCGCGTGTGGCCATCATCCGCCACGCGCACCGCGCTCGGCGCGGTACTCCTCGATGCTCAGGTAGCGCAGCATCGATTGCCGCCCTTCTTCGCTGTGGACGAATCCCAAGCCTGAGACGTAGGGTTCGATGATGTGGATCTTCTGCAGCGGCGTCACGATCAGCAGTTGCAGGTTCATGCGGCGGAACAGCTCCAGCCCATAGCGCGCCGATTCATCGGAGCCGCGTCCGAACGCTTCGTCGATGACCACGAAGCGGAACGAGCGCGAACGCACCGCGCCCCATTCGAGCCCGAACTGATAGGCGAGGCTCGCGGCCAGCACCGTGTACGCCAGCTTCTCCTTCTGGCCACCCGACTTGCCGCCCGCATCGGTGTAGTGTTCGTGCTCGCTGTCGTCCTCGCGCCAGCGCTCGGATGCCGAGAACACGAACCAGTTGCGCACATCGGTCACCTTGCGGGTCCAGCGCCGGTCCATCTCGGCGCTGCCTTCGCGGCCGCGGAAACGCTCGATGATGCGCCGCACCTGCAGGAACTTCGCCTCGGTGTATTCCTCGTCGCTCGATCCGGTCAGCGCACCTTCGGTGCAACTGCGCAGATCCTGCTGGAAGTCGCGCAGGTCGGCATCCAGGCTCGGTTCTGCCTCCAGCGCGATGTAGCGGTTGGGGTTGTAGTCGATCGCATGCAGCGAGGTGTTGATGGTCTCGACCCGCTCGCGGATCGTCTCCCTTTCGCGCTTGAGCTGCGACTGGAAGCCGGCGATTTCGCGGATCGTGTTCTCGTTGAGCAGTTCCTTGAACTTGCCGGCGAAGCGCGGCAGGTCGTCGGCCTCCAGCACCTGCAGCATGCGCCGGAATTCGGGCGCCGCCTCGATGCTGACATCGACCTCGCGCGCATCGAGCGGCCAGGTGGTCACGTAGTCCTGCATGGCGGTGATGATCCTGTCGCGCAAGGTCGCGATGCGTTTGCTGTCGGCGTCGATGCGTGCCTGCACGAATTCACGCATGTCGCGCTCGCGGTTATCGCACGATTCGACCGTCAGCGTGTGCTCGCCCAGCGCCTGCCCGCGCAGCGCCTCCAGCGCCGGCAGGGTCGTCGCGCGCATGGCGTCGTCGATCGCGCTGGCCAGTTCCTCGCTCTCGCCCAGCAGGTTGCGAGCCTGATTCAGCTTCTCGACCAGTGTCGCCAGCGATGCATTGGCCTGCGCATGCTGCGCATCGACTCCGGCCTGCACCTCGCCAAGGTCGCGCAACTGCTGCTGCAATGTGCGCAGCAGGTCGGATGATGCCGCCAGCGCTTGCTGCTCGCGCTCGAGCCTGTCGATCATCGCCACCAGCGGTTTCCAGTCGAGATCCGCGAAGCTGGCGAACACCGCCAGTTGCTGCCATAGTCCGAGCACCCGGCCCCATTCCGCGGCTTCGCTCTTGAGATCGAGGATTTGCCGCGCGTGCTCCGTGATGCGCGTGGCCAGGTCGCGTTCCTGCTTTGCCAGCGCCGCGATCTTCGCCTCGTTCGACCACCCCAGCACATAGCTGGTGCGGTCGCCGATCTGGCGCCGGTCATCCTTTTCGTGACGTTCGCCGCCCGACTTCACCTGGCCGTTGCGGGTGATCGCGCGCTGCTCGCGCCGGAACAGCTCCATCGAGTCGCAGCAGGCGTAATCGAAGCGTCGCGCCAGCTCGCTCTCGATCCAGGCGTAGAACGGCGACTCTGGCTGGATCGACAGCTTGCGCACCAGCGAATGCGGGTGCAGTGGCGGCGGCTCGGCCGCGGACAATGGCCGCATGCGGTAATACACCAGGCGCGCGCCAAGGTGGGTACGCTCGGCCCATGCCGCCACCTGCGCATAATGCTGTTCCGGCACCAGCAATGACAGCCCGAAGGCGTGCAGCAAGCGCTCGGCCGCGCCTTCCCAGGCACGTTCGTCCTCGCGCACCTGGATCAACTCGCCGATGAAGGGCAGCGCATCGGGCGCGATCGATAGTGCGTCGCACAAGGCCTCGCGCAGTGTCAGCATCTGGCGCGGGATATTCGAGCGGCGCTTGCGCAGCGATTCGAGTTCGTCGGTCAGTTCGCCGTGCAGCTTTCTCAGCTCGCGCACCGTCACGCCGGCCTCGGTCAGGCGGTTGCTGCGCTCGTCGCGCTGCGCGACGCAGGCGGCCTGGCCCGCGTCGATGGCGCCCCGGTTGGCATCGAAGGTGCCGGCATCGTGCGGCGCCGGCAAACCGAGCGCCGAGGCAATCAGCTCGTACTGCTGCGCGCGTGCGTTTTTTTCGCTGCGCGAGGCATCGATGCGCGCGATCTCGCCCTTGATCTGTTCGATGCGATTGCCGCCATTGGCCGAGATGGCGGCAGTCAGTTCGTCGCGGGTGCGGGCGTGGTCGCGCCGCTCCTGCTCCAGCTGGGCCAGGCGGGTGGCGGTGCGTTCTTCGTCCGCCGCCAGGTTGGCGATGCGCTTGTCCAGCAATTCGGTCTTGAGCAGCGCGAACCACGGCCGGAGCGCTTCGCGGCAGGTCCGCAATTCGTCCATCTGCGTCGCCAGCGCCGCGTGGCGGTCGCAGTCGGCGTTCAGGGGCTGCAGGCGCTCGATCTGGGCGCGGGCCTTGAGCACCGCCTCGTGGGCCCGGTTCAAGTCATCGAAGTGCGTGATCAGTTCGTCGATGCGCACCTGCACCGGGAATGGCTCCAGCATGTGCTCGCGCACGAACTCGGTCAGGTTGCCCACGGATTTCATCGACACCGTCTGGTTGAACAGGTCCATTGCCTGTTCCGAGGCGATGCCGAAGCGGCGCCTGAAATCGGCGCCATAGGCCGGGAAGCTGTCGTGCAGGGTAATGCCGGACCTGCCGCGCAGGCGCTTGCGCAGCTGATTGATGTCGGTGAAGCCCGAGAAATCGTCGGCGATCGTCAATGCCGTTTCGGCGACGACGTAGAATCGATCCGGCTGGCCGCGCGGGTCCTTGAACCAGAACACCTGCGCGAGCGTGATGCTCTCGTCGTAGCCCTCGTTATGGAATTCTCCGAGCAGCACTGAATAGCTATGCTGGTCGCGCAGCGCGACCGCACGTGCGCTCAGGCCGGTGTCGCCGCGCTCCGACTTGAAGTGCCCCAGCACATAGGTGCGCAGCGAACGCTCGCGCGCATCGGCGCCGGCCGCCTTGTTATACGAAATCTTGTTGAACGGGACCAGCAAGGTGGTCAGGGCATCGACCAGGGTCGACTTGCCGGAGCCGATATCGCCGGTCAGCAGCATATTGGCGCCGCCCGGCTCCATCTTCCATACGCGCTGGTGGAAGGTGCCCCAGTTGTACACCTCGAAGCGGCGCAGGCGGAAGCCTGCCTGCTCCGTCACCGCCGCCAGGTCGGGATCTGGGCCGGCGTTCATTCGGCATCCTCCTTGCCGGTGGTCGCCGCGGCATGCTTGGCATAGCCGTCCAGGCGCTGGGCGAAATCGTCGAGCCACTGGGCGTCGACGAAGGCTTTCAGCACGCGCCGCACTTCGAATTGTCCGTCCTGGCCGCGCAGGCGACGCAAAAAGCCGAGGTCGACGACCTTGCCCAGATGCGTGTCCATGCGGTCGAGCAGGCGCGCTTCGTTGGCAGTATCGGGCAAGAACAGGCGCATCTGGTCGACGATGTCCTCGCGGCTGACGACCAGCCGGGTATCCGCGCTGAGCGCATCGAACTCGGCAAGCTTCTTGCGCAACAGGACCAGGATCAGGCTGACCGGGAAGCTGAGCTGGCGGCGCTGGACCAGGCGCGGCAGGTCCGGCGTCTCGGGCGTCGATGCCCGCTGGCGCAGATAGGCATAGCCCTCCGCCTCATCGAGAATCAATTCGAGCCCGATCACGCTGCAGTAATCGCGCACGCGCGCCTGCAGGTCGAGCAGGGCTTGCCACTGCGGCTCGGCGTTCTCGCGATACAGCACGCCCTGGAACAGCGTGACCACTACTTGCCCCAGCCGGTCTTCGTCGTTCATTCTTCCTCTCGTTCGCGCAGTGTGAAGATCACCATCGGCAACCTGGCCTCTCGCCGGTAGCCATCGGTGCTGGTCCAGGCGATGCATTCCGTGCGCTCGTCGTCGATCACGGCGGCCACGTCCTGGGTCGCCAGTTTCAGGTAGGTCGCCAGCTCCGCCAGGCCTTGCTCGATCGGATTGTCCATCACCACCGCGGCCAGCGATACCTGGCTGCGCGTCTGCAGCGCGCGCCGCACATTGGATGTCAGCCGCGCCTGGTCGACGTAGACCTGCTCGAACAATGCATCGGACAGGATGGTCGCGCCGGCTTCCTCGACTTTCACCGCGCGGATCTCGGCCTTGAATGGCGGCGCATACAGCACCCGCTCCATGGGCAGGGCAAACTCCGGCCCGGCATCGTCGATGTCGGTGAAAGCCGCATCGGGGATCTTCCCGCGCAGCGACAGCGCCTTTTGTTCGACCTGCCGGATCAGCTCCATGATACGACGGTTCTCGAGCCAGGCCTGGTCATCGAGATAGCGGCGCAGCTGCTCCGACAGGCGCGCCACGGTGCGCTGGGTGACCTCGCCGGCCTCCAGCCAGTCGTAGTGGATGCGGCGCAGGCGGCCGTCGGGTTCGAGCTCGCGGATCGGTGCGAGCGCCATCACCTGCTCCAGCAGCTTGCCCAGTTCATCCTGGCGCGATGGCGACATCAGCAAGTCCCAAAAGGCGCGGAAGCTCTTGCCTTCGTCAGATTCGGTGATCAGGTCGCGCCAGCCGAAGATCTGCTGCAGCAGCTCGCCCTTGCCCCCATCCCAGGTGGCGATCTGCTCGCGCACGCTGCGGTCGAGCGTGCGGAAGTTCTGGTCGAGCGCGCGAAAATCGGACAGCAGTTCGCGCGCGGTGGCCGCCATCTGCAGGAAGCGTTCACGCACCTGGGTCGGCTCCATCAAGGCCAGGTGGCCCTCCTTGATCTGCGCGATCTCGGCGTCGATGTCCGCCTTGCGCTTCTGGAGTTCGGCAATGCGCGTGCGGGGATTCAGCTCGGTGCCGTCGGCGATTTGCTTGAGCAGGTCGAACACGGTCATCAACCGCGATTCGGTGCCGATGAAAGCGCGCTGGCCCAGGCCTTGCAACCACTCCAGCGCCTGTTCGGCGGGCGAGGTCAGGTCGTAGTGGGGTTCATCCTCGCCCTGCGGATAGTATTTGCGCAGCCAGCCACGGTCGTCGGACGCCCAGTCATCGAGATAGCTGGCCGCAGGCTTGGGAAACAGCTGTTCGCCAGTTTGCTCGTGGAGTTGGTACAGGTGGTCGTCAAGCTGAGACACCAGTTGCTGGCGCGCGATCGTGCGCACGTTCGGCGCGACGAAGCTGCGATGAAGGAAGCTGGCGATCATCGGCGCATGGTCGGCCGCGATGAGACGCCAGGATGGGTGCCCGCGACGCTGGGCGAGAAGCTGCTGGTAATCCATCGCGGTCTATGGCGTTGCGGTCGGAGCGTCCGACATCGATGCGACCAGCTCATGGTACCAGCGCTCCTGACGGGTCTTGTGCAAGCGGTACCACGCCCTGGCGGTTTCCGGTTTCCAGACCTTGAGCATCTTGAGAACCTCATAGGAGAACTCGAGTGGCGCCAGGCCGGTCGCCGTGATCAGGTTATCGCCGCGGACAGCGGGCTCCTTGCGATACATATGTTCGCCGCGGTAGTCGAGGCAGGATGTTTTCAGGAATCCGAGATCGTTGGAGGTGTGGCGCCGCGCGTTCAGTGCACCGATGCCAGCCAGGCCGATGGTCGCACCGCAGATGGCGGCAACCTGGTGGCCCTGGTCCAGCACGTCGCGCGCCAGCTCGAGGACTGGGGTGGCTTGTGCGGACTGCCAGACTTCTGCGCCTGGCAGCAGAAGCAAGTCATTCTTTTCCATCTGGATGTCGTCGATTGCCACGTCTGGCGTATGGCTTACGCCGCCCATGCTGGTTACGACGTCACGCTTGATGCCTGCCTTGAGCAACTGGAAGTCTTGCGATGGGTCGGCGAAAAACCGGCGGCTATGCAACTCTGCGGTCAGGTATCCAATTTCCCAATCCGCGAGCGTGTCGACCACGACTAGATAAACCTTCATCGCTGTTCCTAAAATACGGTGACCCTGGAATTTTACGCGTCTCCAAAGCAAAAAACCCCACCAGGATCACCTGGTGGGGTTTTTCTTATAACTAG
>DDKG01000199.1 GCA_002339265.1 Massilia sp. UBA2604 | reverse complement strand
CGCGGCGGCCATCGCCTGCCTGGACATGATGGTGCTACTGGGCGTGAAGCAGTCGAACATCTACGTCACCGACTCGAAAGGCGTGATCTGGCAGGGCCGCGAAGCGAATATGGAAGCCAACAAGGCGCGCTATGCGCAGGCGACGGACGCCCGCACCCTGGGCGACATCGTCAAGGACGCCGACGTGTTCCTGGGCTGCTCGACGGCCGGCGTGCTGACCGGCGACATGGTCAAGACCATGGCCGACAAGCCGGTGATCCTGGCCCTGGCCAACCCGGAACCCGAGATCCGTCCAGAAGTCGCGAAGGCCGCGCGTCCGGACGTGATCATCGCCACTGGCCGTTCGGACTATCCGAACCAGGTCAACAACGTGCTGTGCTTCCCCTATATCTTCCGCGGCGCCCTGGACTGCGGCGCGACCCGCATCACCGACGAGATGAAGCTGGCCTGCGTGACCGCGATCGCCGAGCTGGCCGAAGCCGAGGCAAGCGACGTGGTGGCGCTGGCCTACGAAGGCCAGGACCTGACCTTCGGCCCTGAATACATCATCCCGAAGCCGTTCGATCCGCGCCTGCTGGCGGCGATCGCACCGCGCGTGGCCGAAGCGGCCGCCGCATCTGGCGTGGCGACCCGTCCGATCGAGGACATGGACGCCTACCGCGACAAGCTGGGCCAGATGATCTACCACACTGGTTTCTTCATGAAGCCGGTGTTCAACAAGGCGCGCGCCAACGTGCGCAAGGTGGCCTACGCCGAAGCGGGCGAGCCGCGCGTGCTGCGCGCGGTGCAGGCGGTGGTGGACGAGGGCATCGCCCAGCCGGTGCTGATCGGCGACGAGACCGCGATCGCGCGCGCCGTCAAGCAGGCCGGCCTGCGCCTGCAGGCGGGCGTGGACTACACCGTCGTCGCGGCGGAAGCCGACACCACGCTGCAAGGCACGCGCCTGCTGAAGGCAGGCCAGGTCGACGCCCTGATCTGCGGCATGACCGGCAGCTACGACAGCCACCTGGAACACGTCCGTAACGAGATCGGCGTGGCGCCGGGCGCCGAAGTGCTGGCCGCGATGAATGCGCTGGTGCTCGACAAGCTGACCCTGTTCATCACCGACACCTACGTCAACGAGACCCCGAGCGCCCAGGAGCTGGCGGCGATCACCCGCCTGGCGGCCGACGCGCTGCAGCACTTCGGCCTGGAGCCGAAGGCGGCGCTGCTGTCGCATTCCTCGCAAGGCTCGTCCGAGCGTCCGTCGGCGCGCCGCATGCGCGAAGCGCGTGCGCTGCTGGCCGAACAGGCGCCTGAGCTGGCGGTGGTCGGCGAGATCCACGGCGACGCCGCGCTGTCGCAAGAGATCCGCGACATCTACGGGATCGATGCCGGCTACTCGGGCAGCGCCAACCTGCTGGTGATGCCGTCGCTGGACGCGGCCAACATCCTGTTCAACGTGCTCAAGGTCGCCAGCGGCAAGGGCGTGACGGTGGGCCCGATCCTGCTGGGCGCCGCCAAGTCGGTGCACATCCTGAGCCCGAGCGCCACCGTGCGCCGCATCGTCAACATGACGGCGCTGGCGGCGGCGCAAGTCGTTTAATGCGGTAGTCCTTCCTCATCCGGCGGCCCCTTGCGAGGGGCCGCCGTGTTTTCAGCGCCATATATATGATTTCCGTGATCGACCTCGCATTGAATTTCGGCCTGGGCGCCTCGCTCGGCATCGCCGGCGGCATGCTGGGCATCGGCGGCGGCCTGATCGCCATCCCGGTGCTCGGCCTGTTGTACGGCATGAACCAGCACCTGGCCCAGGGCACGGCGCTGGTGATGATCGCGCCGAACGTGGCGATCGGCTTCTGGCGCTATCACCAGAAACATCCGGTGGACCTGCGCGCGGTGGGCGTGGCCGGCCTGTGCTCGATCGTCACCGCCTGGCTGGCGGCGCGCTTCGCGGTGGCGATCGACGCCCAGGTGCTGCATGTCGCCTTCGCGCTGTTCCTGCTCGCGCTGGCGCTGTACTTCGGCTGGCCGTTCCGGCGCAAGACGTGCGCCACGCCGCCGCCCGTGAAGGAGGTGCCGCGCCGGCTGATGCCGGCGATCGGCATCGCCAGCGGCGCGGTGTCCGGCTTCTTCACGATCGGGGGCGGCATGGTGGTGGTGCCGGCCCTGGTGAGCCTGTTCAAGATGCCGCAGACCCGGGCCCAGGGCATGGCGCTGGCGCTGGTGGTGCCGGGCGCCTTCGTGGCGCTGGCTACCTATGGCCACAGCGGCGCGGTCGACTGGCGGGTCGGCCTGCCGCTGGCGCTGGGCGGCGTCCTGACCGTGTCGTGGGGCGTGCACCTGGCGCATACCTTGCCGCCACGCCTGTTGCGGGTGGCGTTCAGCTCTGTGCTGCTGGCTGCGGCGGTTACGATGCTGGTGACCGGCGGCGGGCAGGCTGGCTAAACGCGCCTAGGCCCGACGACGGCGTAATGCCAATCCAGTCGCACCGATCGCGAGCAGGGCCAGGGTAGCTGGTTCCGGCACCTCGTTCGGTCCCACGTATCGCGGGACGATTCGGGACACGTGATCCTGATAGCCGCCGTTAAACTCGAGCCATTGCTCATACCCGGGGTCCAGGGACCCTGCGGAGACGGTGCCTCGGTGGGCGCCTGCGAAATCGTAGAAGCCGGGGCCGTCTTCGGTAACTCGATATATTGAAGTCTTGTAATAGGCAGTGTAATAGAGGATGCCCGATGGGTCTGATGCAAACCTGATGCTGAACGATGTGTACTGGTCGCCACCAAAGTTGCTGTAGATGCGGAAATTAGTCGGGCCTTCGTGCAAGAAATGGGTGCTCACTTCGGTGATCTGGGTGCTGCCTTCGGAATGCTCCGGCGATATGCGCATTTCGATCGGCTCGCCGAATACCTGGATCGGTAGTCCGAACCTGAAATCGGCGATGGACCCATCGGTATCGTGCTGCACGAAGTACCCGGTCAGCGGGCCTTTGAAATTGTATTGCACGTATCCCGCCCATGCGGGCAGCGTGCACAGCAGCCCTGCAACGAGCCCCATTAATTTCTTGATCATGTTGTCTCTCCCTGGTTGAATGGAAACCGGACAGAAGCAAGTAACATGCCAAAAAATTAATCTGATTGCGATCAAGGATTTGGGCGGCACGACCGTGGAGTTTGCATGCTGCCTGTAAAGCAGGCCGACATGCGGCTCACCGGCTGCTGCGCCGCCGAACCACGACTGTGCCGGCCAGTTTGTCATGCCAGCCCTGCTTGCGCGGGTCGATGCCGACCCAGAACAGGCCGAACCCCAGCGGGATGGTGGAGACGAAGTAGCCGATGTAGCGCACCAGGAACTGGCGCCTGCTTGGCTTGCCGCCGGTGGGGGCGTCGACGATGACGGCGTCGATGGACATCTTGCCCGGCGTGGTCGAGCGCGCGTGCCAGAACAGCATGATCGCGATGGCGGGAAGTACCCAGCCGATGAACAGCTCGGCCAGGCCGCCGTCGAAGGACGCATCTAGCCAGTAGGCCGGCCCGTACAGGTACCAGACCAGCGGCGCGGTGAGCATCGTCAACAGGATGGTGTCGAGCAGGGCCGCGCTCACGCGAAGCCAGAAACCGACGTATTCAGGTTCGCTCTTATCGTGCGCAGACATGCGGTCCCTTCGCGTGTTCAGCGTTCGAGTCCCGATCCCGGCTTGGCCTGCGCTGCATGCAGGGCGGCCTTGACGGTATCGGGCGCCAGGTTGTTGACGACGTTGCCGATGAATTTGCTGCTGGTGAGGCCGGCGACGATGCGGTCCTTTCCTTCCTTGAACGCTGCGTAGCCTTCCTCGGCCACTTTCGCCGGCGAGGCCTTTTCGCCCACCCCGAGCTTGTTGGTCAGCATGTCGGCGCGCGGCCAGAAATTGGTGTCGACCTGGCCCGGCATCAGGAGCGTGATGGTGATGCCTTCGACGCCGCTGTCCTTGAGCTCGGACTTGACCGCCTCGGCGAACGACACCAGGAAGGCCTTGGTCGCGCCGTACACCGCCTCGTAGGGCGTGGGCATGGTGCCCGAGATCGAGGCGGTGAACAGCAGCTTGCCCGCGCCCTGCGCGACCATGTCGGGCAGGAGGCGCTTGGTCAGGTGGACTTGCGAGATCGTGTTCAGCTGGATCATGGCGATCTCGCGCTGCAGGTCGGTGCCGCCGACGAAGTAGCCCCCCAGGCCGACGCCGGCGTTGAGGGCGGCGGCGGCCAGCGGACGGCCGGCGCCGCGCACTGCCGCGTAGAGGGTTTCGACGCCGTCGAAGTCGGTGAGGTCGGCCACCACGGTGGTCACTTGCGCGCCAAGGCTGCGCAGTTCTCCGGCGGCGCTGTCCAGGCCCGCCTCGGTGGTGGCGGTGATGACCAGGTCGTGGCCATCCATCGCAAACTGGCGCGCCAGTTCGTAGCCGATGCCGCTGGACGCGCCGGTGATGAGGGCCAGCGGTCGGTTCGTTTGCTCTGCCATTGCATGCTCCATTGCTGATTTCCGTGGGGGAGCAGCCTAGCATGTGGCGGATTTCATCGACGTTCGGCTGGCCCAGGCCGCGGCATCAGGTCTCCAGATAGCGCGTTACTGCTTGACCGACCTCGGTCGTATTGGCCGCGCCGCCCATGTCCGGCGTGCGCGGGCCCTCGACCAGGCATTTTTCGATCGCCGCCAGCATGGCGTCGTGGGCCGCGGTGTAGGTGGCGTCGCCCTGGCCCAGGAACTCGAGCATCATCGCGCCGGACCAGATCATCGCAATCGGGTTGGCGATGTTCTTGCCGTGGATGTCGGGCGCCGAGCCGTGCACCGGCTCGAACAGGGAAGGGAAGGTCCGTTCCGGATTCAGGTTGGCCGACGGCGCGATGCCGATGGTGCCGGTGCAGGCCGGGCCGAGGTCCGACAGGATGTCGCCGAACAGGTTCGAGGCCACCACCACGTCAAAGCGCTCGGGCGAGATCACGAAGCGCGCGCACAGGATGTCGATGTGGTACTTGTCCCATTTGACGTCACCATACTGCTGGCCGATGGCGGCCACCCGCTCGTCCCAGTAGGGCATCGAGATCGAGATGCCGTTCGACTTGGTGGCGGCGGTCAGGTGTTTTTTCGGGCGGCGCTGGGCCAGTTCGAAGGCGTACTTGAGGATGCGGTCGGTGCCGTGGCGGGTGAAGACCGATTCCTGCAGCACGAATTCGCGCTCGGTCCCCTCGAACATCTTGCCGCCGACCGAGGAGTATTCGCCTTCGGTGTTCTCGCGCACCACATAGAAGTCGATGTCGCCCGGCTTCTTGTTGGCCAGCGGGCAGGGCACGCCGGGCATCAGGCGCACCGGGCGCAGGTTGACGTACTGGTCGAACTCGCGCCGGAACTTCAGCAGCGAACCCCACAGCGAGATGTGGTCCGGCACCGTGTCGGGCCAGCCAACGGCGCCGAAATAGATGGCTTCGAAGCCGTCCAGTTGCTGGCGCCAGTCGTCCGGCATCATCTTGCCATGCTGCGCGTAGTAGTCGCAGTCGGCCCAGGCGAAGGTGGTGAACTCGAGGCCGATGCCGAAGCGGCGGGCTGCGGCTTGCAGGGCGCGCAGGCCCTCGGGCATGACTTCCTTGCCGATGCCGTCGCCGGCGATGACTGCGATCTTGTGGGTCTTCATGTGTGGTGCTCCTGGTTGCTTGGTATGGCCAGCATAATCCGAAACGCCATGTTTATAATATGGCTTTCCGTGGCATCAAGGAATACGAACCGTGAATAATCTGCCCGAAAACGCCGACCTGCGCGTTTTCGTGACCGTCGTGCGCAAGGGCTCGTTCGCGCAGGCGGCCGGGGAGCTGGGCATGTCGGCGGCCTATGTCAGCAAGCGTATCGGCGTGCTGGAAGAGGCGCTCGGCGTGCGGCTGTTCCAGCGCACCACGCGTCGCGTCGTCATCACCGAAGAGGGCGAGCAGGCTTTCGGGCGGGCTCAGTCCATCCTGGACAGCCTGGACGATCTGGTCGACGAGGTGTCCGAGCGGCGCCGCGAGCCCAGTGGCCGGGTGCGCATCTGCAGCAGCTTCGGCTTCGGGCGCAATGTGGTGGCGCCGGCCATCGCCAAGCTGGTGCGCGCTTATCCGGCGCTGCAGATCCGGTTCGAGGTGTTCGACCGGCTGGTCGATCCGGTGGCGGAGGGCTTCGACCTCGACGTGCGCATCGGCGACGAGATCGCGCCGCAACTGATCGCGCGCCGGCTGATGGCCAACCACCGCATCCTGTGCGCCGCGCCTGGCTATATCGCGCGGCATGGGGCGCCGCGCTCGCTGCAGGAGCTGTCCGGCCACCAGTGCCTGGTGATCAAGGAGCGCGACCATCCCTTCGGCGTATGGCGGTTGCGCGCGCGCGGCGGTGAGGAGACGGTAAAGGTCTCGGGCGCGCTGTCGACCAACCATGGCGAGATCGCGCTGCGTTGGGCGCTCGACGGCGCCGGCATCATCCTGCGCTCGCGCTGGCACGCCCAGCCGCACCTGGATGCCGGGCGGCTGGTGCAGCTGCTGCCCGAGTTCACCCAGGAAGCCAATGTCTGGGCCGTGTATCCGCAGCGGCTGGGCAATTCGGCCAAGGTGCGGGTGTGTGTGGAATTCCTGGAACGGGAGCTGGCGGCGGAGCGGGCACCGGAACAGGGCGCCTGACCTGCCGAATGCGCACCGGAACAGGGGACTGCGCACCGGGATAGTGCATCGCACAAGGGTGTTCCATAAGGTGTTTCCCATCTGGTACGGATGGATGCGTGGCGTATCGACATTGCGCCGCAACATGAGCGATAATAGCGGCCCGAAGCACACCGTACCCCGTGCGTTTCGCGCATTTGCGCCTACCCGGCGCGCTGGCATCCCTGTTACCACGAACTCGCAAGGAACATGAACTTCAGCTCTACGCTCGTCGCTACCCCCTGCACGGCCACTCGCCGGACCCTGTCCGTTCGCGTGGCGATCGCTTCCACCGTCGTCGATGCGGCGGTGCGCGGATGAGCCAGTCTGCCATGTTCCCCGGTTCGGCCTCGTCTTCCCCACGCGCGGTCGTGGTCAAGCCGCATTCCCCGCTCGATGACGTCTATGGCATCGCCGTGGGCGTGCTGTTCGTCGTGATCGGCATCGTGCTGCTGCAGGCGGCCCAGCTGATCACGGGCGGCGTGGCCGGCATCGCGCTGCTGACGTCCTATGTGAGCGGGCTGTCGGTCGGCACGCTGTTCATGATGATCAATGTGCCGTTCTTCCTGTTCGGCTACCTGTTCATGGGGCCGCGCTTCACCCTGAAATCGCTGGCCGGCAGTGCGCTGATCATGGGCCTGCTCAAAATCATGCCGCACGTGCTGGTGATCGGCCACATCCATCCCGCGGTGGCGGCGCTGGGCGGCGGCACCTTCTGCGGCATGGGCATCCTGGCCATGGCGCGCCACGGCGCTGGCGTCGGCGGGACCGGCATCGTCACCCTGTGGCTCCAAAAGAAGTACGGCATCAACGCCGGCCGCACCCAGGTCATGATCGACAGCGTCATCCTGCTGCTGGCCCTCGGCCTGGTCGCCCCGCACCTGGTGGGCTGGTCGGCCGTGAGCGCGGTCGCCATGAGCAGCATGGTCATGGCCTGGCACCGCGCCGGCCGCTATTTCGGCAGCTAAATCCCGATTAGGGTCAGAGTCGAATTATTGGGCAATTTCTCAGCTTGATCGGCGGCTATTCTCAATGAGCAGATGCGTGTAGTCAGGCAGTGAAATAATGAGGGTCAGAGTAAAATTATTTGCCAATTGATTTTCAAAAATTGGCAAACAATTCGACACTGACCCTCTTTGTTTATACCCGTGCTAGCGCCATCAGTGATGAGAACAATTCTTCATTCCAACTACTTCTCTAGCTGAAACCAAATTGACGACAAATCTGGGCTTGGAGGGTGAGGGTCAGAGTCGATTTATTGAGCAATTTCTCCGATTGCCGAATAACTCGACTCTGACCCTCAACTCTATCTGAGATATTGCACAATAATTAGGGTCGGAGTCGAATTAATTTGCAATTGATTTACTGAAGTTGACAAACAATTTTACTCTGACCCTAGTTATTGTTGGGTGTCGCAGTGGGAAGCGCGCGCGGGGCGGTGGTATTGGCTTGTAGAATTGGTGGCAATCTTATTGCCTGGAAGCTGCCATGCCGCGTTTGTTGCATTGTGTTCTGATTACCCTCCTGTTCGCGTTGTGTCAGGCTGCATTTGGGCAGCCGCGCGCGTTGCTGATTAAGAATGCTCATGTCGTCAGCCTCGATCCGCAGCAGGGTGACCTGCGCGATGCCGACGTGCTGGTGCGGGATGGGCGGATCGTTGCCGTTGGGCGCGGGCTCGAGGCGGCTGGGGTGGAGCGTATCGATGCGCGGGGCATGATTCTGCTGCCGGGGCTGGTCGATACGCATACCCATCTGTGGCTCAGCGCGGCGCGTGGGCAGTTTCGGAATACTCCTGACACCGACTACTTTGCGCTCAAGAAGCGGCTGGGCCGGCACTATTCGCCGGACGACGTCCGCATCGGCACCTATTTTGGGGCGGTCGAAACGCTGGCCTCGGGTGTGACGACCACCGTCGATTTCTTCCATAACCTGCGCAGCCCGGCGCACCTGGAGGCGGCGGAACAGGCGCTGCTGGACAGCGGTATCCGGGCCCGGTTGCTGGTTGGCGCCCATGACGACCTTGGGCCGGCGGAGAGCATCGACCTCGATCACCTGGCCGCGGCGGCGGCGCGGGCGCGGCCGGGGCGGGTCACGCTGGGGCTGGGCTGGCGCGGGGTGGGGGAAGGCAAGCCGGATGTGGTGGCGACCGGGCGCCGCGAGATCGCGGCGGCGCGCAAGCTCGGACTGCCGGTCTCGGTGCACTCGGGCGGCAAGCGCAACGGCGCCCTGGCGGCCAGCGGCCTGCTCGGCAAGGACGTGCAGATCGTGCATGCCACCGGGGCGACGCCGGCCGAGCTGGCGGCGTTCCGGGCGGCCGGCAGCGCGCTGTCGCTGACGCCGGTCACCGAGCAGCGCGTCGGCTATGGCCTGACCGTGCTGGACGATTACGCCGCGGTGGGTCGCATCGGCCTGGGCATCGACGGCACGGCGCTGGCCGGCAGCGCCGACCTGTTCGCCAATATGCGCCTGCTGGCGCTGACCGCATCCGGCGCCGGCAAAAAGGAAACGGCAGTCGCGCCACGCCGCATCCTCGAACTGGCGACGATCGAGGCGGCGCGCTCGATCGGGATGGACGACCAGATCGGCTCGATCACGCCCGGCAAGCGCGCCGACCTGATCCTGCTCGATCCCGGCGCGCTGAACATGGCGCTGGCAGGCGACGCCGATCCTTATGCCCTGATCGTGTACTCGGCCACGCCGGCGAATGTCGATACCGTGATCGTCGACGGCGTCGTCCGCAAGAGAGATGGGCGCCTGCTCGGCGTCGACGTCCCAAAAGTGATGAAAGAGGCGCGCGCCTCGATCGACGCCATCCTGGAGCGCGCAGGCGCCGGCGCCGAGGCAAGCGCTCAGTAAGCCTGCGCAGCTGGATTGGTGGGCAGCAGCAGGGTCGCGCGCAGGCCCGGATGGTTGTCTTCCAGCGTCAGGCTGCCGCCATGCAGGCGCGCCACCGCCGAGACCACGCTCAGGCCCAGGCCCACGCCCGGCGTGCCGCGGCTGGCGTCGACCCGGTAGAAGCGCTCGATCACGCGCGTGCGCTCGTGCTCCGGGATGCCCGGACCGTTGTCGGCCACTACCACCGCCACCCGCTCGGCATCGATGCGGCGCGCGGTGATCGCGATCGTGCCGCGCACCGGCGCGTACTTCAGGGCGTTGTCGGCCATATTGCCGAGGGCCTGGGCCAGTAGCACCGGGTCGCCCACCACCCGCAAATCCTCCGGCGCGTCGAAGCCCAGGTCGATGTCCTTCAGTTCGGCCACCGGACCGTAGAACTCGGTGACCTCGGCGCCCAGCGCGGCCAGGTCGACCTCGACGAAACCGCCGCGCCGGCTGCCGCTGTCGATTTCGGCCAGGCGCAATAGGGCATTGAAGATGCCCATCACGCGGTCGACGTCGTCGATCGCGGCGTCGATCTCGGCAAAGGTCTCTTCGCTCGGCGGTCGCGCCACCGACAGTTCTTCCAGCCGCGCGCGCAGTTCCGACAGCGGCGTGCGCAGGTCGTGCGCGATCGCATTCGACACGTCCTGCACGCCCGTCACCAGGTGCTCGATCTGGTCCAGCATGCGGTTCACGGTGCGGGTCAGCTGCTGCAGCTCGTCGCCGTCGTGCGGCTCCACCAGGCGGTGCGACAGCTTGCCCGCGATGATCGAGGCCGAGGTCTGGCTGATGCTTTGCACCCGCGCCAGCAGCGCGCGCCGGATCAGGACTCCTCCCAGCGCGGCCCCCACCAGCACCGCCAGCGCGCAGCCCAGCAGGCCGTAGGCGAACAGGCGCTCAAGCTGCTGGAAGCGATCCAGGTTGCTGGCCACCAGCAGCATATAGCCGTCTTCCAGCGTCACCCGCACCAGCTCCACGTTGCGCGGTTTGTCGTCGACCCGGATCGTCACCTGGCACAGGCCGTCGCGCCCGGGCACGCCCTCCGGCCACTCCGGCAGGTTGCCGGCCAGCTTGGCGCCGTCGGGCGCCGCGAACAGCATGATCTTGCGCACGCCGTCGTTGACGCCATGGACCTGGCTGTCGATCGCCGCCGCCAGCGCCGGCGGGCCCTGGCGCTCGAACAGGTTGCGCAGGTGCTGCGCGTCCGACTTGAGCAGCTGGGTGCGCACCTCGCCGATGTTCTTGTGCCAGGCGAACCACAGCGGCGCGGCGAACATCGCCAGCACCAGCAGGGTGACGACGGCATAGCCGATCGCGATGGTGCGGGCCGAAAAGCTGGGCAGGCGCAGGTTCAAGAGACGTGTCTCACAACATGAATATTACGGCTGGTCGGTCAGCATATAGCCGGCATTGCGCACGGTGCGCAGCAGCGGCGTGGCGAAGCCTGCGTCGATCTTCTGGCGCAGCTTGCTGATGTGGACGTCGATGACGTTGGTCTGCGGGTCGAAGTGGTAGTCCCACACGTTCTCCAGCAGCATGGTGCGGGTCACCACCTGGTTCGCATGGCGCAGCAGGTAAGTGAGCAGCTTGAATTCGCGCGGCTGCAGCGCCACCGGGCGGCCGGCGCGCGTGACCCGGTGCGCCAGCATGTCGACCGACAGGTCGCCCAGGGTCATGACGGTTTCCACCGCCTGGCTCTGCGAGCGGCGCAGCAGGGCGTCGAGCCGCGCCAGCAGCTCGCCGAAGGCGAACGGTTTCGTGAGGTAGTCGTCACCGCCGGCGCGCAGGCCGCGGATGCGGTCGTCCACGCCGTCCAGTGCGGACAGGATCAGGATTGGCACCCGGTTACCCTGCTGGCGCAGCGCTTCGATGATGCCGAGGCCATCGATCCCGCCCGGCAGCATGCGGTCCATGACGATCGCGTCGTAGGGCTCGCTGACGGCATGGTACATGCCGTCGCGGCCATTGTCGGCGTGGTCGACCGTATGGCCGGCCTCGGTCAACCCTTTCTTGACGAAGCGGGCCACGCGTTCATTGTCTTCGACGAGTAACAGTTTCACGGCAGTCTCAGTGGGAAGCCGGCATTGTATCCGGAGTGTCCGCCTTTGGCTCGTGCGGCGCTGGCGGCTTGGCGCGCCCGGCCACGACCACGTAGAACAGCGGAATCAGGAAGGTCGCCAGGAAGGTCGCCGTCAGCATCCCGCCGATCACGCCAATCCCCAGCGCATTCTGGGCGCCGGAGCCGGCACCGCTGGAAATCGCCAGCGGCAGCACGCCCAGGATGAAGGCCATCGAGGTCATGATGATCGGACGCAGACGCACTTTCGACGCTTCCATCACCGCCTCCATCAGGCCGAGTCCCTGCAACTGCAGCTCGCGCGCGAATTCGGCGATCAGGATCGCGTTCTTGGCCGACAGGCCGATGGTCGTCAACAGGCCCACCTGGAAGAACACGTCGTTCTCCATGCCGAAGGCGGTCGCCGCGCCCAGCGCGCCGAGGATGCCGATCGGGACCACCATGATCACCGAGATCGGGATCGCCCAGCTCTCGTACAGCGCCGCCAGGCACAGGAACACGACCAGGATCGACAGCGCGTACAGCAGCGGCGCCTGGGCCCCGGCCTGCGATTCCTGCAGCGAGATGCCGCTCCACTCGAAGCCGATGCCCTGCGGCAGCTGGGCCGCCAGGCGGGTCATGATGGCCATCGCCTCGCCGGTGCTGTGGCCGGCGGTCGGCTGGCCCACGATCTCGGCCGAGGTAATGCCGTTATAGCGCTGCATCGACGGCGAACCCCACGACCAGCGCGCGCTGGCGAAGCTCGAGAACGGCACCATATCGCCCTGCGCATTACGCACGTGCAGCAGCTTGATGTCGTCCGGGTTCATGCGGAACTGGGCGTCGGCCTGGATATAGACGCGCTTGATGCGGTTGTCGGTATCGAGGAAGTTGTTGATGTAGCGCGAGCCCCAGGCGGTCGAGAAGGTCTGGTCGACCAGGGTCAGGTCGACGCCCAGCGCGGCCGCCTTCTCGCGGTCGATGTCGATCTTGTAGGTCGGGTTGTCGGCCTGGCCCGTGAAGCGCACCCGGGTCAGGGCCGGTTCCTTCGCCGCCAGCTCCAGCAGCTGGTCGCGCGCCGCGGCCAGCGCATCGCGGCCAAGGCCGCCGCGGTCCTGCAGCTGCATCGTGAAACCGGTGGCCGAGCCCAGGCCGCGGATCGACGGCGGCTCGATCGGCACCACCGTGGCGCCCTGGAAGTCCTTGTAGCGCGCGGCGATCCGGTTGCTGAGGGCCGACACGTGCAGGGCGTCGTCCTTGCGCGCGTCCCAGTCGCGCAGGCGCACGAACATGCGGCCCACGTTCTGGCCGCGCTGGCCCTGGGCCGAGCCGTTGATGACCATGGTCGCCTCGACCATCGCCTTCTCGTCGTTCAGCAGGTAGTTGCTGATCTCGTCGAGCACGCGGCCGGTGACTTCCTGGGTGGTGCCGGGCGCGGTCTGGACCTGCACGATCATGTAGCCCTGGTCTTCCTTGGGCAGGAAGCCGCCCGGCAGGCGCAGGAAGAGGGCCGCCACGACGCCGATGATGAGCAGGTACACCACCATCCACAGCGCGCGCCGGCCCAGGATGCCGCTCACGGCGCCCAGGTAGCGGTCGCGGCTCTTGTCGAAGGAGCGGTTGAACCAGCCGAAGAAGCCCTTCTTTTCGTGGTGGCCAGGGTCGACCGGCTTGAGCATGGTCGCGCACAGGGCCGGGGTCAGGGTCAGCGCGATGAAGGCCGACAGCAGCATCGAGGACACCACCGTGAGCGAGAACTCGCGGTAGATCGCGCCCACCGTGCCGCTCGAGAAGGCCACCGGCACGAACACCGCCGACAGCACCAGGGCCACGCCGATCAGCGCGCTGGTGATCTGGCCCATGGCCTTGATCGTCGCTTCCTTTGGCGCCAGGCCGTCCTCGTGCATCACGCGCTCGACGTTCTCGACCACCACGATGGCGTCGTCGACCAGCAGGCCGATCGACAGCACCAGGCCGAACATCGACAGCGTATTGACGGTGAAGCCGAGCGCCGACATGATGCCGAAGGTGCCGAGCAGCACCACCGGCACCGTGATCGACGGGATCAGGGTGGCGCGGAAGTTTTGCAGGAACAGGTACATGACCAGGAACACCAGCACGATGCCCTCGATCAGGGTGTGCACAACGCCGCTGATCGATTGCTCGATGAAGGGCGTGACGTCGTTCGGGTAGACGGTGCGCAGGCCGGGCGGGAAGAATTCGCCCAGCTCGGCCAGGCGCGCGCGCACGGCAACCGCGGTATCGAGCGCGTTGGCGCCCGGCGCCAGCTGGATGCCCAGCCCCGACGCCGGCTTGCCGTTGTAGCGCACGTCGACGTGGTAGTTCTCCGAGCCGAGGGCGACCCGCGCCACATCGCCGATGCGCACGCTCGAGCCGTCCGGCTGGACCTTGACCAGGATGCGCTGGAACTCTTCCGGCGTGCGCAGCAGGGTGGCCTGGGTAATGGTGGCGTTGATCGACTGGCCCTGCACCGCCGGCGTGCCGCCCAGCTGGCCGCCCGAGACCTGCACGTTCTGGGCCCGGATCGCCGCGCTGACGTCGAGCGGCGTGAGCGCATACGCGGTCAGCTTGACCGGGTCGAGCCAGATCCGCATCGCGTACTGGGTGCCGAACACGTTCATGCTGCCCACGCCCGAGATACGGCTGAGCGGATCCTGGATGTTCGACGACACGTAGTTGGCGATGTCGAACTTGGTCATGCTGTCGTCGTCGGACACGAAGGCGGCCACCATCAGGAAGTCGCTGGTCGATTTCGTGACGCGCAGGCCGGTCTGCTGCACCTCGGCCGGCAGGCGCGGCACCGCCGCCTGCAGCTGGTTCTGCACCTGCACCTGGGCGATGTCGGGATCGGTGCCGGCGGCGAAGGTCAGGGTGGTGGTCGAACGGCCCGAATCGTCGCTCGAAGAATCCATGTACAGCAGGTTGTCGATCGCGGTCAGCTGCTGCTCGATCACCTGGATCACGGTGTTCTGCATGGTCTCGGCCGAGGCGCCGGGGAAGTCGGCCTGGATCTGCACCGACGGCGGCGACACCGGCGGATACTGCTCGACCGGCATGTTATACAGGGCGATGCCGCCCGCCAGCATGATGAGCAGCGAGATGACGATCGCGAAGATCGGACGCTGGATGAAGAACTTTGGCATCGATGCTTATCCCTGGCGCGCTGGGGTGGCGGCCGGCGTGGCCGCCGGGGTGGCCGGATTGGCCGGATTGGCCGGATTGGCCGGGCTGGACGGAGTCGCGGGAGCGGCCGGCGCCTGGCTGGCCGGCGCCGACGGCGCGCCGATCCGCACCACGGCGCCCGGACGCAGTTTCTGGGTGCCGCTGACGATCACACGTTCGCCTTCCTTCAGGCCCTCGTCGATCAGCCAGTAGCCGTCGACCAGGGCGCCGGTGCGCACGGTGCGCAGCCGGGCCTTGTTTTCGCGGTCGACCACCATCACGGTCGCGGTGCCCTGCGGGGTGCGCGAGACGGCCGGCGCCGGCACCCGCATCACGGCCTGGCGCACGCCCTGGCTCACGCTGGCGCGCACGAACATGCCGGGCAATAACAGCTTGTCGGGATTCGGGAAGCGCGCGCGCAGGGTGACCGCGCCGGTGGCCTGGTCGACCGTCACGCCGGAAAACTCGAGTGTGCCGGCGCGGCTGTAGGTGCTGCCGTCCTCCAGGGTCAGGCTGACCCTGGCGGCGTTGGCGCCGTCCATGCGCACCCGGCCGGCGGCAATCTCGCGGCGCAGGGCCAGGCCGTCGACGCTCGACTGCTGCAGGTCGACGTACATCGGGTCGATTTGCTGGATGGTGGTCATCAGGGTGGCGGCGCCGCCCTGGACGTAGGCGCCTTGCGTTACCGCCGACACGCTGCTGCGGCCGGTGATCGGCGCGCTGACGCTGGTATAGCCGAGGTTGATGCGGGCAGTCTCGACGGCCGCTTTTGCAGCGGCGACGTCGGCCGCCGCTTCCAGCTGGGCCGCTTCGGCGTTTTCGAATTCCTGCTTGCTGACGGCGTTTTCCTTGACCAGCACCTGGTTGCGCTTGAGCAGGGAGGCGTTGCTGGCCAGGGTGGCCTGGGCCCGCTGCAGTTCGGCCTCGGCGCTGGCCAGCGTGGCGCGGTAGGGGGCCGGGTCGATCAGGTACAGCGGGTCGCCCTTCCTGACGTCGGCCCCTTCCTTGAACCGGCGCTCCTGCACGATGCCGTCGACCCGGGCCCGGACCTCGGCCAGCAGGTAGGGCGCGGTGCGGCCCGGCAGGGCGATGTTCAGCGCCACGTTGGACGTACTCATCGTCAATACGGCTACCTCCGGAACGGTGGGCGCGACGGGTTTCTGTTCTTTGGCGCAGGCGGACAGCAGCAGCGCCGCCAGCAGGGCGGCGCCAAGGGCCGGCTGGCGCCGGCGCAAGGAAATGGTCGAGGGCATGTGGTTGAATCCGGATTGCAAGGTTGAGAGCGATATTGTCCCTACCTTCGATCATGCCCGTCGCCGGCTTAAGCGGGGGTGTGCGAATTATTAATTTTAGTTAATATTGGCGGTCCCGATAATGATGAGCGATAGATTATCGTGCTGCACACCAGTACGGATGAGCGATAGATTTCGCCTCGAGAGGCCGTAACGGATGAGCGATAGCACTCCCCTTTGCAGGGGAATGACTGGGGGAGTAATGCCTGGTCCGCTTCAGCTGAAGGGGAGGATCTGCCGCTAGTGTCCGACGGTTTCGCCGCGCGCGAAGGCCAGCAGGTCGGCGTTGACCCGGTCCTTGTGCGTGTCGGTCAGCCCGTGCGGCGCGCCGGCATAGGCGATGAAGGTGGCGTGCGGCACCAGCCGCGCCGAAGCCCGGCCGCCAACGTCGATCGGCACCACCTGGTCGTCGTCGCCGTGGATGATCAGGGTCGGCTTGTCAAATTTCCTGAGGTCATCGCGGAAATCGGTTTCGGAAAACGCCGCGATCGAGTCGTAAGTATTCTTGTGACCGCCTAACATTCCCTGCAAGAACCACGACTGGACCAGCCCCGGAGACGGCGTGGCGCCCGGCCGGTTGAAGCCATAGAAGGGGCCGGAAGGGATGTCGAGGTAGAGCTGGGCCCGGTTCTCGAGCTGGGCCGTGCGGATGCCGTCGAATACTTCCCGCGGCGCACCGTCCGGATTGTCGGGGCGCTGCACCATCAGCGGCGGCACCGCGCCGATCAGCACCAGCTGGGCAATGCGGCCGGTGCCGTGGCGTCCGACATAGCGCGCCACCTCGCCGCCGCCGGTCGAGAAGCCGACCAGGCAGACCTCATTGAGGTCGAGCAACTCGAGCAACTGGGCCAGGTCGTCGGCGTAATGGTCCATATCGTTGCCGTCCCACGGCTGGCTCGAACGCATATGCCCGCGCCGGTCGTGCGCGACGGTGCGGAAACCGTTCTGCGACAGGTGCAGCATCTGCGCTTCCCAGCTGTCGGCGCCCAGCGGCCAGCCGTGGCAAAACACCACCGGCTTGCCGCGGCCCCAGTCCTTGTAATAGATGTCGACGCCGTCGCGGGTGGTGAAATAGGCCATCGTGTTTCCTTTCGACGTAGTGGGCTTGGCCCGGCAAGGATGAGATGCCGGGCCTCGTCGATTGTTCCGGATCGGCAGGAAGGCGTTGCCGACCGGATCAAGGATCAGAACTGGTGGCGCAGTCCGAACACGATATTGCGTCCGCGCAGCGGCGACTGGGCCTTGACGAAGGAGGCGTGGCTGAAGGCCAGCTCGTCGGTCAGGTTCGTGCCGCTCAGGTAGAGCTCGGTCCAGCGACCGGGTGCATGCGGGAAGCGGTAGGCCAGTGTCGCATTGACCATATTGTAGCCATCGGTCCGGGTCTCCAGCGATCCCAGCCGGTCTTGCGTGAACTGGCGGTAGACCTCGAACCCGGCCGACAGCAGCCCCCATTCTCCCTCGTAGCGTCCGCCCAGCCGTGCCGGCGGGATGCGCGGCAGGTAGCCCTTGTCGTCGGCGAGTTCGGCATGCACGTAGTCCCCGAACACGGTGACTTTCGAGGCTTGCGTCAGGCGAACACTGGCCTGGCCGTCGATGCCGTTGAAGCGCGCCTTGCCCGCGGTATAGATCAGGAAGTGGTGGGCCACGCCGTTGCGGGTCTCGGTTTCCAGCGCGTGCGTGTATACATAGTCGTCGACATCCTGGTGGAACACGCCGACCTCGAACTCGAACGGGCCGCCGGCCTTGCGCAAAGTCAGGTTAACCGCGTTCGATTTCTCCAGGACATCGCCGCGGAAGACGCCGGCCTCTTCGAGGATGGGATCGATGAACTCCCAGTCGGCCAGCAAGCCCATCTCGTAGCTGTTGGTAGCAAGGTTATTTCCGTAGGCGAACAGCTCGCGCATATTCGGCGCCCGCTCGGTGCGCGCCAGCGACAGCGCGGCCGAGTAGCCGCCGCCGAGGTTCCAGGTGGCGCCAAGCGAGGCGGAAAGGGGGCGATGCTTGCGGTCGGGATTACGCTCGAGGTGGCCCTGGCGCGACCCATCCTCGACCTCTTGCCGCCAGTTGGGGCCGTACGACTGCTCATAGGATGGAATGTATTCGTCCGGCACCCGGATGAAGAATTCGCCCGGAATCGGCACGCTGACCGTGCGCCAGTCCTTGCGCACGGCGAGCTCGACATCGACCGGGCCGAAGGCACGCCGTTCGCTGAGGAACAGCCCGGTATTTTCGGTCACGTAATGTGTGTGCCCGTCGAACCCATAGAAATTGGTCGAGGGCACGTGAAGGTCGATCAGGTTCAAGCCGCCGAAAGTGCCGTCCGTATATTGCAGGCCCAGCGTGCCGGTGAATCCGAGCAAGGGCTTATGGGTCAGCTCGAGCCGGCCATCCTTGACCTTGTTGGTATAGCGGCTGTACAGGATCGGGCCGTCGATCTCGTCGTGCTGGTAGTCGGTGTGGGAGGCGCGGAACTTGACGCTGGAAAACCCGGGCAGCGGATCGATGTAATCCGCGCGGACGTCCACGCGGTCGCTGCGCAGGTCGATCCAGGCAGTGTCCGAATCGGGATTGTCCAGCGGATTCTGGTAACTCCCGTGGCCCACGCAATGCAGGTCCACCCGTACCGGATTGAAATAGCCATGCAGGTGGCACACGCCATTCGCATGGCTGTGCCCGGGCAGGCCGTATTCGTTGCGCACCCGCGTATAGGCCGCGCCGATATAGCCCTTCCTGGTGATCCACGAACCGCCCACGCTATAGCTCTCGCTGTCGGCAAAGGAGTCGCGCAGCCGGTCCGTTCCGAAGGCGGACGGCACGTCATACTCGCCGGCATTGCGTTTGGCGCCTTCCGCATGCAGGGCGAAGTTGCCGCTGCCGGCGGTGACGCGGCCGACGACGGTTTTTTCGTTGTCGCCAGTGCCGTAGCGCACCTCGGTGGCGCCGGTGACGCCACGTTCCGGCACCAGTTTCGGCACCTTGCTGTCGATCAGGTTGATCGCACCGCCGGTCGCATTGCCGCCGTAGCGCACCGCGGCCGGCCCGCGGATGACCTCGATGGCGTCGAGCAACAACGGATCGGTGGCGATGCCATGGTCGGGCGACACCGAGGACACGTCGAACAGCGTCGCGCCGTCGCTCAGCACCTCGATGCGCGGCAGGGTCTGGCCGCGGATCACCGGCCGGGCGGCGCCGGCGCCGAAATTGTCGAGGTGGACGCCGGGCAGGCCGGCCAGCGTCTCGCCCAGGGTGCCCATGCGCCGCCGGACGAGTTCCTGGCCCGCCAGCGTCTGGACCGGCGTCGCCGCCAGGGGCGCAGTCGATGGAGAAGCTGCGTCGCGGCTGGCAGTGACGACGACGGTGCTGTCCGGTTCGGGCGCCTGCTCGGCGGCCAGCGACAGGGTGGATATCAGGGCGAGGCAGGCGCCCGGGATGGCGTGGCGTTTCATGGTTGTCCTTTCAAGTCGTTTCAAGATGGGATGTGCTCGATGCTGCGAGCGCCATTTCTTCGAGGTACAGTTGCTCCAGTTCCAGGGCAGAGACGTCGGCCGCGCGCAAGGTGCGCAGCAGACGTCCGTCGCGCATCAGCCCGATCGTGGTCGCCACCTCGCGCGCACGGAACAGGTCGTGGGTGGCCATCAGCACCGCCGCTCCGGCGTCGCGCTGGCGCTGCAAGAGGCGGTGGAATTCGGCGCTGGCCTGCGGGTCGAGGCCGGAGGTTGGCTCGTCCAGCAGCAGGGCGCGGGCGGCGCGCGCGATCGACAGCGCGATCGCGACCTTCTGGCGCATTCCTTTCGAATAGCCGCTGGCGCGGCGCTCGATGGCGGCGGACGGCACGCCGGCCTGTTCCAGCCAGCCGCGCAGGCGCGCCGGGGTCCGGTCCGGGACGCCGGCCAGGCCGGCGAAGTAATCCAGGTTTTCCAGGCCGCTCAGTTCGCCGTACAGCGCCACCTGTTCCGGCAGGTACAGCAGGCGCCGGCGCGCGGCGATCGGATCGAGCTGGACGTCGATGCCATCGACCAGGGCCCGGCCCGAGGTGGGCGCCAGGAAGCCCAGCAGCAGCTTGATGGTGGTGGTCTTGCCGGCGCCGTTGGCGCCGAGCATGCAGAAGATCTCGCCCGGCGCGATGCGCAGGTCGAGGTTGTCGAGGGCGCGCTGGGCCCCGAAGGATTTGGACAGCGCCTGGGTGTGCAGCATGGGGGACCTCATTCGGTGAAGGTGGTATGGCGGCGCAGCCGGCGCCGCGCGGCCAGCAGCAGGGCCGCGCCGGTGAGCAGGATGACGGCGGCGTCGAACAGCAGGGCGCCGGCGCGCTCGCCAAAGGACGCTTCGCGCAGGACGAAGCGCGGCAGGCCGGCGTCGTAGTCGGCGACGGTGAGCAGGCGGTCTTCGGCCAGGTAGCGATCCACCAGCACGCGCAGCTCGAGCAGGAAACCGTGGGCCTGGTCCTGGAAGCGCAGGGCGCGCGCGGCGTCGGCTCCGGCCAGGCGCTCCAGGCCGTCCTGCAGCGCGATCGCCGGCGAGGCCGCTCGCAGGGCGTCGAGCCAGGCCAGGCGCCGTTCGTCCTGGGCCCGGTAGGGCGCGGCGGCCGCGCGGATCAGATGTTCGCCGCGCTCGACCTCGAGCGCGCGGCGGCGCAGGCTGTCGGGAATGTTGGGCGAGCGCTGCGGCCCGGGATTGGCCGGCGCCGCGGCCTGCGCCCTTGCCTCGGCGCGCGCCTGCATGGCCTGGGCGCGCAGGGCGTTGACCCTCTCCGTCGGGCTCGACGGCGGCGCGGCCAGGTCGGCCACGCCGAGGGCCAGCGCCGGCAGCAGCACCACCAGCAGCAGCCAGCCGGCCAGGCAGCCCAGCGCCGCCTGCGCGGCGTTTTCCGCAACCAGGTTGACCAGCAGCGCCAGTGCCAGCCAGAACAGGGCGTACAGCGCCACCAGCGCAGCAGTGGCGAGCAGGGCGGCGCGACTGGCGGCACCGCCCGCGACCAGCACCGCCAGCAGGATCGCGACCGGCGGCAGCACCAGCAGCAGGGCGCGCGCGGCCGCCTTGGCCGCCAGCAGGCGTCCCGGGGACACCGGCTGCGACAGCAGCCAGGGCGCCATCCCGCGCTCGCGCTCATGGGCGAACAGGTCGAAGCTGCCGGCCAGTACCAGGAGCGGCAGCAGCCAGACGATCACGAAGGCCAGGTCGAAGCGCCCGGCGGCCAGCACCGACGGGTTTTCCATGCCCGCGACGTGGCGGTCGAAGATCGTGTTGCTGGCGCTGAAGGCGTGGATCGTGGCCGCCATCGGATAGCCATCGGCCTGGCCCACGGTCAGCAGCGCCAGTTCGCCCGGCGCAAGGGTGGCGCGCAGCGACATTGCGGTGGCGTATAGCGCGCCCCCATAGCGCATCCGGTTGTCCGGCGTGACTTCGTCGGCGATCTGGGCGCGCCGCAGGCGCTGCGTCTCGCGCTCGTCTTCCTGGATGGCGGCCAGCGCCGTCTCGCGCTGTTCGACCCAGGCCGCGCCATTCCAGGCGGCGCCGGCGCACAGGATGAAAAAGGCCAGCCACAGCAGCGGCAGCCAGCGTCCGCGCAGCAGGCGCCGCGCTTCCATGCGGATGATCGCGGCCATCATGCCGAACCCTCCAGGCGGCGCGCGGCCAGGCGCATCAGTACCAGCGCGGCCAGCAGCCAGGCCAGCAGCAGCGCGAACGGCGCCGCCACGCGCGGCAGCAGCTCGTGCAGAGCGTATGGTCGCGGCGTGAAGCCGATGCCGCGCGTGATGGCCGCCACGTCGCTGGCGTACTCGCCGTTTCCGGGCTTGCGATTGAGCTTGATGTCGCGGTTGAGCGCCTGCACCGTCGCGTAGCGGTAGGCCTCGGCCTGCGCCATGAAGTGACGGTGGGCCGGCAGGTCGGTCTGGGCCAGGGCCGCGGACGAGGGGCGCAAGGCCATCAGCGGCGACAGCGCGCTGGCGGCCAGCATGATCCTGGCCTGGGCCGCATGGCCGTCGTACAGGCGGTCGAAGTGGCGGTTGTAGATGTCCGAGGTCATCTTTTCGCCATGCTCGAACAGCAGGCCGGCGTAGTTGATCGGCAGCTCGTCGATGTGTTTGACGCCGTACTGCGCCAGGGTGGCGCGTTCGAAGGCGGCGAAGCGCGCGTCGCGCGGGCTGTGGCCATCCGGTCCCTTCATCACTTCCTCGACCACGGCGGCCTCGAAGGCGGTGGCCGAGGGCGTCGGATGGCGCGCCTCGGCCAGCGCCGGCGCCAGCATTGGCGCCAGCACCGCGGCCACGATCCAGAAGCCCAGCGCCCCGAACAGGGCGCCGCGCGCGCTGCCGCTGGCGGCCGAGATCGCGAGCGTGATGCCGAGGAAGCCCAGCCAGTACACGCCATGCGCGGCCAGCATCAGCCCGAGCGCGGCCAGATGCGCGCCGCTCCAGGCCGGGATCGTGGCCAGCGCGGCCAGCGCGCCGACCGCCGCCAGCAGCAGCAGCAGGACGGCGCCATAGGCGCTTGCCCGGCCCAGCACCAGCTGCCAGGGCGAAGCGCCGGCGCCGATCTCCTGCCAGGCCAGCTGGCGCGCGCGCTCGCCGGCGAAGGCGCCGAAGGCGGCGAACACGATCAGGAGCGGCACCAGCACCTGCAGCGCGAAGGCCGGACTGAAGCCGCCGAAGCCGGTCAGCGCCGCGCCGCCATCGCTGGCTTTGAAGCGGCTCGTGTTCTGCTGGTGTCCTTCGAGCTTGAGTGCGCGGCCCAGATGGTCGGACAGCCCGGGCTCGAGGATCGCCAGCGGCGCCTCCGGCTTGTAGACATAGCGCCCGAAGTGGGCGGCGCCGTGCGGATTGGCCGCGCCCTGCGCCTCCCATACTTCGCGCTCGGCGTGGGTGTCGTGCAAGCGGGCCGACTCGGCGCGCCGGCCATCGAGGGCGGCGTCGAACAGGGCCAGCGCGCTCAGCGCCAGCACCAGCAGGCCGAGCAGGCGCAGGCGGCGTTCGCGCCGCAGCGAGGTCCACTGCTGGCGCGCGACCAGCCACAGTGGGGAGGTAGCGGCAGCCATCAGTAGCTCCCGCGCACGCTCAGCAGCACGCTGCGCGGATCGCCGTAGATGTTATAGGTGTTCAAACCACCCACGCGCGCCCAGTAGGTGCGGTCGAACACGTTGTTGACCGCCAGCGTGACGGCCAGGCGGCGGTCCAGCGCATAGCCGAGCTGGGCATTGGCGACTGCGTAGCCGCCCTGTTCGCGTAGGCCGGGAACGCCGGTGCCCAGCAGCGCGCTGCTGGCGGTCACGCCGCCGCCGACGAACAGGCCGCGCATCCAGGCCGGCTGCCAGCGCGCATACAGCTTCAGGCTGTGCTTGGGTTCGAAGGTCGACCATTGCGTGCCTTCGAGCGTCGGATGAGCGCCATACTCGGTGCGAAGGAAGGTGTAGCCGGCCGTCAGGTTCAGTTCGGGCAGCGGACGGCCGCCGATCTCGAACTCGACGCCGCGCACCTTGACCTCGCCGGCGGGGACATACACGTCGATGACGTCGGTGGCCAGCGCGCGGTTGCGGTCGCGCGCATTGAACACGGCGGCCGAGGCGTTCAGGCGGCCGTCCATGAACACGCCCTTGGCGCCCAGTTCCACCTGGCTGCCCACGCGCGGATCGAGCGTGCGGCGCTGGGCGTCCATCTGCGCTTGCGGGAAGAAGATGTCGGCATAGGACACATACGCGTTCACCTCCGGCGCGATATGCCACAGCAGGGCCGCCGACGGCGTGACCTCGCCGCGTTCGCGGGTGGTGGCCACGAAATCCGTTTCCGACGTCGGGGCGATGTTGCGGCTGTCGTTGCGGTAGTTGGTGCTGCGCGCACCCAGCGCCAGGGTGAAGGGATCGCTGACCGAGATCCTTGCCTGGGCATAGGCGCCGCTCTGGGTGACGCGGTTGGCGCTGCCGCGGGCGAAGTCGCCGGTGGGCTCCGGCACGCTGTCGGGATCGAAGATGTCGACGTTCGGCACGGCGGCATAGGTCGCCGACTGGTTGTCGGCGACGCGCCTGTCGAAGTTGTAGCCGACCGTCAGGCTGTGGCGGCGGCCGAACAGCGAGAACGGGCCGCTGGCAAACAGGTCGGCCGCCTCGCGCTCGAAGTCCAGCCCGGCCATGCGGCGCGCGTAGGTGGCGGTATTGGTGGCGCGGTCGACTCCTGTGCTCGGGTAGCCGTCCTTGTAGAACTTGTCGACGTTGCGGCGCACGGCGCGCGCGCGGATCGCCCAGCCGGAGGTCAGCTGGTGCGCCAGTTCGAGCTCGGCCTGGCTGGTCGCCCACGACATCCGGTTCCAGGACGGATACACATGGGTCTCGCGCGGCGCGTCGATAAAGGCGCCGTCGCTCCAGGCGGGCAGGCCCATGGTGGTCGAGTCGAGGTCGTCGACCTGACGCGTGAAGGCGGCCGACAGCGTGGTATGGCGCGCGAGGTCGGCGTCCAGCGCCAGGTAGCCCAGCCATTTGCGGTCGTGGGTGGTGTCGTGGAAGTAGTCGCGGTCCTGGAACGTGCCCACCGCGCGGGCGCGCACGGTGCCGGCCGCGTTCAGCGGGCCGCCGGCGTCGAGTTCGAGGCGGCGATTGTCGTATGAGCCGGCGCTGAGCGTGGCGGAGAGCTGCCTGTCGTGGCTGCCGCGCTTGCGCACGAAGTTGATCACGCCGCCCGGTTGGCCGGCCCCGGCGGTCACGCCCGATGGTCCGCGCAGCACCTCGACCCGCTCGTAGACGGCCAGCTCGAATTCCTGCTGGCCGCTGCCGGCCTGGCTGGCGGGAATCCCGTCATAGCTCAGCTCCATGGAATACCCGCGCGCGCGGAAATCCGGATTTGCGCCGTCGAAGGGCATCACGCTCACGCCCGGCGCCTGCTGCATCAGGTCACCCAGGGTGAACAGGTTCTGGTCGCGGATGCGCTCGGCGCTGAACACGGTGGCCGACTGCGGGATGTCGACCAGGCGCTGCGGCGTCTTGCCGCCGACCGTGGCGTGCGACGGCGCATACGGTTCGTCCAGGCTGGCGTTGACGACGACGCGGGGCAGTTCCTGGGCGGCCGCGCACAGCGGAGCCAGGGCCAGGGACATGGCGGACAGGCGCAGTGCGGCATGGCGCATCGCGCCGGGGTTTTTCTTCATGATGACTTCCTTGAGGCGTGCGGCGGCCCCGTCCGGCCGGATGGCGGACGCAGGCAACGCCGCGGGTTAACACAAACGGCGTTGCGAATCAGGTGTGCGCGCGCACTCCCGCACGGCCGCTCGCGGCGTGCGGGTGGATGATGCTGAGCATGGTGCGTAGGCCCGGTGCGTGGCCGTCAGTCGCGCGCGCGCGGCTGCGCGGGCGGCGATTCAGGCCGGATCGACAGGACGCGCCGCTGCCGGGAACGGCAGGGTAGCGCGCGTGCTTCGGGTGCAGCGACGGATCAGGCGAGCGGAGGAGCGCGTGAATGGAAGGCCAGCGCCGGAGCGGCGGCCCAGGCCTGGACGAGGGCGGGGGCCGGCGCGGCGGCTGGCGCTGCGGGAGGCGGCAGCCCATGGACGGAGGCTGGGAGCGCGGCCGCGAACTGGGCCGCGGCAATGCACAGCTCGCAGTCGTGGGCCGCGAATTCGGTGCTGTCGCCGCTGACCTCCTGCGCCGCGACGGCGACGGCCGCCGGCGCCAGGTGGCTGACCGCGTGCGTCAGCGTCACCTGCTGCGTGAGCAGCAGGAACAGCATCAGCAATAGTGACAGCGGGCGGCGCACGATCCGGATCAGCCTGAATGGAAGAGTAAAAAATGGTCGCTGGCAAGCGGGCGACGAAAAGCGGTTGCAGTATAAACCAGACTTTCTCGTGGGCCTGATATTTTTTGCTATTCGGAATGAAAACAGGCTGCCGACGCTGTGGCAGCAGGGACACGATCGTTATTGAACAACCGCGCTGTGCAGTTCTCGTACAGCAACTATTCACGTAAAATCGCAATCTACATATTTGATATAAATGGCCGTAGATTCGTATGTCGATTGTCCGGAATCTTCCCCGCATCCTGCTTCCCAGCGGACTGGCCGGTTATATGGCGCTCGCCACCTCCATCCTGTGCGCCGTGCTCACGATCATCCTGGTCGCCCTGGTCCAGAACCAGGCGCGCGAACACGTGCGCGAAAGCATCGGCTCCGGCCTGGGCGAGCTGGCCCAGCAAGCCGCGGACAAGCTCGACCGCGGCATGTACGAACGCTATCGTGAAGTCAACCTGCTGGCGCGCCGCATCTCCGACCTGGGACCGAATGCGACACTGGAATCGCAGCGCCGCATGCTCGACGACGCCCATCGCAGCTACGGCTACTACAGCTGGATGGGCATCGCCACCGTGGACGGCAAGGTCCAGGTCGCGGCGCGCGGGCTGCTCGAGGGCGCCAACGTCGCGGCCCGGCCGTGGTTCAGGAATGCGTTGGCGGACATTCACATCGGCGACGTGCACGAGGCGCTGCTGCTGGCCAAGCTCCTGCCGTCGGTCAACGGCGAGCCGCAGCGCTTCGTCGACGTCGCCTTTCCGATCAGCGCGCCGGATGGCGGGCCGCGTGCGGTGCTGGGCGCCCATCTGTCATGGCAGTGGGCGCGGGACGTCGAGCGCTCGGTGATCGAACCGATCCAGGAAGGGCGCCAGGTGGACGCCCTGATCGTCGACACCAAGGGCCTGGTCCTGCTCGGGCCGCCGGGCCTGCAGGGCACGACGATCGACACCGCCAGCCTGCGCCGTGCGCGCACCGAGCGGGGCATCGGCTATGTGCTGGAGCGCTGGTCCGACGGCAAGGAATACCTGGTCGGCTACCGCCAGACCGGCGGCTATGCCGACTATCCCGGCCTGGGCTGGACCGTGCTGCTGCGCCAGGAGGCGGGCAACGCCCATGCGCCGGTGCACCAGCTCGGCCAGTATGCGTTGTGGACCGGCGTTGGCCTGGCGGTGCTGTTCTCGATCGCCGGCGCCCTTGTGGCGAACTGGATCACCCATCCGATCAAGAACCTGCAGGCCTACGCCGACCGCATCCGGCGCGGCGTGGCGGCGCCGCTGGTGCCCGACGAACGCTCCTACGACGAGGTGCGCAGCCTGGCCAGCGCCCTCAACACCTTGCTGAACGACCTGGTGCGGCGTGGACGCGAACTGGAAGAACTCAACCGCACGCTGGAACAGCGGGTGTCGGAGCGCACCCAGGAACTGGCCAGCGCGCTCGCCATCGTCCAGCAGAACGCGCAGCACATCAATACCATCATCGAAACCGCCCACGACGCCTTCATCGGCATGGACCTGGACGGCATCGTCACCGACTGGAACACCCAGGCCGAGCGCATGTTCGGCTGGCGCCGCCACGAGGCGATCGGGCGTCCGCTGGCCGAGCTGGTGCTGCCGCAGCGCTACCACGACTCGCTGCGGCGCGCCGTCGTCGAGTTCCGCACCACGGGCCACACCGGCGCCCTGAACCGGCGCGTCGAGCGCATCGTGCGCACGCGCCAGGGCGATGAGTTCGCGATCGAGATGACGGCCGGTATCGCCGGCATCGGCGAGCGCAGCTTCTTCAGCATCTTCCTGCACGATATCTCGCTCAGGAAGCGCGTCGATGAGATGAAGAACGAGCTGGTGGCCACCGTCTCGCACGAGCTGCGCACGCCGCTGACCTCGATGCGCGCCTCGCTGTCGCTCCTGAAGAGCGGGGCGGCCGGGCCGGTCGACGGCGAGGTCGAGGAGCTGGTCGAGATCGCGCATCGCCACTGCGAACGCCTGGTGCGGCTGGTGAGCGATATGCTGGACGTGGAAAAGGTCGAATCGGGCCGCCTGTCGGCCGCTCCCCGGCCGCAGCCGCTCATGCCGATCGTGGATGATGCGCTGCGCGCGATGCGGGTCCAGGCCCAGGATGCCCAGGTGGAGCTGCGCAGCCATTGCGAGGCGGGCCTGGAATGCGTGCAGGCCGAGGTCGACCGCGATCGCATCACGCAGGTGCTGATGAATGTGCTGTCGAATGCGCTCAAGTATTCGCCGCCCCAGGGCGTGGTCGATGTCACGCTGGCGCGCAACGGCGATGGCGGCCTGCGCATCGGCGTGGCCGACCGCGGGCCGGGCATCCCGCCCGAATTCCACGCGCGCATCTTCCAGCGCTTCGCCCAGGCCGATCCGGCATCGGACCGCAAGAGCAGCTCCGGGCTGGGACTGGCGATCAGCCGCCAGATCATGGTCGAGCATGGCGGCGAGCTGTCGTTCGCGGACCGCACGGGCGGCGGCACCTGCTTCCACGTCGACCTGCCGCCCATGGCGGGGCCAGGCGCGCGGCCAGATCAGCTTTCCGTGTCGTCCGCCGTCCACACGGCCAGTTCGTAGCCGTCCAGATCGGTAAAGTGGAAACGGCGTCCGCCGGGAAATGAAAAGGTGTCCTTGCTGATGCGGGCGCCGGCGTCGATCGCGCGGCGTTGGGTCGCTTCCAGGTCACTGGAGTACAGGATGACCAGCGGGCCGCCCGCGCGCACCGGTCCGTCGGTCGTGAAGCCGCCAGCCAGGCGGCCGTCGCGAAATTCGGTGTAGCCGGGGCCGTAGTCGGTGAAGGACCAGCCGAACACCTCGCCATAGAAGGCCTTGCTGCGCGCGATGTCGGCGACGTTGAATTCGATGTTGTCGATCTGGTGGTGGTTGCCTTGCGTGCTCATGGACGTCTCCGAAAGGATGAGTGGAGACGAGATATTAACGCTTACCTGCGCGCCTGCCTGCGGCTCAACCGTCCAGCAGCCCCGCCGCCGCTTCCACCAGCGCTTCCGGGCTGAATGGCTTGACCATGTAGTAGTCTGCCCCGGCCGCCAGCCCGGCCGCCACGTCGCTCTGCTGGCCACAGGCCGACAGCAGCATGATCTTCATGCCGGCGGTGGCCGGCGCGTCCTTCAGCTTGCGGCACAGTTCCAGGCCGCTGATGCCTTCGCCCAGCCACACGTCCAGGATCAGCAGGTCGGGCACCGACTGGCTCAGTTGCGCCAGCGCCGCGTCGGCGCTGGACGCCTGGCTCACCTCGCCCAGCGCGCGCAGGGTAAGGCGGATCAGGAGGCGCAGGTCGGGCTGGTCGTCGACCACCAGGATGCGGCGCATCATCGGCAATCCTCGGCGACCGCGCCGGCCTGCGGCAGCCACAGCGTCACCTGGGTGCCGTCGCCCGGGTTCGACGCGATCTCCACCTGGCCACAGTGGACCGCGACGATCTCGCGCACGATGGTCATGCCAAGGCCGTTGCCCGGCACGTCGGGCAGGGCGCCGGCGCGCCAGAAGGCGTCGTACACCTGGCGTTGCTGGTCGGCGGTCATGCCGACCCCGCGGTCGCTGACCGTGACCGCGACCCCGGGCTTGCCGTCGCGCGCTCCGGCGCCGATGCCGACCGCGACCTGGCTGGCGGGCGCCGAATAGGCCAGCGCATTGGCCACGATATTGGCCAGCGCCTGCTGCACGCGCTGCGGATCGGCCTGCACCTGCGGCAGGCCGGGCGCCGGCTGCAGCGCGATGCGCGCGGCCTGGGCCGGGTCGTCGATGGCGGCCTTCACCTTGTCCATCGCTGAGGCCAGGTCGAGCGGCGCCGGGTGCATCTGGGCCGAGCCGCCGGCATCGATGCGCGCCAGGTCCAGCATCTGGTTGACCAGCCCGATCAGGCGCGTGGCCTGGCGGTGGATGATGTCGATCAGCTCGCGTCCGGTGGCGGCGTCGAACTCGCGCTTGAGCAGCAGTTCGGAAAAGCCGAGGATGCTGGCCATGGGCGTGCGCAGCTCGTGGCTGGCGGTACGGAAGTAGTCGTGACGGCGCTGGTTGGCGCTGCGCACCCGTTCCTGTTCGGCGCGGTGCCAGGCGACGTCGCGCACCGTCGCCACCAGGTAGCCCTGGCCGTCGAGCGCCATCTCGGCGATCGAGACCTCGGCCGCGAAGGTGCTGCCGTCCGGACGCCGGCCAGTGCCTTCGTGGCGGGCCACAGGCTGCGGATGGATGCCGATCAGGGTGCTGGCCGGCTGCGCGGCCAGCACCTGGCAGGGTGCTCCGAACATGCGTTCGGCGGCCGGGTTGCAGGACTGGATCATGCCGGCCGCGTCGAACAGCAGCACGCCGTCCGGCAGGTGCTCGAGCAGTGCGCGCACGGTCTGCGCGCTGCGCCGTTCGCGCTCGGCCGCGGCCTTCAGTTCGAGAGCGCCGACCTCGTTGGCGACGATGCCGGCCAGGTCGCGCAGCAGGATGCGTTCCTGTTCGCCGAACTCGCGCGGCACGCGATCGATGATGCACAGGGTGCCGATGCGCGTGCCGTCGCCGATGGCGATCGGCGAGCCGGCGTAGAAGCGGATGCCGGCGTCGCCACGCACCATGGGACTATCCGCGAAGCGCGCGTCCGCGCAAGCATCGACCACCACCATCACGTCTTCCTGCCGGATGGCGTGGGCGCAGAACGACGCCGAGCGCGGGGTCTCGGCCAGATCCATGCCCACGCGCGACTTGAACCACTGGCGTTCGGCATCGACCAGGCTGACGAGGGCGGTCGGCACGTCGAACAGGCGCGCCGCCAGCCGCGTGATGCGGTCGAAGCGCTCATCGGGAGGGGAGTCCAGCAGGTCCAGGTCGATCAGGACCTGCAGGCGGCGCGCCTCTTCGGCAGGGGCGCTGACATGGGCTTGAGGTGTCTCGTTCATTATCGTCGTGTGGTTCGAATGCGGGGTCGGGTCAGGCCATCGCGGCCAGGCGCGCGGTGACCGCTGCGCGCAGGGCGGCCAGCGGCGCTGGCTTGGTGAGCACGGCCACGTCCTCGGGCAGGCCCATGGCCAGCACGGTCGGCTTGTCCATGCCGCTCACCACCACCAAAGGCAGGCTGGCGGTGGCCGGGTTGCCGCGCAGGGTGCGGATCATGCCGAAGCCGTCCAGGCCCGGCATGTGCAGGTCGCTGATCAGGACGTCGGGCCGCGCTTCGCCGATGCGCAGCAGCGCCTCGATGCCGTTGCCGGCCTTGCGCACCGAAAGGTCCAGGCCCCAGGTCGAAATCTCGAGCTCGTACAGGCGCAGCAGCGAGGCATCGTCGTCGACGATCAGGACGCTGCGCGCGGCGGCAGGCGGCCTGGCCGCAGCGATGGGACGCTCGGCTGGCGGCGCCGCCGGCGCGCCGGCCGGCGCTGGCCCGCCCGCCAGGGCGTTGCGGCGCCCTTCGAGCAGGCGCTCGACCGATTCATTGGTGATGCGGCGGTGGCCGCCAGCCGTCTTCCAGGCCTGCAGACTGCCGTTTTCCACCCACATCTGCACCGTGCGGTGGGATACCCCGATCCGCTCGGCGGCCTGCCTGGTGGTGCAGAAGGCCGAACGGTCGGCGACGCGCTCGTCTTTGTGGTGGTGGTCAGCGGTTTTCATATTTACTGATTTTACTGTTTCACATTTGCCTGTCAAGGCCAATTAGTCGAGCAATGAAATTACCGCTGAGCAAGGATAGATTTGGAGAGATTTTGTGGCGCGGGCGGTACAGGCGCCTGCAGCCAGCCCCCGGCGCCGGCAACCGCGGCGTCAGGCCGGGGCCTCGGGCGGCATTGCCGGCGGCAGGTAAAGTGTGACTTCGGTGCCGACGCCGAGGGTCGATTCGACCGCGATCCGGCCGCCGTGCAGGTCGATGATTTCCTTCAGTATAGTCATGCCGAGGCCGCTTCCCGGCACGCTCGAATCGCGATCGACCCGGTAGAATGCGTCGAACACCTGGGCTTGCTGCTGGGGCGTCATGCCGATGCCATGGTCGCGGACCTGGATCGCGATCATGGGACGGTCGCCGGCGCGCTCCAGCCGCGCCGCGATCAGGATCGGGGTCCCGGGCGCCGAATACTTGATGCTGTTGCTGACGATATTGGTCAGCGCCTGCTGCATCTTTTGGGCGTCGGCCGCCAGCGGCGGCAGGCCGGGGGCGAGGTCGGTGCGCACGCGGTGCGCCTGGCCCAGGCCCTCCAGGCTGGCCAGGGTCTGTTCCACCAGCGCCGGCAGCGCCACCGCGGCAAGCTTGAGCTCGGCGGCGCCGCCGGCCTCGATGCGCGCCAGGTCGAGCAGCTGGTTGACCAGGTCGACCAGGCGGCCCGATTCGCGGTGGATGATCTCGACCAGCTCGCGCTGGGTGGCGGCGTCGAACTCGCGCTTGAGCAGCAGTTCGGAAAAGCCCAGCACGCTCGACATCGGGGTGCGCAGCTCATGGGTGGCGGTGGCGAAGTGGTGGCGCCGGCGCTCGTCGGTGGCGCGCGCGCGTTCTTCCTGCGCCCGGCGCTGGGTGATGTCGCGCACGGTGACGGCGAATTTCGGCCGCGCGGCCCAGGCCATGCGGCAATACGAGAACTCGACCGGGAAGCGGCTGCCGTCCAGGCGCCGGGCGCCAGTCTCGTAGGGGGCGCCCTCGAGCAGCAGGCCGGCGCGCCGCCGGCTCACCAGGTCTTCGTCGAGCAGCTCGCTCAGCGGACGGCCGGCCAGCATGGCGCCGCTGGCGCCGAAGATCTTTTCGGCGGCCGGGTTGGCGGCGACGATCACGCCATGCACGTTGAGCATCAGGATGCCGTCCGGCAGGTGGGCCACCAGGGCTTTTTCCCAGCCTTCCGGCGCCGGGCGGCCGGCGGGACGGGACCGCAGCTCGTCGCCGGCGATCGCCGCCAGGTCGCGCAGCGTCGCCATCTGGTCCTGGTCGAACTGGCGCACCTGGCTGTCGATCACGCACAGTGCGCCGACCCGGCTGCCGTCGGGTGCGGCCAGCGGGATGCCGGCATAGAAACGCACGCGCGGCTCGCCCAGCACGAACGGATTGGCGGCGAAGCGCGGATCGAGACGCGCATCCTCGATCAACAGACCGTGTTCGTGCTGGATCGTGTGGGTGCAGAACGAGGTGGCGCGCGCCGTTTCCGCCAGCTCGATGCCGACCCGCGACTTGAACCACTGGCGGTCGGCGTCGACGAGGGCGACCAGCGATATCGGCACGCCGAGCAGGCGGCATGCCAGGCGGGTAATGCGGTCGAAGCGTTCTTCGGGCGGGGTGTCGAGCAGTTGCAGCTCGTGCAGCGCCCGGACGCGCGCGGCGTCGGGCTGGGGGAGGGATGAGGCGGTACGGGGGAGTCTGTCCGGCTCGGGGCGCATGCTTCTTTCCTGTTAATTCTCCGTGGCCTGGCCTCCGGCGCCGAGGATCTCTTCCACCCTGGCGCGCAGCTCGGGGAAACGCACCGGCTTGGAAAACACCGGTATGTCGGCCGGCAAGCCCATCGAAGCGATCGTTGCCCGGTCCAGTCCGCTAATGACGATAATCGCCATCTTGCCATAACGCGGATCGGCACGCAGTGTACGTACCATGCGGAAACCATCCATGCCCGGCATGTTCAAGTCGCTGATCAACAGGTCGGGCTTGGCTTCGCCGATCCGGATCAGGGCGTCGAAGCCGTCGCGTGCCTTGATCAGCTCGGCATCGAGGCCCCAGCCCGAGATTTCCAGCTCGTACAGGCGCAGCAGGGTGGCGTCGTCGTCGGCCATCACGATGCGGCGCGCCGACGACGGCGCCGCCGGCGCAGCGGCGTGGTTGGCCGCCGGGCCGCCGGTCACCGCATGGTTGCGCTGGGCCACCAGCCGGTGCACCGAGGAGAGCAGGATGCGGCGGTGGCCGCCTGCCGTCTTCCACGCCTGCAGCACGCCGCCCTCGACCCATAGTTGTACCGTGCGGTGCGAAACGCCGAGCAGGCTCGCGGCCTCCTTGGTCGAACAAACTTCTTCGGAAGCGGGATCTGGCTGCGCCGGCGATGGACTGCTGTGCGATTTCATGGGTTCAGGTGTGCATGTGGTTAAGTGCCCCGCCGGCTGGGCCGGCAACGCAAGCGGCGCGCGCCGTCCCGATTGGGGGCGGGAGCACGTCGTGCATCATACAGGCTGCCCCAACAAATACGCTTGGGCAAGTCAGCAATCTATCAAATTCTCACAATTTGCGATAGTGAAACTCGATAATCCGTTTCTTAATTGTAACTTGCGGTGGCGATCTTATGCAGCACGATTGAATCAAAGTTATTGAACGCGCACTATTGAACTTTGACTGATACGGTGACGCTGCCGCTCGCTCCCGGCGCCAGGGTGCCGGTCACGCCCCACTCGACTTTCCCGGTGGCGCCGACCTCGGGCTTGCTCGCTACCGTGCACGACAGGCCGGCCGGCATGGCGCCGCAGCTGCTGTCCACGTAGGTGGTGTAGGCCGGGGTCGGGTCGCTGACTTTCAGGTTGTTCAGCGTGGTGGTGCCCTTGTTCTCGAAGGTGATCGTATAGACGATGGTGCTGCCGGGCAGGGCGGCGCTCTTGTCGGCGGCCTTGGTCAGCTTGAAGTCGTCGCAGGTCTGGCAGATGCCTTCGACGGTCACCACCATCTCGCCCAGGCCGATGCCCAGCAGCTTGAGCAACGGGTCGGCCACGCCGGAGAGCACCGGCGCCAGCAGCGGCGACACGACCTTGGTCACCAGGGTTACGACCAGCGGCTGGACCACGCCCTGCAGCAGGCCCAGGCCTGGCATGTCGCGGAACTTCAGGTTGGTCACCAGGCTGTTGGCGGCATTGGTCACGAACATCGTGCTGCTGCTCACGGTGCGGGTTTGCGGGAAATTGCCGGTCATGGTCACGCTGGTCGAGAACGGCGCCTGGGCGCGCACGATGCTCTTCACGTCGAGCGGGATGTTCACCGAAGCCAGGCCCAGCACCAGCGTCGCCTGCAGCGCACCGATGCTGCCGAAATCGACGTCCGAATCGCGAATGGGGCTGCGGCTGAAGAACACGCTGTCGTCGATCTTGCCGATGTACAGGTCGGCCACGCCGGGCGCGACCTGCAGGGTGACCGCCTTGGCAGCGGCGTTCACTGCCGCCAGGCTGCCCTGGCCGCGGGCGACGTCGGCGTACACGTCGAGCTTGCCGATCGCGATCGAGGCGCTCTGCAGCAGGCCGAGGCCGACCAGGGTGTCGGTGACCGGGGCCAGCGTGATCAGGTCGAGCTTGAGCTTGATGCGCACGGCGGCCGAATAGAAGGTCGAGCCGGTCGGGCCGCACACATACGACGGCGGCTCGATCACCTGGGCGTACAGCTGCAGGCTGTTGACCACGCCCAGGGAACCCAGCAGGCCGCCCGAGATGCCGACCGGCACCGGCGTGGTGAGCACGTTGCGCTTGTTGTACAGCTGGATCAGGCCGGTGAACATGTCGAGCGCGTTGACGGTGCTGGTGCCGAGATTGCCGGTGTCGACCGAGAGCTTGAGCAGGTCGCCCAGGCGCACGGTGGCGCCGGCGCCGTTCAGCTGCGACGCCAGCCCCGACAGGGCCGCGGCCAGCTGCGGCTTGGCCTCGGCCTGGGCCTGGACCGACAGCGCGGTCGCGATCTGGGCCAGCGTGAGGTTGGCGCCCAGTACCTGCGATGGGCTGGACAGGTTCAACTGCGCCTGCAGCACCTTCAGGAAATCCAGCAGGTTCACGTTGCCGCCGGCCAGGGCGTTCCAGTCGAGCGCATTGAGCGAGACGCCGGTGCCGAGCAGGCCGCCCAGCAGGGGACCGAGCAGGGCGCTTTTATTCGTATCGACGCTGGCCAGGCGCGGGCCGGCGGTGATGCAGGCGCCGGTCGCCGTGCATTCGGCGCGCGCCGGCAGGGCGCTGGCCAGGCACAGGACCACCAGCAGGGTGCGCAGCCAGGTGAAGCTCACAAATCGCGAAGTCATGTCGTTTCCTCGTTCTTAGTTCTTGAGCAGATCGCCGTTCAGCAGGCCCTGCAGGGTGTTTTCGTCGAATTTCATGCGCATGCGGAAGTACACGCCCTTGGCGGTGGCGTCGGCGCCGGCCAGGTCACGCTCGGTGAAGCCCATGAAGTTGTAGCCGGCCGAGACCCACATATTCCTTTGCAGCTGGTAGCCCGCTTCCAGGCCCACCGCGTACTGGCGGCCGCGGGTGTCGCGGTCGAGCAGCACCTGGGCGGTGGCGCCGATGTCCCAGTCCTCGTTGATCTCGTGGGTCACGCGGCCGCCCACCAGGTGGCTCATGGTGCGGGTCGACAGGCCGCTAGACCGGTCCATGGCAACCTTGGCTGCGTAGCGCGCGCTGACCACGGTGTCGCGGCGCATCTGCCAGTTGGCGTTCATCGACACCGCGTGCACGGCGCGTTTCAGGTCGCTCGGGCCGTCGTCGCGTTCCAGCTTGTACTCGTACTTGGCCAGGCCGGTGACGCCGATCGACTCCAGCGCGCGGTAGGCGATGCCGCTCTGCATCAGCTCGGTCAGGCGGAGGGTGCCGGCGGCATTCGACTTGGTGGCGGCCAGGGTGTTCTTGCCCAGGAAGGTCAGCTTGTCGTCGATCTTGTAGGCCAGGCCCAGGGTCGACAGCAGGCCGTCGCTGTCTTCGCCATGGCGCAGTTCGAGGCGCGCATTGCCGGTCCAGGTCGGGTGGCGGCTGACTTCGATGGCGCCGGTCAGGGCGATCGCTTCGTTGTCTTTCGCGCCCGAGATGACCTTGACGCGCTCGACGCTGGTGTTGGCGCGCACGCCTTCGCCCAGGGTCCACAGGTTGCGCAGGCCCAGGGCCGCTTCGGCCTGGCGCTCGCCCAGCAGGGTGCCGGCCGGGGAAGTGCCACCCGCGCGGTATTCGGTGAACACGCGGCCGTCCTGCATGTAGTCGCTGTCGACGCCGAACACGGTGGCGCTGCGCTGCTGGCCCTGGTTCAGCGCATAGGTCGAGCCCAGGCTGCTGATCAGTTCATGGCGGCCATAGACGCGGCTGCCGCCGTCGAAGCGGTAGTCGCCGCCCAGGGCCAGCATGCGGCGGCCGTTGTCGTGGATGTCCTGCTCGCCTTCCAGGAACACGCCGGCTTGCGGCAGGCCCGGGATCTGGGTCGCGACCTTGGCGCGCACGCTGGTGAGATCAGGCTGGGCCAGCACCACGTTGTCGCCGGCCGACTCGATCGAGCGGCGCACGCCCAGTTCGACCTGGACGCCGTTATCGAAGGTGTAGCCGCCGAACAGCTGCACGCCATTGCGCTGGGCATCGGTCTCGATGTCGGCGGTGTGCAGGGCTTCCAGGCCCAGGCTGGCGCGCTCGGTGACGCGGTAGCGCACGGTGGCGCCGCCTTCGGTCCGGCCTTTCGGCAGCGACGACGATGGATTGTCGAAGTCTGCGTCGGCGCGGCCGGCGAACAGGCGGCTTTCCAGCGCGCCGTCGTTGCGGGTGGCGTCGATGCGGGCGGCGCGGCCCTTGGTATCGAATTTTTCCATCTGCGCAGCCTCGACGATGACGACCGTCTTGTCGTCCGGGGTGACGCTGGCGTTGACGCTGACCATGCGGGTCGGCGCCACCGGGTTGCGGTCTTCGACGGCGCTGCCGCCGACTTCGACCATCTCGCCGATCTTGTACTGGGCGGCGATGCCGCCGACCCAGAAGCGCGGGTGGCCCTGGTCGACTTCATACGACAGGCGCAGGCTGATCGGGTTCATGTCCGGGTCCAGGCTCGGCACCGGAGCGCGCAGCAGGATGCGGCCGGTCAGCGGGTCGATGTCGTAGTCGGCGTAGCGCGCCAGCAGGCGGCGCGACAGCATCAGGCCGGTCTGGTTGCGGTCGCGCACGACGATCTCGACGCGCTCGCTGTTGATGACCATCAGGCCACCGCCGGTGAGGAACGGGCCCGAGGTGCCGTTGGCGGCGATCTCTTCGACCATCTGGCGGGTGCTGTCGTAGCTGGCAAACGATTCGAAGGTCAGGTTGCCGACTTCGGCGTGGGTGCGCAGGCCGGTCAAGTTGCGGTTGTAGGCGCCCAGGTTGCGCGCCGGGGTCACGCCCGGCGGCACGAAGTCGCCGTACATCACGTAGGAGCGGTCGCGCTCGGCGCGCAGGTAGAGGCGGCTGGTCGACTGCGCCTCGAACCCGCGGCGCGCATCGTCGCCATAGGTCGGGTAATAGGCCAGCGGGTCGATGTCGCGGAACAGCTTCGGTTCGGTCTTCTTGTCCGAATCGTAGGCCATGGTGACCAGGGTGTTTTCGCCCACCTGGCCCTTGGCGAACATGGCGGCGCGGGCGCCGATGGCCGGGCCGCTGCCGTCGCTCTTTTCAGCCATGTGGCGCAGCTCGTCCTCGAAACCGTCGAAGTCGCGCAGCGGGTTGGCGGTATTGCCGCGCACCCGGTTCAGGCTGACGGCGCCTTCCACGATACCGGCGGCGACCAGCGGACGCAGGTCAGGCACGAAGCGCAGCGCGCCCTTGGCTTGCAGCAGGCCGCTGGCGACCAGCAGGCGCGCTTCGCCGGCTTCTTTCGGGGCACGCAGCATGAAGTCTGCATTGCCGCCTTCGACGAAGATCTGGAAGCCCGGCTCGCGCGGATCGAGGTCGAGGCCGTCCCACTGGCCGGCGCTGGCATCCAGCGTGATTGGGGTGCGCTCGACCACCGGCACGCCGTCGGCGTCTTCCAGGGCGACATTGATCGACACCAGGCGCTGGCCGTCGGCCGGGGCGGTTTCGGCTTGCGGCTTGATGCGCAGGCGGGCCAGCTTGCCCGGCACCACGACGCTGACGCGCTGGCTGCCGCGGGCGTTGCCGAAGGCGTCCTTCTGGGCGATCTCGAGCTCGTTGCGGCCCGGACGCAGGGCGACGCCGACGTATTCGTAGACGTCGAGCTGGCGGTCGGCGACCGTGCTTTGCTGGCCGACGTGGCTGTCGTCGACTTCGACACCGTTGACGCTCAAGGTGAAGGCGTTGCCGGCGGTGCCCTTGATGCGCACGATGGCCTGGCCGTGCGGCAGGATGGCGCCGTCTTCCAGGCCGATGAAGGCCAGCTTGTTGTCGAGCTTGGCGAAATCGAGTTCGTCGTTCTTCGCCAGCACGGTGGTTTTCTCGCGCTCGGTCAGTTGCGAGGCGGCTTGCAGTTCGGCGCGCAGGCGTTCGGCGCGGCTCTTGATGGCGGCGCGCAGGTCGTCGCCGCAGGCATCCAGGGCGAAGTCGGCGCGCGCCAGCTCACCGTCCTTGAGGTCGACGAAGCGGCTGCCGGCGTCGCCCGCATTGCGGTTCGACAGGATGGCCAGCTGGCTGCCGGCCGGCAGGGTGGTAGCGTCGACCTTGGCCACGTGGGTGACCGGGGTGACGCCGGCGAAGCTGTAGCGGCCATCGGCATCGGTCTGGGAGAAGTTGCCGTCTTCCAGCCAGATGCGCACGTCCGGCACGCCCGGCTCGTCCTGGTCGCGCAGGCCGTTGGCGTTGCAGTCGGCGAACACGGTGCCCAGGATGGTGCCCTTGTCGCTGAAGATGCCGGCTTCGACCTTCACCCTGGCGGCGGCCACGGTGCTGGTGAAGGCCAGAGGCGCGGCGCTGGTGGCCTGGGCGCGGTTGACGCCGTCGCCTTGCAGGGCGCCGGCGCCGATGCGCACACGGTAGCGCAGCACGCGGTTCGAACGGGCCGCCACGGTGCCGACGTTGATGGTCAGCTGCGGGCCGCGGTTGGCGAAGGCGCCGTCGAACGGCGCGTTGTCCAGGCGCATCGAGCCCGGCACGTAGCTGAAGCCGGCCGGCAGGTCATCGACCACGACCACGCCGCTCAGGGCTTCGTCGGCGGTGTTGAACACGCGCACCGTGTAGTCCAGCACGTCGCCGACTTCGACCACGGCGCGCGAGGCGGTCTTTTGCAGGTACAGGGTGCCCGGGATCGGGTCCAGCGGGACGTCGATGGTCACCACGCCGGTGGCTTCGCTGACGACGAACTCGCCGCCGAAGGAGCCGTACAGGTTGGTCTCGCGGCCGGCCGGCAGCTGGCCCGGCGCGGTCTTCGACGGGAAGCCGTAGTTCGAGGGCGGGATGACCTTCAGGCGATACAGGCTCGGGGCCACCAGCGGGAAGTGGTACATGCCATTGCCGTCGGTGACGACGGTGCTCGGCATGCGGCTGACGCCGTCGACGTCGTACACGATCGCCGGGCCGCCCGGATTGCCGCCGTTGCCGGCGCCGGTGATGTCGATCAGGGTCACGGTCGCGCCCGGGATCGGTTCATTGCTGACGCTGTCGTAGACGATGCCGATCGGGTCGACCAGGATGTCGGTCGAGATGGTGCCGTTGCCGCAACCGGCGATGCTCGCGGTGAGGGTGTCGTCGGCCATGACTTCGAGCATGCCATCGCCCACGTCGTTATCGTGGCCGTCTTCATCGAGGGAACGGGCCATGGTCGAAGGAGTGATGCGGAACAGGCCGCTATCAGGCGCGGTCTCGGCGGCCATGAAGGACTGGCGGTCGCCGGTCTTCTTCGAGGCGATGGTGACGTTGATTTCCTCGGCCCGGGCCGGGTCGGCATTGCAGTCGGCGGCCGAGATCTGCACGAACAGCTGGCCGTTGGCGCGGGTGGCGCGGGCCACGGTGCTGAAGGCCGCCGAGGTGAAATAGGTGATGGTGTCGGTGCGCTGCGCGCGCACGGTGTTCGATTCGACGGTGGCAGTGCCGTCGCCCGGCAGCGCGAAGCTGGCGCTGGCTTTGTTGACGATGGCGGCTCCCGCGTGGCTGCACAGCAGCAGGGTGGTGACCAGGCAGATGAAGACGAAGTGTCGGAGCTGGGTGATCATGGCGCGCGGGAGTCGAAAGAGTATTCGGAAGGCGGCGTCCCGGGGGGACGCCGCGTTTGGGGCTACGTGAGGCTTACGGGTTGATCTTGACGCCGAAGTTCAGGGTGTTCGACTCGCCCGGGGCCAGGTTGAAGCCGGTGGCCGAGACGGTGCTGACGACGCCGGCCGCGACCGGCGCCAGGATCGAACCGAGCAGGGTGTTGGCGGCGGCGCCGGTGTGGTACGTGGTGTTGGCCGGCACGTTGTCGGTGATGACCACGGCGTTGATGGTGGTCAGGCCCTTGTTGGTGCCCACGATCGAGTAGCGGATGCAGGCGCCTGGCGCAGCGGTGATCGGATCCTTGGTGAACTCGGTTTCCGGGGTGCCGTCGCAGTTCGCGTCCAGCGCCTGGGTCTTGACCAGTTCCAGCAGCGAGTCACCGGCGACGATGGTCACGGCTTCGTGGATGCGGTCCGAAACGTTGACGTTGGTGGTCGACTGGGCGCGGAACCAGATGTCGGTGGTGCCCGGGGTGGCGCCTGCGGCCGGGGTGACTTCGGCGATGACCTTGACGTTGGCGCCGGCGGCGACGTTGGCGTTGGTGATCACCTGGCCGTTGGCGTCCTTGAACACGACGGTCCAGCCGGCCGGCAGGGTGGTGCTGCCGAAGTTGACGTCGGTGCTGGCGGCCAGTGCGAACGTTTCGGCGCTGCCGCCGGTGTTGTTCAGGTAGATCGTGAACGAGGTCATGGTGCCGGCGGTGGTCAGCTTGGTTTCCTGGGCGGCGGCTTCCGGACCCTGGCCATGGCCCGGGGCGGTCGGGCCGAAGGTGCCGGCGGTGAGGTCGATCGCGGCGCCGGCGCCGACGGTGGTGGTGTCGGTGCTGGTGGCGTTGGCGCTGGCGTTGAAGCCGCTGGTGGCCTTCACGGTCATGGTGTTGGTATTGCCGGTGGTCGAGCCGGCGGCGAGGGTGGCCACCGCCACGAAGCGGAAGGTGGCGCCGGCGGCCAGTTGGCCAGTGCTGGTGATCGGGGTGGCGTTGTCGGCCGCGCCGTTGCCGTCCGCGTCCAGGTAGAACACGACGCCGGTCAGTGCCAGCGCGCCGGTGTTGGTCTGGCTCAGGGTGAAGGTGTCGGGGCCGTTACCGGTGTTGGTCACGCTGTGGGCGTAGATCACCTGGGTGCCGGCGGCGCCGCTCTTGCTGGTGCCGTTGTTCATGGTCAGGCTGGCCACCTGCTGGACGGTGGTGGTGACCACGTTCGACGTGACGGTCTTGGTGCCGGTCGAATCGGTATAGGTGGCGGTTGCCTGGTTGGTGATCAGGGTGCCGGCGGCGGTCGGGGCGGCGCTGGCGTTGGCGGCTGCCAGCAGGGAGGCTGCGGCGATGAGGGTAAGGCGGGTTTTCATGGCTTCTTCCTTCTTCGGGAAATGAACTACGCGTGTTTGAACTGCGAATGAAACGGGTTGATGTTGCAATAATTGCAACTAAATTGGGAGAATTCGGGCGTCGTGGCAGGTCTCCTTATTTGCCTGCCAACTTCGGCGCGGCGCCGACCGACATCACCTTCATGCGCGAGCTGACGGTGACGGCCTGGCCGGGGGCGAGGTCGCCCAGGTTCCAGCGCAGGAAGCGGTATTCGGAAGCGGGCACCCGCTCGACGATGCGCACGCCCTTGCGTACGACTTCACGGGTCAGGGGCAGGGGAGCGAAGGTCTTGCCGTCGAGGCTGGCCTGGACCGCCTTCGGGGCGGCGCTGCCGGCCAGGTAGTGCATCGAACCTTCGGGCACCGGCAGGGTCGCTGCCACGCCCTGGGCGACGGTCTTGCCCTGGTTCTGGTAGGTGATCTGGTATTCGATGGTGTCGCCGACTTCGGCTTCGAGGGCCGGCACCAGTTTCTCGCCGCCTTGGGCTGCAGTGACCTGGAAGGCTTGCAGGCGCACGTCGACGGCCTGGGTATCGGCTGCGAATACTTTGGTGCCTGCCAGAACGATAGTCCAGAACAGCAGGATATTCAGGATACGAATGGTCATGGAATTCCTTTCAGTGAAACGGTGGGAGGGTGGCGTCATCATGGTTTCGGTTTTGCTGGTTAGGTTCAACAGCTGCAGTTTATCGACTTTACTGAGTTTCTCAAGAAAAATATTTCGAATTTGCAGATTTTGATGTTGTAAAGGAACATCAAGACCAAGTGGAGGCGTTTGTGGGCTGTTGAATAGGATAGGAAATTCGGAAATTTGCGTGATTGTCGCCAGGAAACAACAACATCTGTCACGATTTCTAATCTTCTGACTTTACTGAATTTACTGTTTGCCGATTTTGGCGCATGATTGCTTCCATGAATGCTGTGGCGCCGCGGTCCGCGTCGTCTAATCCCACCTGACCACTGGATATATGGAAACGATCTACCTGGAATCGCCCGACGCCCTGCAAGACCTGCGCGCGATCTACTCGGCGCTCGATGGCGCCCAAGCCATCATCGAGTTCGATTTGAACGGCAACATCCTGCGCGCCAACGACAACTTCCTGGCCGTGACCGGCTACAGCGACGACGAGTTGACGGGCCGGCATCATTCGATGTTCTGCGAGCGCGACCTGATCGATTCGCCGGCCTATGCCCGCTTCTGGCAAGACCTGGCCGCCGGCAAGGCCGAACGCGCCGAATACAAGCGCATCGCCAAGGGCGGCCGCGAGTTCTGGATCAACGCGTCCTACAATCCGGTGAGGGATGCAACGGGCCGGGTGTCCAAGATCATCAAGTTCGCCACCGACATCACGGCAGAGAAGCTGCGCGCCGCCGAGACCAATGGCCTGTTGGCCGCGATCGGCAAGGCCCAGGCCGTGGTCGAATTCGACATGAACGGCATGCTGCTCGACGCCAACGCCAACTTCCTCGACCTGCTCGACTACGCGCTGGAAGACGTGCGCGGCGAACACCACCGCGTGTTCTGCGACGACGAATATGCCGCCAGCGCGGCCTATCGCCGTTTCTGGGGCAAGCTCAATCGCGGCGAATTCGACGCCGGCCGTTACAAGCGCCATGGCAATAACGGCAAGACCGTGTGGATCCAGGCCACCTACAACCCGATCTTCGACGCCGACGGCAAGCCGGTGAAGGTGGTGAAGTTCGCCACCGACATCACCGAGCAGGTGATGCTGGAAGAGGCGGCCGTCGCGCGCGCCGAATCCGAGCGGCGCAAGGTCGACGCCCTGCTGGAACAGGTGGCGCGCGCCTCGCGCGGCGACCTGACCGGCTCGATCGACACCAGCGGCGACGAACCGCTCGACCAGCTGGCGCGCGGCGTCATGAAGATGATCGGCGACCTGCGCGCCGTGATCGGCGACGCCGTCTCCGCAGCCGGCAAGCTCAACGACTCCTCGCGCGCTATCGCCGACCGCTCCAACACGGTGGCCGCCAGCGCCCAGGCCCTGGGCGCCACGGTGGAACAGATGAATGCCTCGGTGGACGGCCTGACGGCGTCGATCAACACCATCGCGCGCAGCACCCAGGAAGCCAACGCCCTGGCCCAGAACACCCGCGACGAGGCGGAAATCGGCGCCAAGGCGATCGCCCGCTCGATCGAGGCGATGGCCATGATCAACCAGTCGTCGGAAGACATCGGCGAGATCGTGAAAGTGATCGGCGAGATCGCCGGCCAGACCAATATGCTGGCCTTCAATGCCGCGATCGAGGCCGCCCGGGCCGGCGAGCACGGCCTGGGCTTCTCTGTGGTGGCCGACGAGGTGCGCAAGCTGGCCGAACGTTCGTCGCAAGCGACCAAGGAAATTTCGAAGCTGATCAACGAATCGGTGCGCCGCGTGGCCCAGGGCAGCGAGATCTCGCGCCAGGCCAGCGAAGCCTTCGACCGCATCACCACTGGCGTCGGCAAGACCTCGCTGGCGATCGCCGAGATCTCGGACAGCGCCAGCGAGCAGTCGCTGACGGCCAAGGAAGTCAGCGCCGCAATTTCCTACATCGCCCAGGAAACCGAGCGTTCGGCCGGCTCCTGCGACAGCATCGCGCGTTCGACCGAGGGCCTGAACGAGCATGCCGGGCACCTGAACGCCACCGTGGCCCGCTTCGTGGTGTAAGGGATAGATATGGGACCGAGCGGCATGGAACTCTCCGACGACAAGCTGGAAGCGATCATCAAGCTGGTGCGCCAGCACACCGGCATCGCCATGGGCCGCCACAAGCGCGTGCTGCTGCAGGGCCGCCTGCAGCCGCGCCTGCGCGCGCTGGGCCTGGACAACTATGGCGCCTATATCGCGCGCCTGGCGCACGACCGCCAGGAAGTCGCGTCCTTCATCAACTCGGTGACCACCAACGACACCGCCTTCTTCCGCACCCCGGCCGTGTGGCGCTGGCTGGAACGCGAGTTCTTGCCGGAGTGGGCGGCGCGCGCGGAGTCCATGCCGCTGCGCATCTGGTCGGCCGCCGCCGCCACCGGCGAGGAATCCTATTCGCTGGCCATGACCTGCCTCGAGGCGCGCCGCAATTTCCCGGGCCTGCGCTTCGAGATCCTGGCCACCGACATCTCGAGCGACGCCCTGCACACCGCGCGCGCCGCCCTGTATCGCGGGCGCAGCGTGGAGCGCTTCGAGCGCGACCATCCGGAGCTGTTCCGCAAGTACCTGCGCCCTGTGGGGGATGCTTACCGCGTGGCTTCCGAGGTATCGCAATACGTCGAGTTTGCCGAACACAATCTGCTGCAGCGTCCGCCGCGCGTGGCCGGCTTCGACCTGGTCCTGCTGCGCAACGTGCTGATCTACTTCGACGCGGAAGGCCAGCAGCGGGTGCTGGCCGGCGCGCGCGCGGCCATGGCGCGCGAGGCGCGCCTGGTCCTGGGCGAACAGGAATCCATCACCCGCCTGGACACGGACTTCGTGTTCGAGCAGGCCCACGTCTACCGTATCGGGGATTGACCACCATGACTACCCACCTGAATCATATGTCCCACGTCCTGTCCGGGCAGATGCAGATCGGCCAGGGGGACCAGGTCCTGACCGCGCTGCTGGGTTCCTGCGTCGGCATCGGCATGATCTGGCGCCGCCAGCGCCGCTGCGGGCTGGCGCATTGCTTCCTGCCCGAGGGCGTCGAGACCGGCGAACACTCGGCGCGCTACGTCAGCGCCGCGGTGCCGCGCCTGCTGGCCGCGCTGGGCGTGCGCCGCGAGCAGTACGACGAGGTGGACGTGGTGATCGCCGGCGGTGCGCGCATGCTCAACCTGCGCACCCATGATGGCGCGGTGGGCACCCGCAACATCGCGGCGGCGCGCTCGCAGATCTCGCTGCGCGGCCTGCAGGTGACGTTCCAGGACGTGGGCGGCTCGCAGGGCCGGCGCCTGTCGATCGATTGCGACCGCCAGACCTTCAGCGTGGTGCGGATCCAGCGCGAACAGGCGGTGACGGCATGAATACAATGAGCGATATGCGGGCCGATGCCCAGGCCGCGGTGGCCGCGCTCGAGGCGCAGCAGGCCGCCGCCGCGCGCGTGCTGCGCGAGGCGGCCGGGATGGAGGTGGTGGGCACGTTCTTTTTGGCGGGCCAGGAATTCGCGCTGCCGGCCGACCACGTGCGCGAGGTGGTGGGCATGCCCGAACGGATCACGCCGATCCCGCTGTCGCCGCGCTGCCTGGAAGGCATCTTCACCCTGCGCGGCGCCGCCATTCCGCTGTTGAATCTGGGCCGCATCTTCGATCCGGCGGCGCCTGCCGCGTCAAGCGGGCAGCGGGTGGCGATTGTCGACGTCGACGACATCCAGGTCGGCCTGGTGTTCGACGCCACCGGCGAAGTGCTGCGCGTGCGTCCCGAGCAGCGCGCCGGCCTGCGCTGGAATGACGGCCAGGAACCGGGCGTGGTTGCCGGCGCGATCACGCTGGAAGACGGCGCGCGCATCGTCCAGATGCTCGATGCCGCGCGCCTGGTGCGCATCGATAACGTGCCGCAGGTGCGAGCCCACGCCAGCGTCGCGCGCGAAGCCTGGCGCATGCGTTTTTTGCGCCAGGCGCAGGGCCGCAAGTGCATCTCGTTCACCGTGGGCGGACTGCGCTTCGCGCTGGCGATGGAGGCGATCCAGGAAATCATGCGCGTGCCCGAGCTGCAGCCGTCGGTGATGCTGGGCCGCCTGTGCAAGGGCTGGCTCAACCTGCGCGGCGCGCCGGTCGGCGTGGTCGACTTCGGCGCCTTGCTGCAGTGCGCGCCCGGTACTGGCGACCCGGAGGACGCGCGGGTGCTGGTGGTGCGCATCGGCGACGAGCATCTGGGCCTGCTGGTGGACGCGGTCGACGACATCCGTCCCTATTTCGATACCGACGTGCTGTCGATCCCGATGCTGGGCACGGCGCGCGGCGCGATGTACCGCGGCTGCCTGCCGAACGCGGAGCTGGGCGACAGCCTGTTCCTGGCGCACGAGGCGCTGTTCTCGGACCTCGAGGTGGCCGAGATCTGCGCCGGCCACCGCCGCCTGTACGCCGCCCAGGCCAATGCCGAGCGCGCCGCCGGGAAGAAGGTGGGTGCGCGCCGCGTCTACCTGGCGTTTTCGCTGGACACGGGATGGGCGGCCGACATCGGCCAGGTGCGCGAGATCGTCGACTTCGACGGCGCCGTCACCCGTCCGCCCGGCATGCCGGCCTGCGTGCACGGCATGATGCAGGTGCGCCAGCAGATGGTGTGCGTGGTCGACCTGCGCACCCTGTACGGCATGGCGCCGCTGGCCGACCGCTCCGCTTGCCGCATCCTGGTGCTGGAGCACGAGGGCGAGCGTTTCGGCCTGGTGGTCGACCGGGTCGACACCATCCTGTCGCTGCCCGACAGCCAGCGCCGTCCCTCGCCGCAGCTGCTGCGCGTAAACGGGCCGGACGATATGCGGCGCGACGCCGCCGAGGTGCTCGAGGTGCCGGGCGTAGATGGGCGCGACGACGTGCTGACCTTGCTGGACAAGAAGCGCTTCCTGGCGACACTACGCCAGTCTCTCCAGCAGCGCCTGTAACTGCGGCGCATCGTAGGGCTTGGGCAGCAGCGCATCGGCGGCGCTCGATGCGTGGCTGGCCCCGCTGACGAACGCGATGCGCGTGCGCGGCAATCTGGCCCGGATCGTGCGCGCCAGCTCCTCGCCGCCCATCCCCGGCAACTGCAGGTCGGTCAGCACGATGTCCGGCTGCCGCTCCAGCAGCGCCAGCGCCGCCTCGGCGCTGGCCGCCTCCAGCACCTCGTACCCCATGAAACGCATCAGTTCCGCGGTATTGTCGCGGATGTCGTCCTCGTCTTCCACCAGCAGCACGCGCGCCTTCGACCCGGCCTCGGCGGCGGCGGCGGCGGCGCCCGGGGCGGGCTGCGGGGCCGCATTCTTTTGCTGCTGGTTGGCCAGCACATGGCGGATCTTGCGCGCCAGGGCGTCGCGCGTATAGGGCTTGCCGAGCAGTTCGACGCCCGGATCGAGGCGGCCGCCGTGCACGATCGCGTTCTCGGTATAGCCCGAGGTGAACAGCACCGCCACGTTCGGCAGGCGCTCGCGCGCCTTCCTGGCCAGCTCCGGGCTGCGCAAGGGGCCCGGCATCACGACGTCGGTGAACAGCAGGTCGATGTGGATCCCGCTGTCGATCACGGTCAGGGCCGAGGCGGCGTCGCCGGCGCGCAGGACCCGGTAGCCGAGATCGGTCAGCAGGTCGACCACCGTCAGGCGCACCTGCTCGTCGTCCTCGACCACCAGCACGGTCTCGTGGCCGCCGCTGGCCGGTTGCGCCAGCGGCGCGCCGGCATGGTCTTCGTCGAGGTGGCTGCGCGGCAGGTAGATCTTGACGGTGGTGCCTTCGCCGACCTCGCTGTAGATCTTGACGTGGCCGCCCGACTGCTTGACCAGGCCGTACACCATCGACAATCCGAGCCCGGTGCCTTTGCCCTCGGGCTTGGTCGAGAAGAAGGGCTCGAAGGCCTGGTCGATGACCTCCTGCGGCATGCCGCCGCCGGTGTCGCTGACGGCCAGCAGCACGTACTGGCCCGGCGCCACCTCGGGATGTCCGGCGCAGTAACTGGCGTCAAGCACCGCATTGACCACTTCGAGCGTCAGGCGGCCGGCGCCGTCCATCGCGTCGCGCGCATTGATCGCCAGGTTCAGGATCGCGTTCTCGAGCTGGGCCGGATCGACCTCGGTGGTCCACAGGCCGCCGGAGATCACCATCTCGACGTCGATCTCCTCGCCCAGCGCGCGCCGCATCATGTCTTCCATGCTGCCCAGCAGGCGGCCGATCTTGACCGCCTTCGGCTCGAGCGGCTGGCGCCGCGCGAACGACAGCAGCGAGCTGGCCAGCTTGGCGCCGCGCTCGACGCCGCTCATGGCGTTCTCGACGCGCTTCTTGATCTCGGGCAGGCCGTCGGCGCGGCGCGCGATCAGCTGCAGGTTGCCGCCGATGACCTGCAGCAGGTTGTTGAAGTCGTGCGCCACGCCGCCGGTCAGCTTGCCGATGGT
>DDKG01000134.1 GCA_002339265.1 Massilia sp. UBA2604 | reverse complement strand
ACATTGATCAGGACACGCTGCTCGCCCTTCTTCTCGAAATCGTGCACGCCGATATTGATCATCACTTCGTAATTGCGCAGGAACAGCCGGCGGCAATCGCGCAAGCTCGGGTGGGACAGGGCGGACAACATGGGATAGCCTTATTTGGTGGGGTTATTCGATTCGGTCAGGAACATCACGTCGCGGCTCAGCGGCATCAGGTGCTGGCCGCCGTCGACCAGCAGGGTGGTGCCGGTCAGCGCGCGCGCCGAGGCGGCATAGACCACCGCGTCGGCGATGTCCTGCGGGGTCGAGGAACGCTGCAGCGGCGTCATCTGGTGCGCGGCGGCGAAGCCTTGCTCGCTCTGGTCGCCCGACACCATCGTGATGCCCGGGGCGACGCCGACCACGCGCACCTTCGGCGCCAGCGCCTGGGCCAGCATCGTGGTCGCCGTGTGCAGGGCCGCCTTGGACAGCGTGTACGACAGAAAATCCGGGTTGAGATTGTACAGTTTCTGGTCCAGCAAGTTGACCACGACGGCCTGCCGCCCATCCGGGGTGGCGGCGTGCAGTTCCTGGGCCAGCAGCACCGGCGCGGCCACGTTCGCCTGCATATGGGTATTGAGCAGCTCCCAGGAGAACTCGGTAGCGCTGTCGTATTCAAACAACGATGCGTTGTTGACGATGCAAGACAGCGGCCCCAGCGCGGCGTTGGCGCGGCCGACCAGCTGCCGCACCGCCGCCTCGTCGGCCAGGTCGGCCTGCAGCAGTGTGGCGCGCCGGCCGAGGGCCAGGATGGCGTCGCGGGTCGCGATCGCATCGCTTTCGGAATGGCGGTAGTGCAGGGCGAGGTCCCAGCCGGCCTGGGCCAGGCCGAGCGCGATCGCGCGGCCCAGGCGGCGGCCGGCGCCGGTCACCAGGGCGACCCGCGGCAGGGAGATCGAAGGGCTGTCCGTCATCATTTGTCGTGAATTGTTGATAAAAGCTATTCTGGCTACAATGCCGGCATGTCCCTGCCCGCACCCGATACCGACGCCCTGGCCGCGTCCCATTCCCTGCAACAGCTCATCGCCGCCGACATCGAACAGCACGGCGGCGCGATCGCATTCTCTCGGTTCATGGAACTGGCGCTGTACGCGCCCAGGCTCGGGTATTACAGCGGCGGCGCAGCCAAGCTCGGCTCGAGCGGCGACTTCACCACCGCGCCCGAGATGACGCCGCTGTTCGGGGCGGCCGTGGCGCGCGTGGCAGCCGCTATTATCGCCCAAAGCGCGCCCGACATCATCGAGTTCGGCGCCGGCACCGGCCGCCTGGCGCGCGACGTCCTGGCCGAGCTGGCCAGGCAGGGTGTGGAAGTACGCTCCTACACCATCATCGAACTGTCCGGCGAATTGCGCGCGCGCCAGCAGGCCAACCTGGCCGACCTGCCACAGATGCGCTGGCTGGACGCCATGCCGGAAACCTTCAGCGGCGTGGTGCTGGCCAACGAGGTGCTCGACGCCATGCCGGTCGAGCTGGTGATCCGCACGGGCGACGGCTGGCGCCGCCAAATGGTGACGGTGGAAGAGGGCGCCTTCGCCTTCGTCCAGGCGCCATTGGGCGATGAATTGGCCGAACAGCTGGCGCGCCAGGTGCCCGACCACGAGCAGATGATCGAAGGCTATGTCACCGAGCTGCACCCGGTCGGCGCCGGCTTCATGCGCTCGCTGGCCGCGATGTTCAAGGGCGGCCGCGGCGCCGCCATCCTGTTCGACTACGGCTTCCCGGCCCACGAGTATTACCTTGACCAGCGCATCGGCGGCACCTTGATGTGTCATTACCGCCACCACGCGCATCCGGATCCCTTCTATTTGCCGGGCCTGCAGGACATCACGGCCCACGTCGATTTCACGGCGATGGCGCTGGCGTCCCAGGATGCCGGCCTGCCGGTGCTGGCGTATATGAGCCAGGCCGCCTTCCTGATCGGCGCCGGGATCGGCGAACTGTTGCTGGAAAACGACCCCGAAGACGCCAGGCATTTCCTGCCCCAGTCGCGGGCCGTGCAAAAACTGGTTTCTCCTGCTGAAATGGGCGAATTGTTCAAGGTCCTGGTGGTCGGACAGGACGTAGAATTGCCTGATCCAATCGTGCGCGCGGACCGCAGTCATCGCTTGTAGACTTTATGATATCTTGCACAGCGGACACAAATCCGGCTAAGCTGTGAGGTATTCCCGCGTCTCGTCACACTGACGGGCTTCGGCCGAGGACAGACAGAACGCGCAGGGTAGAAGCGGGTAGACTTGACAGATCATGGCCAAGATTCACACACATTATGACAACCTGAAGGTGTCGCGTCATGCGCCCCAGGAAGTCATTCGTGCCTCCTACAAGGCCCTGAGCCAGAAATACCATCCCGACAAGAACCCGGGCGACGAGAAGTCCGCCCGCATCATGGCGGTCGTCAATACCGCCTACAACGTCCTGTCCGATCCCGTCCGCCGCAAGGAACATGACGAATGGATCGCCGCCGAGGAGTGGGAAGTCGAGTGGCTGGAAAGCTCCAGCGCCAAAGAAGGCCAGTCGCGCAAGAACGCCGACAACTGGGAAGGGCAGCCGCCGCCCAAGCCGCGCCGCAAGCGCCTGTGGCGCGATCCGCGCTGGTGGCTGGGCATGTCGGGCTGCTTCGTGGCCGGCGCCGCCGTCGCCGTGCTGACGATCGAACAACAGCCTGACATCATTCCCAGCGCGCTGGCCTGGGGCGGCATCGCCCAGGCCGAATCCGTCAAGACCGGCCGTTCCGATGCACTGGGCGTCGACGCCAGCAGCGACGACTGGGCCCGCCGCATCGGCCCGGACGGCGCCAAGAGCCCGCCGCCCGAGGTGCGCGCGCTCGCCGTTACCCAGCTGGCGGTGCCGGCCCGCGCCCCCGACTGCAGCACCGACCTGCAGACCCTGGCCTCGCCCAGCGGCGATCCGTGGCCGCTCGAGTCTTCGTATCTGCCGGGCTACCCGGTCGGCAACGAGGGCGCCGAGATGCAGGTCGTGATCGACAACAGCACCAATGCGGCGCCGGTCTTCGTCAAACTGTACGACCTCGACCGCCGCGCCAACGTCAGGCATGCCTTCGTGCAGCAGCGCTCGAATTTTACTTTCGACAAGCTGGCCGCCGGCAAGTACGAGGTGCGCTACCAGAACGTGGTCGAGGGCGCCAGCAAGTCCGAATGCGACGGCCGCCAGACGGCCCTGCGCCAGGCCTCGGCCGATATCCAGTAAGCTGGCTGTCGTTTTTTCGGCGTAGTGACACTTTCTCGTGTCAACGCTTACCCGATTTCATTATTTTCGTTCCGCGCCGTAATATACTGGCCTGATGCCGCGCGCCCATGCAGCCACGGCGCCACGCCCAACGCAGGCTTATACGGACCATCATGAACGAACT
>DDKG01000130.1:1037-8583 GCA_002339265.1 Massilia sp. UBA2604 | reverse complement strand
TAGGCCAGCTTGACCGGGGCTTCGTAGCCAGGCACCAGGCGCTTGTACGAGTTGGTGCCCGGGTTGGTGATCGCGTTCAGCGCGCGTGCGTGCTTGATGATGCCGCCGATGTAGAACAGGGCGGTTTCCGACAGGCCGGCATAGCCGTCGCCGGCGAACAGGTTCTTGCCGTCTTTCCAGATCGACTGGTGTACGTGCATGCCCGAGCCGTTGTCGCCGTTGATCGGCTTCGGCATGAAGGTCGCGGTCTTGCCGTAGCTGTGGGCGACGTTCCAGATCACGTACTTCATGTTCTGGGTCCAGTCGGCGCGCTCGACCAGGGTCGAGAACTTGGTGCCGATTTCATTCTGGCCGGCGCCGGCCACTTCGTGGTGGTGCACTTCGACCGGGATGCCCATCGATTCGAGGATCAGCGACATTTCCGAACGCATGTCCTGGAACGAATCGACCGGTGGCACCGGGAAGTAGCCGCCCTTGACGGTCGGACGGTGGCCGCTGTTGCCGCCTTCGATTTCCTTGTCGGTCGACCACGACGATTCGTCCGAATCGATCTTGACGAAGCAGCCCGACATGTCGATCTTCCAGCGGATCGAGTCGAAGATGAAGAATTCCGGTTCCGGACCGAAGTAGGCGGTGTCGCCGATGCCCGACGATTTCAGGTAGGCTTCGGCGCGCTTGGCGATCGAGCGCGGGTCGCGGTCGTAGCCCTTGCCGTCCGACGGTTCGATGACGTCGCACTGCATGAACAGCGTGGTCTCTTCCATGAACGGGTCGAGGTTGGCGGTGTTCGGGTCTGGCAGCAGGAGCATGTCCGAGGCTTCGATACCTTTCCAGCCGGCGATCGACGAACCGTCGAAGGCGTGGCCGGATTCGAATTTGTCCAGGTCGAAGTGCGACACCGGGACCGTGACGTGCTGTTCCTTGCCGCGGGTATCGGCGAAGCGTAAATCAACGAATTTGACTTCGTTGTCCTTGACCAGTTGCATTACATCTGCGGCGGACTTTGCCATTCGGAATCTCCTAATTGAAAAAGGGATGTCGAATCATGAGAATCGACAACTTGCATCATGATGAAGCATAAAGCGTGCCAAGTTTATCGCATGAGGGCATGCACAAATCGTTCTTGGGAGGCGAGCCAGTTTACCCATAAAATTGGCTCGATCGGCAGGGTTGGCGAAAGATTTATGCTCAGCCCGTATGCACCATCCCGGTGCAGAACCATGCCAACGCACCAAACCAGCGCAGGATACACTGATCCACGATGGTGCAGCGTTGGCGCCTGCCCAAAAACGGAACAATACAAATGACAACAGAAAACATTCTCGAGGCTGCGCGCCAGCGCGGCGCAGACCAGCCCTATGCCGGTGCGGTCACGCCGCAAGAGGCATTCGAACTGCTCAAGAGCAGCCCCAAGGTCAAGCTGGTCGACGTCCGTACCAATGCGGAGCGCGACTGGGTCGGCCGGGTCGCCATCCCCGACGCCCAGCACGCGGCGGTGCAGTGGGCGACTTATCCGGGCGGCGTGCCGAACCCGGACTTCGGCGCCCAGCTCGAACAGGTGGCCGGCAAGGACGACGTCCTGCTGTTCCTGTGCCGCTCGGGCGTGCGCTCGCGTCACAGCGCGCGCGCGGCGACTGAACTCGGCTATGCGAACGCGTTCGACATCCTCGAAGGCTTCGAAGGCGACAGGGATGGCGAAGGCCACCGCAAGACGGTGGGCGGCTGGTGCAAGGCGGGCTTGCCGTGGGTGGGGGCATGAGCGACGAGTTGAACAACCCGATGGAACGCCTGGTGACGGCGCGCGAACTGGCCGACCAGGGACAGTACGACGCCGCGCTGGAAGAACTTGTCTGGTTTTACGAGCACGCGCTCGAGCACGACCCATCGCTGGCCGGCGTGCGCCGTTCGTATGCGCTGGCCGACTGGGCGGTACTGGCAGAAGCCCACCCGCCGGCAGCCGCGGCGCTGGAGGCCGCGCGCGAACGCAGCGCCGCGCGGCTGGCGGCCGGCCAGGGCACGCGCGACGACCTGCTCGACGCGGTCTCGATCGACCACGCGCTGGACCAGCCGGCACGCACCCGCGACCTGTTCCTGGCATTGGAAAGCACGGCGCCGGCGCTGGCCGCCTCCTGCATCCGGGTGGTGCTGCCGCAGGTGATCGCCGCCGGCGACGCCGAGCTGGCCGAGCGCCTGATGCCGAACCCGGACGACAACATCCGCCAGCATGCCGACTACCTGATGGACGCCTTCCGCGAGCGCCGCAAGCGCTTCACCGCCGCGCCCAGCATCCCGGCCGAGATCCACAACTATGTGCAGGACGTGAATGCGATCCTGGACGTGCTGGCCGCGCGCGGCCGCCAGGCCGACGTACGGCGCCTGCGCGAGCTCGCCGCCGACGTGATTCCGGCCACCACCCTGCGCCGTGAAGTGCGCGCCGCGCTCGTTCCCGGCGCGCCAGCGTGGTTCGAGCGCGGCGTCCCACGCCGCCGCAACGAACGGTTCAGTTAGGCATCACCATCAGCTGCAGGCCGGACGCCGTGCCTGGCGCGCGATACACGCGCTGGGTCGCCTTTTTGAAGTCTTCGGGCTTCGCCTCGGGGATGCGCATGAAGGTCTGAGGATTCAGGTCGATCAGCGGGAACCACGAGCTCTGCACCTGCACCATGATGCGGTGGCCGCGGCGGAAGGTGTGGTTCACCTGCCCCAGCTCGTAGTGGATCGCTTCCACTTTGCCCGGCACGAAGGGCTCCGGCGTCTGAAAGCTGTTGCGGAACTTGCCGCGCAGCGGATTGCCGCGCACCAGCTGCTGGAAGCCGCCCAGTTTCAGGGCCGGCGGGCCGACGTCGCTGCCCGTGCGCGGCGCAGTCGGCGTCGGATAGTCGCTCGGGTAGACGTCGATCAGTTTCACCACCCAGTCGGCGTCGGTTCCCGTCGTCGAGACGAACAGCTTCGGCAGTACCGGGCCGGCCACCGTGACGTCCTCTTCCAGCACCTCGCTCTGGTATACCAGCACGTCGGGACGGGTCGCGGCGAAGCGCTGGTCGGACACCATGTATTCGCGCGGCACGCCCTGCGCCGGATAGCCGATATAGGGCACCGGACGCTTCGGATCGGCCACGTACTCATCGTAGCCTCCCGCATTGGCGGCCGGCTGCTGCCAGGTCAGGCTGCCGTTGACGTTGAAGTACAGGGTGCGCGAGCGCGCCGGCTTCGGCGGCCAGGCGTCGTAGCTGCGCCAGACATTGGTGCCGGTCTCGAACATGGTGACCGGCGCCAGCTCCTTCGCCGGCTTGACGCCTTTCAGGTGCTGCTCGAAGAACGGGAACTGGATATTGCGCCGGAAGTAGTCGCTGGTATTGGCGTCGAAGCGTACGTGGCCGAGGCGCGCGCCGTCGCCGCGCATCCAGCCGCCGTGCACCCACGGGCCGATCACCAGCTTGTTCACCGCAGCCGGATTGTGGCGCTTGACCGCATCGTGGACGGTGAACGGACCTTGGAAATCTTCCGCATCGAACCAGCCGCCCACCGTCAGCATCGCCGCCCTGACGTTCTTCATGTGCGGCCCGATGGCACGCGACTGCCAGAAGTCGTCATAGGTGTCGTGCTCGATGTTCGGCATGAACAGCTCGCGCTGGCGCTCGCTCATCGTGCCTGCGATCGCACCCAGCGTCAGGTGCTTGAGGAAGAAATCGTAGCCGTCGGCCTCGTCGTAGTCGAAGCCGCCGCCCGACGCCGATTTGGGCGAGGGATTCGGCGCCGCGACGAAGGACGAATAGAAATCGAAGTTGGCGGCCAGCTTGAAGGCGCCGCCGTGATACGAATCGTCGCCCATGTAGAGATCCGCGATCGGCGCCTGCGGCGAGGCGGCCTTGATCGCCGGATGCGAATCGATCACGCTCGCCGCGGCGTAGAAGCCGGGATAGCTGATGCCCCAGATGCCGACCTTGCCGTTGTTGTTCGGGACGTTCTTCAGCAGCCAGGCGACGGTGTCGTGCATGTCCTGGGCCTCGACGCCCTCCCCTTTTTCCAGCTGCGGCTTGGCGTGCGGCGTCATTTCCTGCCACACGCCCTCGGACATGTGACGGCCGCGCACGTCCTGGACCACGAAGATGTAGCCGGCCTCCTCGAATTCGCGCGAGGGCCCGAGCGACTCGGGCATCCAGTCCACGCCATAGCGCAGCTCTCCTTCAGCGCGTACGCCGGCGCTGTACGGCGTGCGCTGCATCAGGAAGGGGTACGAGCGCGAGGCATCCTTCGGCACGTAGACCGCGGTGAACAGGCGCGTGCCGTCGCGCATCGGGATCCGGTATTCGTACTTGGTATAGGCTTCGCGCGGCGAACGCTTGGCGGCGGCGCCATCGGGCGCGGCCTGCATGCCGGCGGCGAAGACGGGCGAGGCGCCGGCGAACAGCAGGCCAAGGACGAGAGCGGACAGCGGACGGCGAATCATGACTTCCTTCGATTGAGAACACTGGGGGCCGCCAGTGTAATCGCAATCGGAAGCAAATGATTACTTTGCCAGCGGCGCCGTCACCATCGCGCTGTCTTCCTGCACGCCGCGAATGCGCTCGCGCACCAGGTGGATGTGGCTGCGCAGCCGATACAGTTCGTCGGCATAGGCCAGCGGCACCGAGATGTGGTTGACCCGGTCCTCGAGCCCGTCCAGGCGCCGCAGCAAATCCTTGCGCACCGTGTCGGCCGGCTCGAGCCCGGCGTCTTCCAGCGACTGCTCGATCGCGCGCAATTCTCCATACCAGCGGTAGACGCGCGAGCGCACGCGCCACACGTAGATCGGCGGCACGATCTTGGACAGCGGGATCAGCAAGGCGGTCAGCGCCACCACCACGACCCACAGTCGCTCGGCCAGGTTGGCCAGCCAGAAGCTCATGTAGCGCTGCATGAAGGGCGGCCCGTCGCGGTAGTAGCGCGCGGCTTCCGGCGCCACCGGGATCTCGGTGTACTTGGGCGACGGGAACTGGCCCTGCTGCTGGAACCAGCCGGCGCCGCCGTGGATCTGGGTCGCCGACTTGACCAGCAGGCCCACCAGGGCCGGATGGATTTCCTCGCGCGCCACCAGGGTCGCGGTCGGCGCGATCAGGTGGTAGTCCTGGGCCGGGATGTTGCGGCCCAGGTCGACGATCCCGCGCGGCAGCACCACGTGGGTCAGGAACGGCAGGCGCCGCGTATAGGCTTCGGCCTGGGCGAAGTCGAACAGCCGGATGCCGGGCGTTTGCAGCAGCATCTGGATCAGCGGCGCTTCCGGCGCCGACGAGAACACCAGGCCGTCGATGCGGCCGGCCAGCAGCTCCACCGTGGCCGGGGTGTCGGCCAGGTCGCCGATCTGCAAGTCCTTGGGTTCGATGCCATTGGCGTCGAGCACCTGGCGCAGCAGGCGCGGCACGCCGGTGCCTTCCGGGCCCAGGTTGATGCGCTTGCCGCGCAGGTCGGTGAGCGTCGTGACCTTCGCTTCCTCGCGCAGGAACAGCCACACCGGTTCGGTGAACAGGCTGCCCAGGGACACCAGTTCCTGGCGCTCGGCGGCGTCGCCATCCGCGGCATTCATGGTGTCGCCGTCGGTCGAACCGCTCTGCACGAAGGCGACGTCGGCCTCGCCCGCCAGCAGGCGCTGCAGGTTGTCGCGCGAGCCGAGGGTCGGCTGCAGCGTGACCTTGATGTCGTCGCGCGCGAGCAGGCTCGCGTACTGCTTGCCGAACTGCTCGTAGGCGGAATTTTCCTGGCCGGTGGCCAGGCGCAGGCTGCGCGGCGGCGCCGGGTCGACCCACCAGTAGGCCAGCAGCACGGCCGCCAGCACCATCAGGATGGTCGGGCCGGACGCCACGACCAGGTCGCGCAGCGAGACGATACTGAAATTCTGCAGGCGCGCGCGCAAGCCCTTGCCGTGCGCGCCGCCTCTGTCTTCGCCCGCCGGCTTCAACGCACGCACTGGCGCTGGGCCATTGCGGGGGCTGCTCCCGGCGCCGAGGCCGGCGGCGCCGGCTCGATCATCGGCATCAGGCTCGGCGCCAGCGTCACCAGCAGCTGCACCGGCAGCGCGCTCGTGAAGTCGTAGTGCTCCGACTGCGGGCCGTGCACATAGGCCGTCATGCTGCCGTAGAAGCGCTCGCCGATATTGAACACAAAAGTAGCCGAGCGGTTCACATAGCGCGATTCGATCAGGCGGCCGCCGCGCGCATACACGTCGAAGCGCTGGTCGCCGGTGCCGGTCTTGCCGCCCAGCGCGATGACGCTGCCGTCGGCCTGCACGAAGGCGGTCTTGACGCGCTTGGCGGTGCCGTCCGAGACCACGCCCTGGATGGCGTCGGCCACGGTGCGCGCGACTTCAGGCGCCAGCACCTGCTCCTTGCCGCCGCCCTTGTTGCGCTTGACCAGGGTCTCGTACGGCGTGTCCTTGGCGAAGTGCAGCGAATCGATGCGCTCGATGGGCTTGCGCACGCCGCCGTTGACGATGATGCCCATCAGCTCGGCCAGCGAGGCCGGACGGTCGGCCGAGGCGCCCAGGGTGGTTGCGAACGACGGCACCAGGGAATCGAAGGGATAACCCATCTTCTTCCACTGGGCGTGGATCTTGAGGAAGGCCTCGACCTCGAGCAGGCCGGCGATGCGCTTGTCCTGGGCGTTCTTGCGGCTGGTCTTGAACAGCCACTGGTAGACTTCCTGGCGCTCGTCGACGCTGGCCGCCGTCACCTCGGACCAGGTGGCCTTGGGGTGGGTGCGCAGATAGCTCACCAGCCACAGTTCGAGCGGGTGCACCGAGGCCACGTAGCCGCGGTCGGCCAGCGACATATTACGCGGGTCGTACATCTCGTACATCTTGGGGATGCGTTCCGGGTCGATCTCGTTGGCCGATGGCAGGCTCTTGTCGATGAAGGCGCCGAACTGCTCCAGCGTGGCGTCCGGCGCCACCGTGCGGTGGGCCGCGGCCAGCTTCGAGGCCAGCGGACGCACGCCCGAGAACAGCAGCGTCTCGATCTCCGCCGGGGTCTTGCCCTTGTACTTGTTCCAGAACTTGGCCAGGAAATCCTTGCCTTCGTTGTCGGCGAAGCGCGCCAGGTAGCCGGCGCGGCGCGGATCGTTGGCGTCGGCCAGCAGCTGGGCCGAGGAGCCGGGCAGCTGGAACATGTAGTAGCGCACCACGTCGCGCATCATGCGCACGAACACCAGGTTGGTCGACTGGCGCAGCGCCTGGTGCACGTCCATGATCTTGTCGTTGTCGAGGCGGCTGAAGTTGCCGAAGGTGTGCAGGCCGCCGCCGGTCATGAAGCGTTCGCCCGGATTGGCCGAATAGCGGCGCGCCATCGCGGCGTCGAGCATCGGCTTCAGGCCGCGGTCGGCGCCTTCCGGCAGGGTCTGGAAGTATTCCAGTCCCCATTGCGACATGCGGTCCTTCGGATCGACTTCGACGCCGTGCAGGCCGATTTTATCGAGCGGCTCGAAGCGCTTGTGCAGCTGGTCGACGATGTCGAGATAGGTCACCAGGGTGCGCAGCTTGGCGGTGGAGCCGAGATCGAGCTTGGCGCCCTCGTTG
>DDKG01000130.1:0-881 GCA_002339265.1 Massilia sp. UBA2604 | reverse complement strand
CCCTTGCCGGTCAGGCCGGCCTCTTTCGCGTGCTCGGCGTCGGACAGCCGGCGCAGGGCCGCCGTCACCGCTTGCTGGGCATTGCTGTCCAGGGTCGAGACCACCGACAGGTCGAGGCGGTCGACGTTGTACAGGCGCGAGTCGCCAATCAGGTAGCCGAGGTGGTTGCGCACCGCGTTGGCCGCCTTGCGCGACACGAAGGCGTCGGCCGGCGGCGGCGCCACGCCGCTGTGCAGCGCCGGCTGCAGTTTCACCGCCAGGGCGGCGTCGCGCAGCTGCGGCGAGATCACGCCGGCCTGGGCCAGCACGCGCAGGTGGCTGTCGGTCAGGATTTCGAGATCGGGTTCGCCGGCGCCCAGGTAATAGGCCGGGCGGCGCTGGGCGATCATCAGGGACAGCGCTTCTTTATAAGCCAGCACGGCGTCCGGGCTCGTCATCGGGCCCTTGAGCATCTGATTGACTTTATCGAAGTCGCGGCCATACCAGACCCAGAGGCCGTCGCCGATGCCGTTCACTTCGCCATAGCCGGACTTGGCCGACAACGGCACCGTGTTCAGGTAGTCGAGCACGATCTGGCGCCGCGAACCGGTGGTGTCTTCGCCATCCTGGTAGGCACGCAAGGTGGCCGAAGCCATCTGGATGATCTTGTCGGTGGTCGAGCTGGTGCGGCCTTCGGGCGAATGCCGGTATTTCTCGATCTGGGTCGCCAGCGTGCTGCCGCCGGCCACGCGGCCGCCGCCACCGAGGCCAATGCTGGACACGGCCTTGTCGAACACGGCCTTCGAGAAGCGGTCCCATTCGACCGCCGGATTGCGGCGCGGATGGCTGGCGTCGAGCAGTTCGCGGTTCTCGATGAACAGCAGGCTTTGCACCAGCAGCGG